>JAWLFY010000021.1:14812-30342 GCA_041685355.1 Pirellulaceae bacterium | reverse complement strand
AGCCGAAATCCCCGTTCAGCCGAAATCCCCGTTCAGCCGAAATCCCCGTTTAGTTCTTGGATTTGGGTATTGAGCGTGACCACGTCGTAGGCGTATCCGATCCCGAACAGCCCGCCGGTGACGAGGTACAAGAGGCCGGTGAGCAGTTTCCCCATGTAGAACCGGTGGACGCCGAAGATGCCGAGGAAGATGAGCAGCAGCCAGCTGACCGTGAAGTCGATCCGGCCTGGCCGGTAACGCCGGTTCGCCTCTTCGGCCATCGACGGGATCAGGAACAGGTCGACGATCCATCCGATCAGGAGCAGCCCGCCGGTGAAGAACCAAACCGCGCCGGTGAGCGGTTTGCCGAAGTAGAACCGGTGGACGCCGAAGAACCCGAGGATCCAGAAGACGTATCCGATCAAGACGGGGTGTGTCGGGGCGGGCGAGAGGGACGTTGGGGGTGGGGTGGTGGCCATCATCAGGGCTCCGTTGGGACCGGCGTTGGGGGGAGTTCAGGAGGCTCTGCCGGCGAGTTCGGCGGCTCGACGGACGCGGTTAATACCGAGCATGAAGGCGGCGGTGCGAGGCGCGATCTCGTGTTGTTGGGACGATTGCCAGACCTGTTCGAACGCGTCGTCGAGCGTCCGGTCGAGTTCTTGGCGGACCCGGTCGAGGGTCCAGCGGTAGTGTTGGCGGTTTTGCACCCATTCGAAGTAGCTGACCGTGACCCCGCCGGCGTTGGCGAGGATGTCGGGGAGGACAACGACGCCGCGTTCCCGGAGGATTTTGTCGGCGGCGGGTTGGATCGGGCCGTTGGCCGCCTCGATGATGACGGGCGCCTTGATCTGGTCGACGTTGGATTCGCTGATCACGCCCCCGAGTGCCGCGGGGATCAGCACGTCGACGTTGTCGAGTGGCAGCAGGGCGTCGACGGGGAGGCATTCGCAATTGCGGTAGCCTTCGAGCAGGCCTTGGGGGTGTTGGTATTTGTGGTGGAAAAGTTCGGCAAGGTTGAGTCCGTTTTCGTCGTAGTAGGTACCGGAGATGTCGCTCACGGCGACGATCGGGAAGGTCGCCTCTTTAAGAAACTTGGCCGCGTGGGAGCCGACGTTGCCGAACCCTTGGATGGCGACACGGCAGCGGTCGGGGCGTCGTCCGAGTCGTTTCGCGAGTTTGACGGTCAGCAGTCCGACGCCGCGTCCGGTCGCCTCTTCGCGGCCGCGGGCTCCGTACTCTTCGACCGGTTTTCCGGTGATCACCGCGGGCTGGAACCCGTGGTATTTTTCCCATTGGTTTCGGAACCAAGCCATCACACGGTGGTCGGTTCCCATGTCGGGGGCGGGGATATCGGTGTCGGGTCCGACGATGTCATGGATTTGGTCGACGAAGGCGCGGGTCAGCCGTTCGATTTCGCGGGTCGACATGGTACTCGGGTCGACCCCGATGCCCCCTTTGGCGCCGCCGTAGGGGAGATCGACGACGGCGGTCTTCCATGTCATCAGGCTCGCCAGCGCGCGGACCTCGTCCAGATTGACCTCGGGGTGATACCGAAGGCCGCCTTTCATCGGGCCGCGGCTGTTGTCGTGTTGGACGCGGAATCCCAGGAAATTGGCGAGCCCGCCGTGGTCTCGCTCGATCGTGACCTGCACCTGAACCTCGCGGCTGGGCATCAGGAGCAGTTCGCGGACCGCGGGGTCCATGTCCAACCGGTCGGCTGCTTCGTTGAAGAAGTGTTGGGTCGCTTCGAAGGCTCGCATTACACCGGGTCGCGTGACGTGCGTTGGGGGAACGTGATCTGCGTGGGGGAACGTGATCTGCATGGGGGAACTGTGGGCCGCGCGGTGGCACGGCCGATCAGGTCATCGTAGTCGCTGAGCGGCCGCGTCAACTCCCCTGCGCCTCGCTCGGTGGCGGAGCGGCGTGAGCCGTCCGGCGTTTTGAGGGATCTTTTCGTTGCGGAACCGGACGGCTCGCGCCGTTCCGCTAAGGGATCACCGACCGACGCTCAGGCCGCGGCGCGGAGGTGATCGAGGACGGCGGGGATGTCGACCTCGTAGGCGGCGGCTTGTCGGGCGATCCGTCCACGGAATCCGGCCTCGCCACCCGCCATGCGTTGGGCGAGTCCGAGACGTTCTTCGAAGTCGCGACGTGGCAGAGGCCGGTGTTCGTAGTGCCCGGGGGGAGGCTGCGAGTTTCCATAGAGAGCGTCGGTCCGCATCCGGTGGTCGGCCCGGGCGACGGCGAGGTAGACCGCGTAAAGTTCGTCCACGGGGAGGAGGGACAAGTCGTGCCGAGTCTGAATCGCCATGGTTGGCATCCTTGCGTGAGGCGGGCGTCACGACGTGGAGTCCCGGCCCGTCCGGGTTCGCCGCCGCGCGGCGGAGTGTGGCAGTTTCCGTTCGGCGGAGACAAGACGGGAAAACGCGTGGAGGGGAGCGATTCGGGTTCGTGGGGGGCGTCGATTTGGCGGCCGATCGACCCGCCTGAACTGGGTGGCGCCGGCTGAAGTTGGTGGCGACGGGTTCGCCGTTAGTGCGGTTTGGCGCGAACCAAAGCGCGGGTGTCGGAGATCAAGCCGGTGAGTTCGCCCGGCTTGGGATCGGGGGGGACACGGGTAAAGTAGTCTTCGCGAATCCCGAGCAGTTGGCGTCGATGACGGGAGACCCGGGGATCGGCGTCGAGGAAGTCTTCGGCCATTTCGAAGTCACGGTCCCAGAGGATCGCGTCGGCGAGATACTCGATCCACAGCGCCCAGCGGTCGTTGTCGATGCAGTCGGCGTCTGGGGGGGCGGGGTGTTCGTCGGCATCCCCACCGTCGATCCAGCGGTCGGCGTCGTCGCCCCATCGTTCGTCGTCGGGTGGCGTCCAGCCGGGCTGCCACACTTCTTCGCCGTGGTCGTCGCGGCGGAGTTCGTCGACGGCGGCGAGGACGCGACGTCGCCAAGGCGTGGTGAGCTCAGCGGCGATCGCCTGTTCGGGGGAACCCAACGGGGCAAGCGCTTCCTCGATTTGCCAGTCGATCTCGATCGCGACGTGGTCTTGGACGCATTGAAAGATCGCGGCGACGGTCGCCTCGGCGGCCGCGGAGGGTTCGGGGGTCGGGGCGGCGTCGGTGAGCAGGTCGTGAGCGACACGGTACAGCGACCCGATCCGCTGCGAGGTCGTCATCGTGTCGAACAGCGGCACGCCCGATTCGTAAACGCCTTCGACGATGCCGCCCTCCACGTCATCGATCCAAATCGTCATTTCGTCGATCATCGTGTCGATCGCCGTGGCGATGAGTTCGGCTTCGGCGCCCCGCAAGGTCCGGCGTCCGCGACTGGTGTGCCACATGGTTCGTTTAACTCTTGACGACGGGGAGACGAGTGGAGGCTTTGGAGGTTGGGTCGCGAGCGGCCTGATCTTGGGAATCGGGGTCACGATATCGCGCGGCGTCGAAGTGACGGGCGTAGGTCCCGAAGTCGTTGAACGCGTACTTTTTGGCCCAACGGTAGACGAGGCTTCGTTCGGGGATCTCGTCACCCGGTTGGTATTGGCTTCGTCGCGGCGAGACCCGGCGGAGTTCGTCGAGCACGGCGCCGCGGGCGGTGGTGTCACGGGCGGAGTGTTTTTCCGCCAATTCGACGAGCAGGTCGGGCCGTTCCATGATCACGCACCCGCGGGTGGTTTCGGCGGTCAGCTGACGGAAGTCGCGGAGGAACTCGGAGCGGTTGAACGTTTCCGAAAGCGGTCGGTCGTCGTGGATCGAGTCGGTCGCCAACTGGATCACCGGGCACGGTTCGATGTCGCCCCACGGTCCGACATGGTGGGTGAACCCGGTCACGGCGGGACAAAGCGCATTCCCGGCGTCGTCATGGTAAGCGTCGATCACGACGATCGGCTTGGTCGCCCGAGTGTCCACGACGAACTGGCGGACCCGACGTTGTTCCTGGCTTGACAGCGCGAGTTGGGGGTTCGGTTCGGGCCCGACCGGGCGATAGATATGGAACCAGCAATACATGACGCCCATCTGGATCAGCCGATCGACCCAGGCGTCGTTGACCAGATCATCGATGTTCGACTTGCAGACGCTGGTGCAGACCCCGACCATCAAACGGTTTCGGACCGCGGCTTCGATCCCGGCCATCGTTTGGTTCAGCACCCCGCCCCGTCCGCGGCGGGTGTCGCTGATCACTTCGGTCCCCTCGACGCTGATTAGCGGCGTGACGTTGCCGAGTCGGCGGAGCTCGGCCGCGACCTCGTCGGTCAAGAAATGCCCGTTGGTGAAGACTTGGAAATAGGCGTCGCGGTTCGCTTCGAAGATCTTCAGCAGGTCGCGGTGCATGAACGGTTCGCCCCCCAAGATCCCGAAGAAGCTGTTCCCCATCTTCTTCGCTTCGGCGATCGTCCGGTTGGCGGCGTCGAGTTCGATCTTGTGCTGTTTCGACGCCACGTCGACCCAGCAACCTTGGCACCGCAGGTTGCAGCTGTTGATCACCGACAGGTACAAGAACGGCGGGAAGAACTCGCCTCGCTTGAGCCGCCGTTTGTGACGGTGGACGCTCCACAGTCCCTTTGCTCCCAGGGTCCAGGCAGCTTTCCACAGCAGCCGCTTATCGGTCTCGAACAGCAGGCGTCGGGCCATGCGGAGGTACATACAGGTCGGCTTCGGCTCGGGGGAGGGTCGGGCGACGATCGGCCCTCATTATGACCCGAGTCGCCACCGCGTGTACCCTCCGCGGCGGCCGCGCGTGGAGGAATCGGGTGTCGAATCTCTCACGGCTTGGCGGGTTGGTCTTGCCAGGCGGGTTGGTCTTGCCAGGCGGGTTGGTCTTGCGAGGGGTCGACCGATTGGGCGGGGTCCGCCACGTTTGGGACCGACCGGGCGGGCTGTCGCCGGACGGCGCTCATCGCTCGCGTGACCCATGATTGGACGATGGAATTCACCCGCGCCCACCGGTCCGCCGATCCGCATCGATGAACGAATCGCTTCCTCCCACGTGTTGCACGAGCCCCGCGGGGCCGGCCCCGGTGGCCCCCTCCTCAAACGATCGGTGCGTCGACGGGACAAACGCCAACGAGCGCGAGCGCTTTCCGGTCGCCGGCCCCCGGTATCTCGACTTACACGAACTCGGCCGCGGGGCATGCGGCGTCGTAATGGAGTCGCACGACCGCCAGCTCGACCGGGAAGTGGCGGTCAAACGGATATCGACCGGATTGGCCGCCGATCGCCGTTCGCGGCGACGATTTCTGGACGAGGCGAAATTGACGGCGGCGTTGCAGCACCCGGGGATCGTTCCGGTCCACGAGGTGGGCGTCGGTCCGGACGGGATGCCGTTCTATGCGATGAAACTGCTGCGGGGAGAAACGCTGTCACGGCGGATCGCGGTGCGGCGATCGTTGGGAGATCCGGGGAGGGTCGATCCCGAACTCTTGGAGCGGTTCGTCGACGTGTGTGACGCGGTCGCGTTCGCCCACCGGCGGTCGATCATCCACCGCGACTTGAAGCCGGGGAACGTGATGATCGGGCCGTGTGGCGAAACGGTCGTCGTCGATTGGGGGCTCGCGCGAGAAGTGAGACCGACGCGGTCGGCGGGATTCCCCGAAGGCGAAGCGGCGACGATCGCGGCGACCGGAACGGCGCAGGCCGACTTAGGCGAACGGGCCGGAGGGAATCGATGGGGGACGGGGGAGACCGAGGCCCGGGGCGGCGACGCGACCCGTCAGGGCATGGTCGCAGGGACGCCAGGTTATCTGTCACCGGAGCAGGCGCGGGGGGACAACGGCTCGCTCGGGCCTGAGTCGGACGTCTTTTCGTTGGGGGTGATCTTGTTCGAGATCGCGACGGGGCGTTCGCCCTACCCACCGACGGAGGACTTGTCCGAATTGCTGAGGATGACGGCGGAGGGTCGATCGATCACGCCCGGTCAAGCCGACCCCCGAGTCCCGAGGCCGCTGGCGTCGATCTGTGGCAAGGCGATGGCCGCCGATCCGCGTGATCGTTATCCGACGGCGGAAGAGCTAGCCGTCGACGTCCGCCGGTTCCTCGCCGACGAGCCGGTCGCGGCACACCGCGATTCGGTCGCCGAGCGGGCCGGCCGGTGGTGCCGCCGGAACGGCCGCAAGGCGACCACCATGGCGGTCGCCTTGGTCGTGATCACGATCGTCGCGACGGTATCGGCGGTGGTTGTGCGTCGCGCCCATCAGGCCGAAGCTCGGGCGCACGCTGGCGAGCGACGGGCACACGCCGAGACGCACGCCGCGCTGCGGGCCGAACGTCGCGCGCGGATCGAGGCGGACGCGGCGCGGGCCGAGGCGGACGCGGCGCGGGCGGAGGCGGCTCATCGCTCCGAGCTGGCGCGTCGGGCCGCGGATCGGTGGATCGCCGGTTGGGGCCGGCACGCGGAAGCATCCCCAGGGCTCGATCACGTCCACGACAGGGTCCTCGCGAGCGCGGAACGGACCTATCAAGACCTCGCCGCCCGCGCGATCATCGACGTCCGTGATTGGCACGACCGAGTCGAACACGCCCGCTGTCTGACCCGAATCGGCGACGTCCGTCGGATGCGGAACGATCCCGCCGCGGCGGCACGATGCTATCGGGACTCGCTCGCCGCGCTCGACGAGATCCGTGACCCCGACCCCGACGTCGCAGTTCAGGTCCTCGTCGCGGCGCTCAACAATCGGGTCGGGCTCGCGGAGGTCGATCTGTCTGAACGACACGATGCGGACCCCGATGCCGGCGACGCGACACGGTCCGACGTCCGCGACGCACTTCGTGAAGCGTGCCAGCGGGTCATCGAGGCGGCCCCCGAGCGAGCTCGGGTCGATTTGGCGGTCGCCCGCGGATGGCACGCGTTGGCGCGGATCACCCTCGCCGACGGGGATCTCGAGTCGTCGATCGAAACGCTGGCCCGAGCGCGGGGAATCGCCGAACGGGGCGTCCGCGCGGGAGACAACGACGAAGCCGGCCGCGAACTCGCCGAGATCCTCGCTTCACTGTCCGATGCGTACCAACGATCGGGCCAACCGGAGGTGGCGATCCGTCTGCGACGCCGGCAAGTCCGCTTGCTGCAGACCGAGGCCGATCGGCAGGGGAAACGATCCGGCGGAACCGAACGCATCGCGACGGCTCGGATCACGTTGGCCGAACTCGAACGAGAAACGGGATCGCCCGCCGCGGCGATCCGAACGCTGACGGGGACAATCGACGAATTGACGGCTCACCGCAAACGGGCGTGGGGGGGAACGTTCCACCACGACACGGTCGCATGGGCCACGGCGGAGCTCGGCCGAATCGCGTTCGCTGCCGGTGATGACGAACGTGGCGAGGCGTCGCTGCGAGCCGCGATCACCCAAATGGAAACGTCGCTCGGTAACGCCAAGGACGGGGATGTGACGGACGGGGACCCAAACGCCGGGACGAGTCTCCCCGGCACGAGGGAGCGTCTCGCGATGGCGATCGGGACGCTGGGGCGAGGGACGTCGGTCCGCGATGTCACCGGCGGGCTGGGGACGCTTCGCCGAGCCGATGTCGCGTTCGCCAAGGCTGCCGACAACGATGCCCTCTCCCATGCCGGCTACGTCGAGTGGGCCGAGATCCGGACCCGGATTGCCGAACTGCAACGGATCCAGGGCGACGCCGAAGCGGCCGCGACGGAGCTCGGTCGTGCCGAGGCGATTCTTGCCGCGATGGACCCGACGTCGATCGCCCCCGATGCGGACTCGGCCGATGCGGCGACCCGTGTCCGTTGGCGAATCGGGTTCGTGCGGGCGTGGCTGTTGGCCGATGCGGGTGACCTCCGTGGGGCGTCGATCGTGTGCGAACGACTCGCCACGGAATTCCGCGCTTCGGGACGAAACGAAGCGGCAGCCTTCGACACACGCGGGGATCCTGGGCGAAGGGTACAAGCGGCCCGCCTGATGCTTTTCTTCCCCGATCCCGGTTCCCGTGACCCGCGGTGGGCAGAAGGGCAACTCCGCCGCGCCCGCGAAGTGACGCCGTCCTTGGCGACCGACCCGGATTGGTGGCGGTTGATGGCGATCGCCGCCATGCAACTTGGCGAATCGGCGGACGCCGCGTGGTCGATCGGCCGGGCGATCGCGGTTCGTGGCAAGCCGGACCCGTTTGACGGTCTCGTCGCGTCGGCGTCGCGGACATCCGGCGACGCCAACGACGTTTCATCAGAACACGTCGAAGACGCGCTTCGACGACGCCCCGGAGACGCCGAGCTACGCGTTTGGGTGCGAATTAACGGCCAAGGACACGATGGGGTTCCTCGCCCGAGTCGATGATTTCGATCACGCGGTCCGACCGGGTGAGGCGGAAGACATCTCGAACGTGTTCACAGGGCCGTTCCAACACGAGCTTCCGGCCCGCTTGGCGTAGACGACGCTGCAACTTCAGCAATTCATTCAGCTCGCGAGTCCCGAACCGCTCCACCGGGGAGAGGTCGACGGAAATCACCATCGTCGCAACGTCCTCGGCGACGTGGCGCAGTTCTTCAAGCCACGCTTCCGGGACATCGGCGATCAAGCGGGTTGCCGACTCTTCTCGATCGACGATCACGGGCACCTCTGAGAGCAGACTCAAGGACGACGCACTTTAAACGCGTGGGAACCGGGAAACGAAAACGGCCGGCCCAAGGCTTGCACCTGTAGACCGGCCGTTTTCCCCCAAGATCCCCAAAGTTCGGCGACATCGCCTGGAAACAGAGTTCCCCCACCCCGCAACCGGGCACGATCATCCGAACCGGAGCAAGGACTCGCTTCTCCCCAAAAGCTCACCCTTACGATCTGTCCAGTAACGCAACGATCGCGCCAAACGCTTGCGGAAAAATAGTCGCCACTGTAAGGCGTTGGAGGCAGACAGCCCCCTTCGAAGGATTTTCGGTTGGCGAATCCGCGGGCACGTCGCCCGTTTGTTGGGCACCTAGGCGACTTGTGTTCCGCTGAACCAGTACAGGAGCGGAAGCCCGCGGCGTTTCATCCGCCGGGGATTCAGTCCGGGTCGGTTGCCGCGACGTAACGGGCGAGGAGCCGGATTCGTTCGGCGAACGTTCGCGAATCGATCACCGGTTGGGTGCGGTCCGGATCCCCGTGGGTCCGCATCTTTCCCGGTTCGACCCAAGCACCACGTTCGTCGAGCGATACTGCTGTGCCCATCCCGGTTGCGGTTCGGGCAGCTGCGCCAGCAGAAGGAATCGGCCGCCACGGAGAGCCGATTCGAGGTAACGCCGGTCGTCGTAAACGGCGTGCGCCAGCAACATCGTGTCGATGACGTCCCCGAGCGTGTTGTCGTTCAGCGTGTAGAAGCCTTTGTAGTCGGGCTTGGGGAACTCGCGGGGCCACCGTTCGGGGAGCGACGCGTAGCGGGGTTGGTGGTCGTCCGGGTTGGGGGATTCGCTGAACCGCTGTGGCCACGCCCCGTTGGCGTATTGGGCTTTGAGCAACGCGTCGAGCGCGTACTTCGCGGCCTCGTGGATCGTTTCGTTTTCAAACCTAACCGCATAAGAACCGCTCCGGAAAAGTAAGGGGGGTGCGTCGAAACCACGCCAACCTAGCTACGCCCTCCAGCCGGTTCAATCGTTTTTATCGTCATCCGGGGGAGCTTTCCGATTCGGTCACGGATCGAGGGAGGGCTCAGGCGGCTTGGCGGCTCGGGACGGTTCCGTGGTCGTCGTCGCGGTGGAGATCGAGGGCGACGAGCGAGATCCCGGCGCGGCGGGCGGCGGCGAGGGTCCGATGTCGGTCGACGACGATCGTTTTGGAGGCTTCGACGGCGATCGCGACGCCACGGCCGGCGCGGACCCGTTCGATCGTTCGCGGGCCGACGGTGGGGACGTCGAACCGCATGTCCTGGTTCGGCTTGGCCACTTTGACGAGGGTCCATCCGCCCCGGGGACAGAGCCCCGCGGTCCGTTCGATGCAGGCGTCGGTCCCCTCGACCGCTTCGACGGCGATCACGGTCCCGTCACGGACGGTGACCGATTGGCCGATATCGAGCCCGCCCATCTGCTTCGCCACTTGCCAGCCGATTTCGATGTCGCGGCGGACGTTCGCACGGGGCTCGCGTCCGGCGAGCGTCCCGGGCTCGATGAGCAGGTCGGGGGCAAAGTCGGTCGCGGGGACGATCGTGATCCCGGCGCGGTGGTAGGCGTCGACGACCGCCATCAGGAGGCTGTCGTCGCGGGCATCGCGTCGGCGGCCGAGCAGGTGGGGCGCGAAAGTGCGGACGCACGTCCGATCGGGGAAGTGTTCGAGCCACAACGAGCCGCGATACAGCAGGTCCGCCTTGAACAGCTTCCCCGCCATGGTCACGTGTCGCACGCCGCGGCGGCGGAAGTAGCGAAGGTGTCCTCCGAGTTTCCCGACGCCGGACCACAGGACGTCGCGGCAAACCGTTTCGAGTTCGGCATCGGCGTGTCCGCGGATCGCGACGCAGTCGACCGGGTGTCCGGCATCGCGGAGGGAGGTCGCGACTTCCATCGGGAACCGGCCCCATCCGGCCACCAGCCCGATCGGTTCACCGGCGTCGATCAGCTCGTGGGCGTCGATCGGTTCATGGGCGTTGATCGGTTCATGGGCGTTGAACCGCTCACCGGCGGGGGGCGGTTCAGCGTTCGTGTTCGCCCGATCCGTATCGGGGTCGAGATCGTGTTGGGGGGAGGACCGGTTCATGCGACGCGCCGCGGCTCCGGGGCGACGTCGCGAGGGTCGCGGGGGCCGTCGGTTGGCTCGCGGTGGCGAACTCGTTCGTCGCGGAGTTGCTGTTCGAGCCGTTCCAGGTCGCGGCGGAGCTCTTTGATCGACCGCCGCATTTCGGGGAGCCGTCGTTCGACCGCCATGATCTGCATCTGTTCCCGTTGGGTCGTCGCCGGGGAGCCGAGGTAGACCTGGTCCCCTTGGCAGTCTTCCATCACGCCGGCTTGGGCGCCGACGACGGTGCGATCGCCGAGGGTGATATGGTCCTTCAGCCCGACTTGGCCGGCGAGCACGACGTAGTCCCCGGTGCGGCAGCTGCCGGCGATCCCGACTTGGCTGCAGATCAGGTTGTGGCGTCCGATTCGGCAGTTGTGCCCGATCATCACTTGGTTGTCGATTTTGGTGCCCTCGCCGATTCGCGTCGCGCCGTAGGTGCCGCGGTCGATCGTGACGCAGGCGCCGAGTTCGACGTCGGCTTCGATGTCGACGTAACCGAGCTGGGACGTCGGTACGTGTCGGCCTTCGTGTTGGCGATAACCGAAGCCGTGGGCGCCGATCACGGTGCCGGCGTGGATCACGACACGTGAACCGACACGGGTGTATTCGTAGAGGGTGACGTTGGCGTGGATCACGCAGTCGTCCGCGATCTCGCACCACGGCATCACGACGACGCCGGGCAAGATCCGGACCCGCTCACCGATTTTGACCCCCGCGCCGATCGTCGCGGAGGGGTCGACGCGTGCCGACGGGGCGACGGTGGCGGTCGGGTCGATCCCGACCTCCGGAGAGACGTCGCGGAGTGGCGGTCGAAAGTGGGCGACGACGCGAGCGAACGACGCGTGCGGGTCGTCGACGACGATTTGCGCCGTGCCGCCGAAGTCGCCTTCGTGCGGCGTGACCACGGCGACGGCCAGGTCGTCGGCAATCAGCTTGGCGCGACGGGGGTCCTCCACCATCGTCACCTCGCCCGCCTTCGCTTCGCCGGGCGGCGCGGCCCCGCGGCATTCCCGTGTCGGGTCTCCGATCAGTCTTCCGCCCACCAAGGCGGCCAGCTCTCCCAGCAGGATCGTCATCCGAAATCCTTTCGGAACGGTCGTCGTTTATCGAACCCTTCGGGCTCCCCTTCAGACACGGGGAACCCCCCTCACACTTCAGGGGCCCCGATCGGACGGCTCCCCGGTCGGCCCTTGTAGTCGCTCGGCGTGAACTCCGGCAAGCCCGATCCGGGGCGGGATCCGACTGGGGGTGGTATCACATCGACACCAGCCCGTCGTGATGGGTGTCGTCGGTTGGGTGGCGCACGCCAAGCCGTCGCCGCCTTCTGTTTTGTGTTGTAAGTCATTTGTTTCAAACACATTCGGTTGATTTGTGTCGAATCGATTCGGGGTTCGGCGCGGCGCGTGCGTGGAAGGGGAGATGTCGGCCGGAGACGGATTGTGGCCGTGAGACCCAAGGAGGGATCGATCAGGAATCGGGGCGTCCCGCGAGGGGGCGTTCAACGGGAGAAGAATTCGATGAAGACGTTGGCCATCAAGACCGCCTTATTCGCCGCCGTCGTTTGGACGGGTGCCGACGCGTCGGCCCGTCACGACGCGACTTTGGTACATGCCGCGACCGACTATCGCGACGCGGTCCAGGACTTTCGCCGCGACGTCCATCGGGCGCGGTATGTCGACCGATACGACCGCCGCCTGGTGGACGATTTGGAACGGGCATCGCACCAGTTTCGGACGTCGGCTCATCATCCCAGTGACGTGCACCGCTTGAGGTACCACTGGGACGAACTGCGTTCGCTTCACGGCCGTGTCGAGGCCGCGTTGTTCGGCCGGGACGGCTACCCACGGAACCCGGCGCTGAACGGGACTTGGGGACACGTTTGCGGGGCGATGGGTGAACTCAGCCGTCAACTCCGGTCGCTTGGCGGGGATTTCCGTCGGTCGCCCCGAGCGGGTCACGACGCGCGGCGGTACGGCTCGCCGACCCGCGACATGCACGGTTTGTCGTCGCGACATCCGAGCGTCCCGGCGCATCGAAGTCTGGGGACGCCGTTCGGACCGGACGTGAGCTTCCGATTCGATTCGCCCCGCCGTGGCAGTTCGCCGCTCGGGCAGGAATCGTTATTCGGGCACGGTTCGTCATTCGGGCACGGTTCGTCATTCGGGCACGGTTCGTCATTCGGGCACGGTTCGTCATTCGGAAACGGGCACGACAGCCGTCACCGTTCGGGGCGACCGCCGGTGCCGGGGATTCACGGGCGGGGGACGGCGATGTCGGTCGTCGGGGCGCTGCTCCAAAGGATGATGCAGTGATCGTTTCGCGGGGCGAGGGGCTTGCTGCGATCGGGGGCTTGCTGCGATCGGGGGCTTGCTGCGATCGGGGACTTCAGCGATCGACGTCCGCGTCGGCGAGTCGTCGATCGAGTTGTCGGTCGAGACGGTCGCGGGTCTCGCGATGCCGGTCGGCGTCGGCCAAGTTGTGGAACTGTTCGGGATCGTCCCGCATGTCGTACAGTTCCGCGGTGCGGTCGGGGTAACGAATGTAGGTCCAGCGATCGGTACGGATCGCGGCGCCGCCACGGTGAAGCGAGAGGGCGGAATCGCGAATCGACGCGTTGGGGTCCTGCAAGACCGGGACGAGGCTTTGTCCCTGGACCGATCCGGGGGCGTCGAGCCCGAGCCATTCGGAGATCGTGGGGAACAGGTCGACCAATTCGACCAGGGCGTCGGTTCGGCCCGGCTTGATCCCTGGGACGGAGACGACCAGCGGGACGCGGGTGACCTGTTCGTGCAGGTTCGACTTTTGCCAGAAGTGATGTTCGCCGAGGTGGTACCCGTGGTCGCTGGTGAACACGATCGCGGTCGATTCGGTGAGGCCGAGTTCGTCGAGCCGGTCCAGGATCCGGCCGAGTTGCTGATCCATGAAGGAGACCGAGGCGTAGTAGCCGGTCCACATCCGTTGCTGGTTTTCCGGGTACCGGTCGAGCCCGGACGACCGCGAGTTCGACCGGGCGATCCCCTGCGGCGGGATATCGTCCCAATCGCCGTCGATCACCTTGGGGAGTTCGATCTGCCGGTACGGGTAGGGGTCGAAGTATTGCTGGGGCGCGACCATCGGGTAGTGGGGCCGGACGAACCCGACGGCGAGGAAGAACGGTTCGTCGCCGTGTCGTTCGAGCAACTCGATCGCACGGGTCGCCGCCTTGTGATCGGGTTGGTCCGATCCGTCCCCTTCGTAGCGGACGGTGACGAAGGGGCGGTGGGGCATCTTGGTTGACTGGCGTCCCTCGAGTTCCTCGGTGAACTCGTTCCGGTTCAGACAGGCGTATTTGCCGGGGGTGTGGGCTTCGAGGCCGGGGCAGTTGAACCGCTCGGTCCAGGTCGACGCGATGTCGTCGCCGTCGGTCCCGGCGATGATGTCGCCGGGGACCCGCATGTGATAGATCTTGCCGACGCGGGCGGAGTAAAAACCGTGATCCCGCAGGTGTCGTCCGAGGTTGATCTCGGTCTTGCCGACGTAGCGGCTGTGCATGAACGATTGACGCGACGGGGCGCACCACATCGCTTGGCAGTAGGCGCGATCGAAGACGAGTCCACGATCGACCAGTCGGTCCAGGTTGGGCGTTCGACAGACCGTATCGCCGTAGCAGGGCAACACGCCGGCTTGCAGGTCATCGGAAACGATGAACAGCACGTTGCGGATGGTTGGGCCCGGGGCGGGGGAAGCGGCCGCGGAGTCTTCGCCGCTCGCGAGAGTCGCGGCGACGGACGTGACGTCGGGGAGGAGGAGGAACGCGAGGAGCGACGCGAGGAGGCTTGGGGGACGCATGGGGAGGCTCAACCGGCGAGGTCTTTGACGAAGGGGATGACGTCGTCGTCGTAGGTGAACCCGGCGGTTTCCCCGGTGTCGGCGAAGTGTTTGACCAGTTCCCCGTCGGCGTTGAAAACGAGCACCGAGGGGATCGCGACGACGCCGACGTCGGCGAGCACGTCATCGATCGGGGTGCGGCTGATGTAGTTCTCGAATTTGGCGTCGACCGACCGCAGGAACTCCGCGACTTTCGGCTCGTACGATTCGGGCGGACGGGTCTTGCGGCCGTCGTAGTCGAGGTCGAACCCGACACAGCGGACTTGGTCACCGAGTTCTTCGTGGAGCCGAACGAGTCCGGGGAATTCTTCCAGGCACGGGGGACAGGCGAGAGACCAGAGGTCGATCACGGTGATTTGGCCGCCGGCGGTTACCGAGTTTTTGACGTCGTCCCAGGACGCGAGCACCAGCGTGACCGGTTCGGACCCGGCGTCCGCGGTCGAGCCATTTCCTGACGAGCCATTCTCCGGTGCCGGGGGATCGACGTCGGGCATTTGCAGTTCCGACGCCCGCTCCGATTCGCTGCGGTTAGCGTCACCCGGGATTTCGCCGGGGGGGAGCCCGAGTCCGCCCGGTTCCTCCGTCCCGTTGGGGGCCGGGGAGTCGGTGGATCGGTCGTTCGCGGAGGGCGCCGGCGTGGTCGGCGCCGGGGACGACTCGCTGGCATCGCCGGACGTGGCATCGGGCGACGTGGCATCGCCGGGAGTCGCATCGGGGGCCGAAGAGGGTTCTTCGTTTGCTCCCCCCCCGCCGCACCCTTGGATGAACAGCAGGCAGCCGAGCAAGGGGATCGTGAAGGCCACGACGGAAATCGACGGTCGCGGCATGAACCGACTGGTCACGTTATGCATCCTTTTCAACAGCGGAGGGAGGGTCTCGAATCGGCTGACGCCAACGATCGCCGTCCGACGCGTGCCGGTCGGGTCACCGGGCGACGGTCGGGTCACCGGGCGATGATTGGGGAACCGGGCGATGATTGGGGAACCGGGCGATGATTGGGG
>JAWLFY010000021.1:0-14712 GCA_041685355.1 Pirellulaceae bacterium | reverse complement strand
ACCGGGCGATGATTGGGGAACCGGGCGATGATTGGGGAACCGGGCGATGATTGGGGGAGGTCGGGTATCGGTGAAGCGGGCGGCGGTGAAGTGCGCGTCGGGATCGACTAGAGTGTATCCGGTTCGCAGGTGGATTGACAAAGCGGGAGGCGACGGCGACGTGGAGAGCGGCGGATCGACGACGCAGTTGGTCGTCGCATCGAAGCGGGGGGATAACGAGGCGCTCGGGCGGTTGCTCGAGCGTTACCGAGGTTATCTGTTGATGCTCGCCCATCGGTACTTGTCGGAGCGGTTGCGGCGGCGGATCGATCCGGCGGACTTGGTCCAGGTCACCTATTTGGAGGCGAAGCGGGATCTGCACGCGTTCCGTGGGGAGACACCGGCGGAGTTCGCCGGTTGGCTCCGAGAGATGCTCAAGCACAACGTCGCTTCGGCGGTCACGCGACATGTCACGACGCAAAAGCGGTCGCTCGATCGCGAGGTCAATCCGGGGGTGGCAGGGGATGGCGGCTCGTCGGCGGCGGGGTGGATCCATCAGCTTCCCGGGAGCACGACGAGTCCGAGTGGGGTGGCGATCCGTGCCGAGGCGGCATTGGCGTTGATCGAGGCGTTGCACGAGTTGCCGGAG
Source organism: Pirellulaceae bacterium (assembly GCA_041685355.1). Classification (GTDB taxonomy): domain Bacteria; phylum Planctomycetota; class Planctomycetia; order Pirellulales; family Pirellulaceae; genus JAWLFY01. Next base: position 14,084 of record JAWLFY010000021.1, on the reverse strand, counting down.
ACGCAAGCCGAGGCGATCCGGTTGCGGTACATGGAGGGTCTTCCGTTGGCGGAGATCGTCGAGCGGATGGGGAAGTCGGATACGGCGGTCGCGGGGTTGCTCAAGCGGGGCTTGAAGCGGCTCCGTGTCGTTCTCGGCGACGACGTCCGTCCGTGGTGTTAGCATCCCGCCGCGCCCTTTCCGCCCGCGGAACGGGCCTCCCGTCGGAGGGCTTCCCGATCAAGCAGGCATTCGTTGTTCGATTCACCTGGTTGTTCGATTCACCTCGTTGTTCGGTTCACCTCGTTGTTCGGTTCACCTCGTTCGTGTCGCGACTTCTCATGAGTGATCCTGTCGACGAAGCGTTCGCCGCATACTTGCGGTCGTGTGATGCCGGGGAGCTGAGCAGTCGGGACGAGTTCCTCGCGCAATTCCCGGAGCTGGCGGACGAGTTGCGGGAACTGATGGACGCGGCGGACCTGCTCGGGCGGATGACGACGCGGGCGGACCGTCCCGCGGAGGCCGCCGCCGCCGCCGAGACGGTCGCGTTGTCGGCCCCTGGGGGGGAGGGCGAGTCGGCGGGATCGATCGCCGAGACGTTACCGGTGGCGGCGCGGGCGACCGGCGACGCGGGTCCGACGTTGCCGTATGACCTGGGCGATTACCAGTTGCTGCGGGTCTTGGGGCGGGGCGGGATGGGGGTGGTTTATCTGGCGAAGCAGAAGGCGCTCGACCGGTTGGTCGCGGTGAAGATGATCCGCAGCGGGATCTTGGCGGACGACGCGGAGGTGCGACGGTTTTATACCGAGGCCCAATCGGCGGCGCGGCTACGGCATCCGGGGATCGTGGCCGTCTACCAGTTCGGGCGGCGGGCCGGGCACCATTTCTTTTCGATGGAATACGTCGAGGGGATGGATCTGCAGCAGACGATCCGGGTGGCGCCGTTGGAGCCGACGAGAGCGGTCCGTTATGTCCGGGACGTCGCGTTGGCGATCCATCACGCCCACGAGCTCGGGGTGCTGCACCGCGACCTGAAGCCCGCCAACGTCCTGATCGACCCGGACGACCGGGTCCACGTCACCGATTTCGGCTTGGCGAAGCACCTGGACGGCGACGGCGGGATGACCGCGAGCGGGGCGGCGGTGGGGACGCCCCATTACATGGCGCCGGAGCAGGCGATCGGCCAGAGCGACCGGACGACGCGGCAGAGCGACGTGTATTCGCTTGGCGCGATCCTGTTCGCCTGTTTGGCGGGGCGGCCACCGATCGTCGCCGACACCGTGATGCAGACGTTGCTGCAGGTGGCCCATCAGCCGGCCCCGTCGGTGCGGAGTTTCCGCCGCGAGGTGTCGGTCGACGTGGAGACGATCATCGCGAAGTGTTTGGAGAAGTCTCCCGAGAAGCGTTATCCGACCGCCGAGGCGTTGGCGTCCGATCTGGAGGCGTTCTTGGAGGACCGACCGATCGCGGCCCGGCCTCGTCCGTTGTGGGTCCGCGGGTGGCATTGGCTGGAGGGAGTTCCGTTGGTGGCCGCGTTGTTCGGCCGTCGTGTGCCGCACCCGACGCCGGCGCACCGGCGGTTTCAGCGGGGGATGCTCGGGTTGGCGATGTTGACCCCGGTCGTGATCGTGGCGTTGGCGATCGGATGGGACCGACATCTCGACGCGATGCCGGCGGAGGTGCGGATCGCGGGGGGGCTTGAAGGGGGCGTTTACCGGGAGGTCGCGTCGCTCCTCGCGCGATCCTTGTCGGCGAGTCATCCGGTCCGGGCCGAAGTGATTCCGAGCGACGGGTCGATCGAGAACCGGCAACGGTTGATCCGCCGCGAGGTCGACTTGGCGCCGATGCAGGCATCCGAGATCCGCGGGGACGACCTTTGTGTTGTCGCCCCGCTGTTCTACGAAGCGGTGCACGTGTTGATACGGGAGGGCCCCGAGCGGGTCGACCGGCTCGAGAGCATCGCGGGGCAGCGGGTCGCCGTCGGTCCCTTGGGGAGCGGTTCACGTCAGGCGGCGGAGCTCCTCTTTTCGTCGCTCCCCGGGGAGGGCCAGCGGATCGCGCGGGTGGTGACGCCTTGGCCGGGGTTGGCGGAGCCGGATGCGCCCGAGGTGGCGATCGTGTGTGGCGGCTTCGGGAGCCCGCTGATTCGGGATTTGCTCGACGAGGGTCGCTGGCGTTTGGTCCCGATCCCGAACGGAATCGAGATCGCGTTGCAGCACCCGACGTTGCGACCGATGACGATCGAGGCGAGACATTATCCCGGCGTGCGGCTGCCCGCCGGTGGGATCGCGACGGTCGGGACGACCGCGTTTTTGGCTGCGAGGACGAGGACCCCTTCGGCGTTGGTCACGGCGGCGCTCGAGGCGTTGTACTCCGCCGCGGAGGTCGAGGGTCGGATCGTCGGGTTGATCCCGCGAAGTCACGCCGCCGAATGGCAGGGTTTGGCGTTCCATCCGGCCGCCCGCCGCTACTTCGCCGGGACCGACTGACGGGCCTTCGACATCCGGCATTTTCGTCTCAGAGCCCGCGGCTAGCAACGTCGGCTGAGAGTTTGCGGACAGCGCCTCGGTGACGGTGTGAACGGGACGTGGGGGCGACCGAGCGGTCCGCACGACCGGATCGATCGTCACCACCGGATCGACCGGCGTGGGTCCAGATCGGACGTGCCGCAATCCGAGGGGAGACCCCCCGTTCTCGCTCGGTCCTTTCGGGAAAGACCTAGGTTTGGAGCGTAACCCGAATGGCAGCTCTGACGAGAACCGATGAACCCCGCGATCGCTCCCCGCACGCCCGACCCGAGCGACGCCGAACCGCCGGCGCGAAGCTGTGTCCCGACGCGCGAACATCACCGATCGCTGCGGAGCAAATTGGTCCTCGGGGTCGCCGTGATCTTGTGCGCGTTGTTCGTGCTTCACGAGATGATTCGGAAGCGGATTATCCGTGACGAGTTCGCGACGCTTGAGCAGTTCGAATCGATCCGTGACGTCCGTCGTGTCGTCGCGGCGATCCGTTCCGATGTGGGGCATCATGCGGAGTTGGTCGGTCACCTCGGGACCGACTTCGGTGACGCGACGGCTGGGAAGCCGTTTCCGTCGGGAACCGGCGATTGGGCGATCACGGCGGGGCCGCAGGGGGACGTCCGCTGGATCCGCCGTGCGGGTGACGGCCCGGGGAATGACAACTCGGGAGATGACGGCTCGGGGAATGACAACTCGGGAGATGACCGCTCGCGGGACGATGAGGGGCTGCGCGAGGAGGAGGGCAAGGAGGTGAACGATTCGCGAGTCCGTGAGCTCGTGGCGGAGATTCTCCGGCATCCCGAGGAACGCTGCTCGGGGATGGCGGTGGGGCCGAACGACTCACTCGTGATGTTTGCCGCGGTCCGCACCGGAGTCGCGAGCGGTCGCGACCGCGGTTCGGGATCGCCCACCCGCGAAGACTTGGGTGAGGAGACCCGAGGCTCGGGCGAGGGGCAACTGCTGGTGTGTGGCCGGACGCTTGACGAGAGTCGTGTCGATGAACTCCGCGACCGGACGGGGGTACCGTTCTTGATCGATCGGGCGCTCGAGGACTCCTGGCCGCCGGACGGGGGCGTGAAGGCGATTTCGTTTCGGGGCGACGACGATCATCCGACGCATGTCGAAAGGTCCCTTCTCGGGCTCGATTCACAGCCGATCGCTCAGCTCGTGTTGGAAGTTCCTCGGGAGATCAGTGAGCGTGCGTTACACGCCAACGCGACCGTTCGGAACTACTTCCTATTCGGTTCGGTCGCGGCGCTTTTCTCACTGCTATGGATGCTTCAGCGGATCGTCGTGGCGCCGATCGTCGCGATCCGCGAGCACACCGAGCGGATCGCCGAGCGGGGGCTTGAGACCGAGAGGTTGGTCATCCCGGTGAACGACGAGATCGGAGAGTTGGCGAAGGCGTTCGACCGCATGACGGGCCGGCTGAGCGAGGCACAGCGAAGGCTCAGCGAGACGTCTCGCGCCGCCGGGGCCCGGCAAGTCGCCGACTCGGTGATTCACAACATCGGAAACGTCTTGACGAACGTCAACAGCCTGCTCGACGCGGCGAACGCCGAAGCGGCGGGGCTCCGCGTCTGTCCGCTTCAACGACTCGCCGACCGCCTCGAGACCTCGGTCGACGACCGGGAGTTCCTCGAGGCTACCCCGGCTTATCTCCGTTCCCTCGCCGACTCGCTGGGGCGCGACCAGAAGTCGCTCGGCGATTTACTGGGGACACTCGGCGGGAACCTGAGGCACATTCACGACGTGATCCGGGCCCAGCGTCGTCACGCGAGCCAGGGGCTCGAGTCGGAGACACTGACCGTGGGCGATTTGGTCCGCGAGGCGATCGATTGTTGTCGGGCGAAGCTGGAGCGGGACGAGATCTCGGTGAACCTTGCGGGGGCACTTCACGAAACGCTACGCACCGATCGTTCGCTTTTATTGCAGGTGTTCATCAACGTGGTCGGGAACGCCGGCGAGGCCCTTCGCGGGAAGGAGCCGGGGGCCCGATCGCTTCGAATCGAGCTCACATCGGGAGACGGCGTGATCCAAATTTCGTTTCGCGACAACGGCGTGGGGATGGATGGGGAGACGCTCCGTCGCGCCTTTGACGCCCACTTCACCACGCGTCCTTTGGGAAGCGGCTTGGGGCTGCACTTTTGCGCCCTCGCCGTCAGCCGACTTGGGGGCGGAATGCGGGCGATGAGCGATGGCCCGGGGCGAGGCGCGACGTTCGTGATCGATCTGCCTCGGGTCACCCCCGCGGAGGCAGCTTGCATGTCAGGGACTCCGCACACCCCGTCCCGCACGACGGCGGAGGCGGGATCATGAGTCGGCCGTTGATCGACCGTCGGGGCCAAGCCGCCCCGAGACGTCTGTTGGTGATCGACGATCAACAAGAGATTCACGATACGTTCGCCCGGATCTTCCGGCCGCCAGGCGGTGGGGACGACGTCCTCGACGCGTTCGAATCGAAGTTTCTCGGCAACCCGACGGCGTCCGGCGTCGACACGTCTCCGCGTCGTTGGTCGCCGACGTACGAGCTGGCTCACGCCTTCAACGGTCGCGCCGGGGTCGAGCTGGTCCGCGAGTCGGTCGAAATCGGCCGCCGCTACTCGGTCGCATTCGTCGACATGCGGATGCCACTCGGTTGGGACGGGCTGGAAACGACCGAACGGGTCTGGCAGATCGATCCGTCGATCCAGGTCGTGATCTGCACGGCGCACAGCGACCGCCGTTGGGAAGAGGTTCTCGAGAGACTCGGCTACAACGACCGCCTGCTGTTGATCAAGAAGCCGTTCGAGACCGACGAGGTGCGTCAGCTCGCGCTCGCGCTGAGCGAGAAGAGCCACCTCGAGACGATGCGTCGGAGGAAGCTCAAGGAGTTACAGCAGGAGGTCGAGTTGCGGACACAGGTGGAGGCGGAGCTTCGCGAGATGGCGCTCCGCGACACCCTCACGTCGCTCCCCAACCGATCGTTCCTGCTGCAACGCTTGCAGTCGGTCGTCGATCATCGGCGTCACGAGCCGACACGGCACGACGCGTTGCTTTTTCTCGACCTCGACAATTTCAAGATCATCAACGACAGCCTCGGGCACGACGCCGGGGACGACCTGTTGAACCAAGTCGCGGCACGGCTGAAGGAATGCGTCCGTCAACAAGACTTTACCGACCGCTGCACCCGTGGCGACGACACCACGGTCCGCCTCGGCGGTGACGAGTTCGTCGTGTTGCTCGAACGCTTGGCCGACCCGAAGGACGCGCTCCAGGTTTCGCGCCGGGTCGTTCAGCGGTTGGCGGAACCGTTCGAGCTCGGAGACCGGTTAGTCAACGTTGGCACGAGCGTCGGCGTCGCGTACATCGACGGCTACGTCCGCGACGGGAACGAGGCGTTGCGGAACGCCGACACGGCGATGTACCGTGCGAAGCAGTCGGGGAAGGGGCGGATCGCAATCTTCGACCAGACGATGCACGAGGCGGTTTGCGAACGGCTGGAGATGGAGGAGCGGCTGCGGGTCGCCGTCCGCGACGGCGGCTTCACGCTCCGCTATCAGCCGATTATCGATCTGCAGCGGGGCCGGATCGCCGGGGCCGAAGTCTTGATCCGCTGGCAACTCGAAGGGTCCTTTGTGGCCCCCGACGAATTTATCCCCGTGGTCGAAGAGATCGGGCTGATCAACCAAGTCGGCGAGTGGGTGATCGAACATGCCGCGGACGACTGCGGCGCACTTCTCGGCGACGTCTCCGCCACCGGCCTCGACGATTTCTACATCGGGGTCAACGTCTCCAAACGCCAGCTCGGCGACCCGTTCTTCCCCGACCGGCTCGCCGCGATCCTCACCCGCACCGGGCTCGAGCGAGACGTCCTTAAGTTGGAAATGACGGAGACCGCCGACCCGCGGCACGGTGAGCAAGTGCTGCAGACGCTGCGGACCCTGCAAGCCTCGGGGATCGGGATCCACATCGACGATTTCGGCAAAGGTCAGTCGTCGCTGACCTGCTTTCAGGCGTACCCGATCGAGACCGTCAAGATCGACCGCGCCTTCACTGCCTCGATCGCGACCGACCACAGTCACTCGGTGATCACTCAGGCGATGATCCAGCTCGCTCACCACCTGGGGGCAAGAATCGTTGCCGAAGGGGTGGAAGACGAAGAGCAGTTGCGGGTGCTCCGCGAATGGGGATGCGACCTGGCTCAAGGCTACCTATTTTCCCCGCCGCTAACGCTCGACGAACTCCGCGAGCTGATCGAGCACCCCGACCGGAGCGAGGGGCTCCGGCAACTCGCCCGCCCCATTGCCGAGACGTCTTCTCCGCGGGTCAGTTCGAGCCCGGTACTCGAGTCGCCCCCGCCCCCGGGAGCCCCCCCAATCGCCCCGCCGATCGATTCAGTCGATGACGCCACGCTGCCGCGCGGGGACACGCCCGCTTCACCGTCCCCGTTTCGCTGAGCCCCGTTTCGCTGAGCCCCGTTTCGCTTGCCGCGATCGGACTGCTAGCCGGCGGCCCGGCGTCCGCCCCGCCGAGGCGGCTTGTCGACCAGTCGCAACTCGGGGATTCGGCTGCCGCCGCCGTGAAACGTTCGCTTGCCTCCGATCGTGTGGTCGAACACGAACACGCCCGCCCGCGCCCCGGGACGCGGCGACACCCGGAGAATCGCCGGGTGGCCGCATTCGCCACACCGGACGCGGAGCCCGTTTCCGTCGAGCATCGCGTGGATCGTCGCGGCGAGTTGTCGGTTCGCCGCCAGCTCGGGGAGCGATTGGCCGACGAAGTGGGACAGCCGCGCTTCGATCCGCTTCCGCGTTTCACGGCGGATACGGTGCAGTTCCCGCTCCAGTTCCGCGAGCTGGCCCCACAGCCGATCTCCCGGGTCGGGCCCGCCGGCGGGGGAAGGGTTGGGGGCATTCAAGGGCGACGGGGAGGGTTCGTGGAAACGGGGAAGTTTGCCGGCAGGGGGCTCGCCGAGCGCGGCACGCCCAACGCGAAAGACCACATGCCGCGGGGCGCGACGGCTTGGGCCGACGGAAAAACCGCTTGCCTTTCGGTCTCGATGAGTTTATACAAAATGTATATCGGTTCCAGTTCGATTCACGACGAACGAGAGACTTTTCGGTGAGCGGGTCGGGTCGGCCGGCCGGGTCGATGCGGACGGAACGACCTATCGGCAGCGTGGCCGGGAAGGTCGGCAGCGTGGCCGGGAAGGTCGACGGCGTGGCCGGGAAGGTCGACGGCGTGGCCGAAAAGGATCGGGCGTTCGCGAGAGGGGCGAATCGGGGCCGCACCATTCGCCAGAATCGGCAAGGTCTGCGGGGGCCGCGAGGTTTCTCGGTTTCCCCGGCCGGTCGCAATGGCGACGAAAACGCCGATTCAGTTACTGTCGATGGGACGCCATCCCCTACCCCGTTTTCCCCATGCCCTAGCTTGCCAAGGCCCCATGTCGGTCAACCAACAATCTGTTGAGGAAACCAAGGCTCAGATCCGTGCCTTGGTGAACGAGATCGCGACGCTCGCCAAGAGCGACGCGACGGCGGAAGAGTTCTATCCGGAACTGCTGAGCCGGGTGATCACCGCGTTGGCCGCCGCCGGCGGGGCGATCTGGTTGCTGGACGAAGACCGTCAACTGCGGCTGCAGTACCAGATCAACGCAGAGCCGTCGTTGTTGTCGGACGACTCCGACGACGCGAGCCGTCACCAACGGCTGATCCGCCGGGTCGCGGGGGCCGGCCAGTCGCTCTTGGTGCCGCCTTACTCGGGGACCACCGACGGCGATGCCGAGGGGAACCCGACCCGGTACCTGCTCGTCCTCGGGGCGCTCAAGCATGACGGCCAGAACGACGGGTTGATCGAGGTCTTCCAGCGACCCGACACGGCGCCCGACACGCAGCGAGGCTACCTGCGGTTCGTCCAACAGATGAGCGACTTGGCGGCCGAGTGGTTGCGTAGCCAGAAACTCCGGAAGCTCGGCGACCGACAAACGCTTTGGCAACAGTCCGACTCCTTCGCCCGCGCCGCCCATGAATCGCTCGACCTCTACGAAACCGCGAACGTCGTCGCCAACGAGGGGCGGCGGCTGATCGGATGCGACCGCGTCAGTGTCGCGATCAAGCGGGGCCGGAAGTGCAAAGTTCTTGCGATCAGCGGCCAAGACACGATCGAGAACCGTTCAAACATCGTCTCCGCACTCAACCTGCTGGCGACCCGCGTCGTCGCGGCTGGCGAGCCGTTGTGGCACGACGGCCGGACCGAGGACCTGCCGCCACAGATCGAGGAGGCGCTGGAGGATTACGTCGACCAGTCCTACGGTCGGAACATCGCGGTCCTACCGCTCCGCGAACCGGAGCGGAAACTCGGCGCGGAAACCGAGAGCGCGGCGACCGGCGAACTCGACCGCGACAACGCCCACCGTGGCGACGTGATCGGGGCGCTGATCGTCGAACAGATCGAAACCGCGTTACCGCCCGAGGTGTTCCACGCCCGTTGCGACCTGGTGTTCGAGCACGGCACACGGGCGATCGCCAATTCGCTCGCGCACACGAACCTGTTCCTGATGCCGGTGTGGCGGGCGATCGGTCGCGCGACGTGGGTCCTCAAGGCGCGGACGTTGCCGAAGACGTTGGCGGTCGTCGGGTTGATCTTGGCCGTCGTGTTGGGGCTGGTCTTTATCCCGCTCGACTTCAATCTCGAAGCCGAAGGGACGATCAAGCCCGTCGCCGAGCGGAACGTGTTCGCGACGATCGATGGCGAGGTGATCGACGTGCTGGTCGACCACGGCGCCGTGGTCACCGAGGGCCAGGAGCTCGTGAAGCTCCGCAACCGCCAAGTCGATATCGAGATCGCCGACCTCGAGGGGCAGATCCTGACCACCAAGGCGGAACGGGCGAGCGCACTCGGCAAGCTCGGAAATATGAGCCGCCGGCAACGACTCGAGCCGGTCGAACTGCGGACGCTCGAGGGGGAGGCGGCGCAGTTACTCGCCAAGCTTTCGGTGCTTGAGGCGAAACTCGAACTGAAAAAGACGCGGGCGGAAGAACTGGTCGTCCGAGCGCCGATCGACGGCGTCGTCGTGTCGTGGGAGGTCGAGCGGACGCTTCGCAGCCGCCCGATCCAAACCGGCCAGGTTTTGATGAAGGTCGCCGATCTCGACCAGCCGTCGTATCTCGAGCTCGACATGCCGGAGAAACGGGAGGGACACCTCGACCGTTACCTCGAACAGACCGGCGCCGACCAGCTGGATGTCCGTTACATCCTCGCGTCCGACCCCGATCACTCACTCGACGGTGTCCTTCCGGTCTCGCAGATCTCACGGCGGGCCGAATCGAGCGAAGAGCACGGGGCGATCATCAAGATGCGAGTCACGCCTGACCAGGAAGCGCTCGCGGAGCTCGCCCCCAGCCCGGGGACTCGGGTCACCGCCGACATCCGTTGCGGGCGGCGGGCCAGCGGCTTCGTGTTCTTTCACGAGGTCTACGAGTGGCTCTGTAAGTTCTTCTTCTAGTCCGCCCCGACCGCGACGTCATCGCCCGACGATTCGAACTTTTCTGATCAAGTCACGTCTCATGAAGCCCTGGAGCCCCCGAACGATGCGTTTGTCGCCCCGGTCCTCGTTCGTCAACCGATACCCCGCCCTGATCGCCGGCACGTTCGCGGCGTGCTTCGGGGTGTCGTCCGCGTCCGCCCAGTCGCCCCCGCCGGAGGTGATCGAGATCCCGGCGGAAAACTGCATGGTCCGGTACATCCGCCAGGTCAATATCCCGGCGGAAGTCGAAGGGAAACTGTTGGAGCTGAAGATCGAAGAGGGGATGAACGTCAACAAGGGGGACCTGCTTGCGATCGTCGATGACACACACGCCCAGTTGGCGTTGAACCTGCGGCTCGCCCAAGAGAAGGAAGCGAGCCTGACCGCCGAGAGCGACGTCAACCTTCGCGACGCGATCAACGCCGAAAAACTGGCGCTGGCCGAAGCGGAATCGTACCGTGAGCTGTACACGAAGGGAGCCGTCCCGATGTACGAAATGCGAAAGAAAGAGCTCGAGGCGATCCGGGCGACGCTGCGAATCGAACTGGCCGAGAACGAACGGAGCATCAAGGAGGCCCAGTACCTCGCCCGGCGAAGCGAGCGGCAGATCGCCGAGTTTGAGGTCGACCGTCGGCAGATCACCGCCCCGTTCGACGGCTATGTCGAGATGCGGATCGCCCAGCTCGGCGAATGGGTCCAGCCCGGCACGCCGATCGCGACCGTCGTGATGCTCGACCGGTTGCGGGTCGAAGGGGACGTGGACGCGCTCGAGTACCCCGGCCAGATCACCCCGGGGATGCCGGCGCGGGTCAAGGTTTATAGCGAACTCGACGCCGGCAACGCGATCGAGGTCGGTGGCAAGATCGGCTTCGTGAGCAGCGAGATCGACCTCAACAACCACTATCGCGTCTGGGTCGATATCGAGAACCAAAAGATCGACAACGACTGGGCGATCAAGCCGGGGATGCGGGCCGAGATCATGGTCAAGCCGCGTGAGGGTGGGGGAGCGTTCTGACCGATGACCAGTTTGGCCGAATCCCTCGTCAGTAGCGCCTCCCGGCCGCTGACGGTCCGTAAACGCCCCGACCTGACGGCGAGCCGCCATCGCTACCAAGGGACCGGTTATTGGGTCGTCAAGGAACCCGTGGGACTGCAGTACTACCGGTTCCACGACGAGGAATACTTCATCCTCAATATGCTCGACGGTCACGTCAGCCTGCAGCAGATCAAGGACGGTTTCGAGCAACGGTTCGCGCCGCAAAAGATCACCTTCGGCGACCTGCAACAGTTCATCGGGATGCTGCATCGCAGCGGCTTGGTGATCAGCAACTCCCCGGGCCAGGGGAAGGCGCTCCGCGAGCGGGGCCGCAAGAAGAAAAACAAAGAACGTCTCGGGAAGATGTCGAACATCTTCGCGATCCGTTTTCGAGGCGTTGACCCGGAACGGATCTTGGGGGCGATCACGCCTTGGGTGGGATGGATCTTCACCATCCCGGCGCTGCTGTTCTTCGTCGCGTTGTTCGTCGCCGCCTCTTTAATGTTGGCGACCCAGTACGAGACGGTTTACGAGAAGCTGCCGACGTTCCAGCAATTCTTCGCGGCCGACCGTTGGCTGATCCTCGCCGCGACGATGGCGGTCGTGAAGGTGTTGCACGAATTCGGGCACGGCGTGAGCTGTAAGAAATTCGGCGGCGAGTGCCACGAGATCGGGTTCATGCTGTTGGTGTTCACCCCGTGTCTGTACTGCAACGTCTCCGATTCGTGGATGTTGCCGAACAAATGGAAACGGGTCTGGATCGGCGCGGGCGGGATCTACGTCGAGATGATCCTCGCGTCGATCGCCGCGTTCGTGTGGTTCTACAGCGAACCGGGGACCACGATCAACGACTTGTGTCTGAACATGATGATCCTGAACGTGATCAGCACGCTGTTGGTCAACGGGAACCCGCTGCTGCGGTTCGACGGTTACTACATCCTGATGGACATCCTGGAAATCCCGAATCTCCGCCAGAAGAGTACCGAGGTGCTCAAACGCTGGTTCCAGGAGACCTGCTTGGGGTTGGAACTCCAGGACGACCCGTTTTTGCCTCAGCGGGGCAAGTTGTGGTTCGCGTTGTTCACCATCGCCAGCGTCATTTATCGCTGGGTCGTCGTGTTCTCGATCGTGTGGTTCGTGATCAAGGTGCTCGAACCGTACGGGCTGCAGGCGATCGGGCGGATGCTCGCGGTCGCCGGCTTTTCCGGGCTCGTCGCCCAACCCGTGATTCAATCGTGGAAGTTCGTTCGTACCCCCGGGAGGCTCGCGAAAGTGAAACGCCCTCGACTGTTGGCGACGCTCGGCATCGTCGCCGCGGTGCTCGCCGCGGTCGCCTACATCCCACTCCCCCACCACATCGACTGCGCCTTCGAGATCAAGCCGCGTGACGCCGGTTCGGTGTACGCCGGGACGTCGGGCCGGATCGTGTCGACGGTCAAGCCGGGAACTCGCGTGAGCGAGGGTGACCTCGTCGCCGTGTTGGACAACCCCGAGCTGACGATCCGGCTCGCCGACCTTCGCGGGGAAGAAAAACTCGCCCAGCTGCAACTCACGAATCTCGGGATCCGTAGCCGCGGTGACGAGGCCCTCAAGGCTCAGCTACAGACCCACGAGGAGATCTTGGCTTCGGTCCGCGACCTGCTCGGGCGGACCGAAGAGGAGATCGAACGGTTGACCGTTCGCGCCCCGCGTGACGGCTATGTCATTCCGCCACCGGAAAAGCAGCCCCGTGACGAGGGCGACGGGCGGTTGCCGGGTTGGACCGGGACGCCGCTGTCGAGCGAGAACCTCGGCGCGACGCTTCGCGAAGACGACCTGATCTGTGAAATCGGTTCGCCCGACGCGTTCGTCGCCGTCGTCGTCATCGACCAGGGCGACCTGAACCTGGTTCGCCCCGGCCAGCAGGTCGAGCTGATGCTCGACTCGTACCGGATGGGCGAATTCGAGGGCGAGCTTTCCGAGATCTCCCGACAACCGCTCGAGAACGCCTCGACGTCCCTGTCGAGCCAAACCGGGGGTGGGCTGCAAACCGAGATCGACCCGCGAACCGGGGCGGTCAAGCCACGAAGCGTTTCCTACCAAGGACGAGTTCCCGTCGAAGGCTGGGACATGCCACTGCGACCCGGTTATCGAGGTTCCGCAAAAGTGCACGTCGATCCGATGTCGCTCGGCGGAAGACTTTGGCGTTTCGTGATGAAGACGTTCAACTTCGAGCTATAAACCGAAAAGCTGACACACCAATACCAAACCGCGCATCCTTTGTGATTTGACAGGCGATTCAACGAATTCAAAGCCGGAGGTTGGTTCGTGCGTTGCGAACCGGAGTGGGTGCGTTAGGATGACCTCTCCAGTCGGAAAAGACCCCGGTAAACGTTACCACTTATCGCCGCCGTTCCGCCCCTTACTTTCTCGGAGATGAATCCCGATGGCAGACAGCAACCCGACCGAAACCGACACCAAGCCGGAAGCCGAAACGAAGGCACCGGCCGCCGAAAAGGCACAAACCCAGGCCCAACAACCGGTCCAGGTGCAGGTCAACGACGAAAACGCGATGGCGACCTACGCCAACTTTTGTCGCGTGACCGGGTCACCCGAAGAGTTGATCATCGACTTCGGTTTGAACCCGCAGCCGATCGGCGTCCCGAAGGACCCGATCCAAGTCAAGCAGCGGATCATCGTCAATTTCTTCACCGCCAAGCGACTGCTCGCGGCGCTGCAGATGTCGGTGGCCCGCCACGAGTCGGTGTTCGGCGTGCTCGAGACCGATATCAACAAGCGGGTTCGACCCGGGCTCCAGCAGCAGCAGTCGCCGCAGCAGCAGCAACCGCAGCAACCGGCCCGCAGCTGATCGCGTCTCAACGATCTTTCGGCCGCCGACGCTCGCGACGCGACGACCCGGCCGCTACGCTAAACCGCGTCTCCCGATCCCCGATCGGCGGACGCGGTTTTTTGTTCGGCCCCGCGGTTTTTTGTTCGGCCCCGCGGTTTTTTGTTCGGCCCCCCTGTCCCATCACCCGAGAGCCACACACCATGCGACGCCCAT
>JAWLFY010000290.1:0-3086 GCA_041685355.1 Pirellulaceae bacterium | reverse complement strand
CGATCGCCCAAGGGCGAGACCGCGATGGCCTGAATGACGTCGACATCGGCAAGGCCGGATTGATCCAACGCGTCATCGGTCAGCCTCTGGGTGACCACCCCGGTCTCGGGCTTCACCAACTCGACGCGGTTGGCACGTCCGACCGCCAGGAATCGATGGTCTGGCGAGCTCGCGATGGCGAAACTGCTGCGTACCGATTCGGGGATCGGTTGCCAGTCGATCATGACCGCGGCAACATCGGCATCGATGTCTGCGCCCTGGGCGATCCATGCGCGGACGAATTCCATTTCGCTCGGCGTCAATCGCTTCGCCCCGACGGTGTTGCCTTCCGGCGGCATGGGGGCGTATTCATCGCCGGCGCGAAGATAAAGCAAGCTTTCGTCGGGGCTGCCCGCCACCAACAGGTCACCGCTGTCGCCGCCGGCCCGGATCGCCTCTTTCGATTCCAGCGACAGTCCGCCTTCGGACCGTTTCTCGCGATGACAGGCGATGCAGTTCCGCTGCAGGATCGGAGCGATCGTCCGCGAGAAACTGACCGCATCGTCGGCGGTCGTCGGTTCCGGCCCGACGAGAAACGTAAAAACCGAGCAAACCAAAAGTCTCAGCAGCGATGGGCGACGCATCATGACAGGCAGGCGTGGGAGGGGGACAGCCTTCGAAGGGGGCGTTACTCGCTGATGTCCAGTGTGATCAACGAGGTCGGAACATAGACGGTGAAATCTCGTTCCGCGGTCTGCTTTTTTGACTCTTCGATCTGCCTGTCGGTTTCGGCGATCGCCGTATCGAGTTCGGCATGGATGTCGGCGCGCGTCGGATCCTGACGCAGCGATTGAAGGTGATCGCGATAGTCGATCAGCCGCGTGGTGGATTGAGGGTTCACCGCGAACTTCACTTTCGTTTCGCCTTGTCCCCACAGCGTATAGCGACCCGGCTTGGCAGCGTCCGTGATCTCCAGGGGCCATTGCATTTCAGTCTTGTCGGCGGCGATTGTCAGGTCGCCGGCTTTGACACCGGCGGGCAGGTTTCGGGCTCGCACAACGATGTCTTGCTTCGCGAGATCACTGCGACGGATCTTCAACGGCACGTCGATTGTCGTTCCCTTTTCGGCAGCGATCGGGTCGGCGGCGGGACCCATGGCGAGCGGATAGGTGTCGAGATCGGAGACGTGAACGTGCAGCGGGCCGCTCAGCCGCGCCCGCGCGGCGGGCCGGTACGCGTTTTGTTCCCAAACCACCGTCGCCCCGTGGGCACGTCTCGTTTCGTTTTGATCGGCTGGTTGAATTTTTCCGACGATCTCCAAAGCAAAGGTTTGTGCCGCCGCATCGGCCGCGGCGGAGATCACCAAGTCGGTTTGGTTCTGGTCGGACGCGATCCAGGCGGTGGGGCAACTCAAGCCTTGCGGAAGATTTTTGACCGACACTTTCACGGGCGAATCCGTTTGCTCGCGAACGACGAACACGCGAACCGTCATCGACCCTCCCCGCATCAAGTGGACTCCCGCCGGCTTGGACGCGTTGGGGTCGTTGTGTGGATAAAGATGATACGCCAGAAGGGTCCAGCGAGGGGTTGCCGGGGTGATCGCCAGGCGATAACGCTGGGAAGATCCCAGCGATTGACCCGAATCGAGATCGATCAACGTGATCCGGTAGCGTCCGTCCTCGGGAGGTTGGAATCGGACGACGGGATCGGTGGTCCCCAGACGGATCACGGAGTCCGAGAGGTCGAAGCTGTCCTCGCCCGTCGCGACCGGTTGAAAGGTGATGTGATTCGCGGCGTCCGTACTTGCATCGGTCACGACCCGTTCGATCAGGAGACGAACGTCGGTCGGTTGTCCGACGCGATCCGAGATGACCTCCACACGAACGGGCTGGGATTTTTGGAGGTTACAGAAATAGTGGTCACGATCGTGCGGCGAATCGAATCGGGAATCGACGAAGGCGGGGATTTCCAAATCCGCCCCGTCGTCCGTTTCCGCGATCTCGACGAATCCGGGATCGTCTTCGAGCGTGGGTAACGCGGAGACGACCTTGGGTAATCGGTGTGACTCGACACGGCTTTCGCTTACGCTGTCACTTTCCGCCACGCGCAGCCCATACTGAAACGCGGGGCCACCGCGGAAGAGCGCATCGTGAACGACGATGAAACGGGTTTCCGGTTTCGACGTTCCGGCGTTCGGTGCCGTCGATGCCTCAACGACCAGCGGCATTCGAAGATCGGCTTGGTCGGACCCGATCATACTCTTGATCGTATTGCCCTTTTGGTCCATCAGCGAAACGGCAGGGATTAGCCGTGAATCGATACTATGCGTGATCAATTCGACGAGATAACGCTTTCCTTGGACCAGTTCGACGGAGTATTGGTCGAGGGACTGAGACGTGGTTTGACGCACGTTCAGGCTTCCGAGGGTGATCGCGGTGGCCTCTTCCGGGCGACTGCCCACCGATGACCGAATGTCCACCGATGCCCGACTGCCCACCGATGACCGACTGCCCACCGATGACCGGCTGTCCACCGATGACACGGGGCGGGTGTCCCGTTGGACGAGGATCGAGCGTGGATTGGAGATGCCAAACCGTCCGAGGGCACGCACTTCGTACCGTCCTTCGGGTGTGTCCGCCGCGACGTCGACGCGAAAGCATCCGTCGCGTGGGCGATCGTGCGTCGCATAGGGGCGTGGCGGATCACGGAGGAGGGTGGCGCGGAGGCCCGGATGTGAGAACCGCAGTTCACGGATTTCTTCGGTGAACTCGCCTTCGGCGATCTTGACGTCGACCTGGTCTCCGGGGGCAAAAATCGATTGTGAGAGTGAACGCAGCGAGACGACCGGTAACTGCGCATCGGCCGTCGCGGCGAGGGGGCCGATCAAGGCGACGATGACAAAAAGGGGGCTGGCGAGGTGGCTGGCGAAGTGACGGTCGAGAATCGATTTTTGGCCGTTTCCAATGCCCTGCTGAGTGACGGGATCGGACGTCTCGTGCCATCCCGTTAGGCTCTTCCGCGATTTTAGTGGCTTGCGGGCTGGCGTCGGCGAGGTTTTTTCAGGCATCGCTGCGATGTCCGAATGTTGAATGAAGTATGCTGATCGA
>JAWLFY010000140.1:0-12844 GCA_041685355.1 Pirellulaceae bacterium | reverse complement strand
GGTTTGGGGGCGAAGCGTTCAGTTTAGCCGGAGAGACGGTGTTCAGCCCGCGGAACGGGCGATTTCCGCGGCGACACCGAACTTGCGAGCGAAGACTTGCTCGGCGAGCGGTTTCCGGTTTCGCGGCCCGCGGTCGCGTTTTTCGAATTCCCTTTGCGTGTCGTTTTCGGGCGGATCCGTCGCAGGATACCCGATCGCGATCGCCGTTCGCGGCTCGTAGTCCTCGGGGATCTCGTAGACGACGCGGACGCGGCTCAGATTGACGCCTGCCATCTGGTGCACCTGCAGCCCCTCCGCGGTCGCCTGCAGCGAGAGATGGGCGGCGGCGAGGCCGAGGTCGTGGAGGGCGACGCGGTTCGGTTGGCCGTTGCCGGCGAACGTGCCGCGCGTGGCAGTCAACAACAACGCCCCGGCGTTGCGGGCCCAACCCTGATTCGGCTCGGCGAGGCATCCGATCATCGTTTCGAACGCTTCGGTCTCCTCGCGGCGGGCGATGATCCAGGACCAAGGCTGTTCGTTGTAGCTGCTCGCGGCCCACCGTGCGGCCTCGAGGCAGCGCAAAAGCTTTTCCGTTTCCACCCCGCGAGGTTCAAAACGGTAGGGGCTCCAGCGGTGGCGAAAAAGCGCTTCGACCGGGTAGTCTGTATCGTTGACCACGTCCCGGGATCGGTCGTCGTCAGGGGTTCGCATGGCGATAGCAGTTCGACGGGTTGGATGGGGAGGTCGAGATGGAAACCGAGTATACCGAGAATCCGCCTGAGCCGGCACGGCCAGACATGATTTCGGATTCGCCGCCCGGACGAGTCCGTCCGACACGATGGGACGGGTCGGAGTGGTCGAAGTTATCGACCCGACGGCGGTGCGCGATTGTCGGCGGCGTGGCGGCCGAGATCGCCGGTTCGGCGGACCGTCTGGTTGCGCTTTGCCGCAGCGACCAACGCCAAGACGACGCGGAGACGGTCGCGTCGGAACTGTTGCCGCTCGCCGCGTCGCTCCGATTCCTCGGCCGGCACGGGCCGCGGATTTTGCGCCCCCGCCGGCTGGGTTGGGTCGGCCGTCCGGGATGGCTGTGGGGCGTCCGCCACGAGGTCCGGCGGGTACCGTGGGGCCGTGTGCTGATTCTGGGGACTTGGAACTACCCGCTGCTGCTCCCCGGGGTGCAGACCGCCCAGGCGCTTGCGGCGGGGAACGAGGTGTGGCTGAAGCCGGCCGCCGGGACGGAAGCGGCGGCGGCGTGCATGGCGGAACGCTTTTACGCCGCCGGTGTCCCCCGGTCCACGCTGCGGCTGCTCGATTCCGATCCGCGGTCAGCGATCGACGCGATCGACGGCGGGGTGGAATTGGTCGTGCTGACCGGGGCGGCGGCGACCGGGCGGAAAGTGATGACCCGGGCGGCATCGACGTTAACCCCAGTGATCATGGAGCTGAGCGGATGCGACGCGGTGATCGCGCTCGGGTCGGCCGACCCGGAGCGGGTCGCGGCGGCGATCGATTTCGGGCTCCATTTCAACGCCGGTGCGACCTGCATCGGCCCGCGCCGGTTGATCGCGGAGCCGGACGTCGCCGACGCGGTGTTGGCGGCGCTCGACCGGAAACTCGACCGGAAACTCGACCACCGGCTCTCGTCGCGGCCGACGCATCGTGTGCATGCGGCCGCCCGCGAGTCCGCGTCCCAGATGATCGACAAGGCGCTCGCGACCGGGGCGGTCGACCGACGCGGGCGTTACGACGGGACGGAGCTTCGCGACACCGGGCTGACCGAAGCGATCGTGCTGGACCGGGTCCCCGAGCACGCCGAGATCGGGGCGTGTGACCTGTTCGCCCCCGTGCTGTCCGTGCATCGCGTCGATTCGATCGACTCCGCAGCGGGGTTGGTTAACCGGTCGCCTTATCGGTTGGCGGCGTCGGTGTTCGGGGAACCGAACGCGGCTCGAAGGGTCGCCGACGCGTTGGCCGTGGGGACGGTCACCGTGAACGACTTGATCGTCCCCACGGCTGACCCGCGAGTCCCGTTCGGGGGCCGTGGCGAGAGCGGGTTCGGCGTGACGCGTGGTCCCGAAGGCTTGTTGGCGATGACCGCGGTGAAGGTCGTCGGGGAACGGCGGGGCAGGTTCGCTCCCCACTTGTCGGCGTCGGATGATTCCGACGTGGCGATCCTCCGTGGGTACCTGACGTTCCGTTACGCCGCGTCGTTCGCGGGGCGGATGTCGGGGTTGCGTCAGATGATCGCGGGAGTCAAAACTTCGCGTCGGAAGGTTGGGGGTTAGTTCGGTTGACCAAGGGAATGAAGGTGGCCATTCGATGATCGCTTCGGAAACACGGCCGCGAACGGTGATCGTCGTCGGCAGCGGGTTGGCGGGGCTCGCGTCGGCATGTGTGTTGGCCGCCCGCGGCCACCGAGTGACCCTGCTCGAAAAAAACGCTTGGGTCGGCGGGAAGGCGGCCGTCCACGAAGCGGACGGGTACCGGTTCGACATGGGCCCGACGATCTTGACGTTGCCGAGCGTTTTGAAGCGGGTCTTCGACGAGGCCGGCCGGAAGCTCGAGGACTACCTGGAAATCGTCCCGCTCGACCCGCAGTGGCGTTGTTTTTTCGAATCAAACGGCACCTCCGGGGCGAACGGCGGTGCCGGGGCGAACGGCGGTGCCGGGGCGAACGGCGGTGCCGCATCCGACGAAAACGGCGTGCTCGATTTGGTTGCCGATGTCGCCGCGATGCGTAAGAACCTCGACGCGTTCACGGGATCGCCCCGCAGCGGCGAAGGGTACGAACGGTTTCTGCGGGTCAGCGAGCGACTGCATCGGGTTTCTGATCGGTTTTTCTTTTGGCGGAGCGTGGGCGGGATTCGGGACACGATGGACGTCGGCGGGACGTTCTCGGCGGCCGTGCTGAAGGACGTGTTGTCGTTGCGGATGGGCCGAAGTGTCGCGTCGGTGGTCCGCTCGCACGTCCCGGAAAAGCGGGTCGCGCAGATGATGGATCACTTCACCCAGTACGTCGGATCGAGCCCCCTCGCCTCGCCGGCCGTGCTATGCGGGATCGCCCACATGCAGACCGAGGAGGGGATTTGGTACCCGATCGGCGGCACCCGGGCGGTTCCGGTGGCGCTGGAGCGGCTCGCCCTCGAACTCGGCGTGACGGTGCGGGTCGAGACCGACGTGGCGAAGATCGCGACGTCGTCTGGGCGAGTGACCGGCGTTGTCACGACCGACGGCGAGTCACTCGACGCCGACGCCGTGGTGAGCAACTGCGACTCGGTTCGCACGTATCGCGAATTGCTGGGCGGGACCAAGCAGTCCGGCCGGTTCGAACGGGCGAACCGTCACGAACCGGCGTGCAGCGGCGTCGTCCTGTACCTCGGTCTCGACCGCCGCTACGAGCAATTGCTCCATCACAACTTCGTCTTTTCCAAAGACCCCGAAGAAGAGTTCGATTCGATTTACCGGCGCGGCGAACCGGCAGCCGACCCGACCGCGTACGTGTGCGCCCCGTCGGTCAGCGAACCGGGGGTCGCCCCCGACGGTTGCGAGGCGTTGTACATCCTGGTCCACACGCCGTACCTCCGCCCGGGACACGATTGGGAAGCGATGCTCCCGGCGTACCGCGAGGTGATCCTCGACAAGTTGGAACGGACCGCGGGGCTAACCGGGTTGCGAGATTCGATCCGCTACGAGGCGTCGTTGACGCCCGAGGGGATCCATCGGCGGTATCGGGTTCTCAACGGTGCGATCTACGGGCTCGCCAGCCACGGCAAGTTTTTTGGCGCGTTCAAGCCGTCCAACCGCCGCCGGGATCTGCCGGGACTTTACTTGGCGGGCGGTGCCGCCCATCCGGGGCCCGGGATGCCGATGGTTTTGATGAGCGGTTGGATCGCCGCGGACTCGCTCGATACCGACGCCGCCGCCGGTCTCCTCGGCGCGTCCTCTCCGGTCGGGTGATGGCGGATCACGACGCGAACCCCGATCGCGGCCTGCCCCCCCCGGATCACGCCGTCCCGCCGGTCCAGGCGTGGTTCCAGAACGGCTTCCACCGGTTCCTTCGTCCTTACCTTCGGCGGCACTTCCATGCCGTCGCGATCGAACGCGATTCGCTCGCCCGCGTCCGGATCGACGACTCGCTCCCGCTTGTCGTCTACAGCAACCACCCGTCGTGGTGGGACCCGCTGATCGGTCATTTCTTGCACCGCGTCGCGTTCCCGAACCGCCAATTTTACGCGCCGATCGATGCCGCGGCACTCGAGCATTACGGCGTGTTCGAAAAGCTCGGTTTTTACGGTGTGCGGCTGGAATCGCTTCACGGCGCGCGGGCATTCTTGACGAAGAGCCTCGCGATCGCCTCGGCGGCGGGGACGGCGATCTGGATCACCCCCGAGGGTCGGTTTCGCGACGCCCGAGACCATGCCGCCGAGTTGATGCCGGGGCTGCCCCATTTGTGCCGGCGGATGGAGACCGGGGTCGCCGTTCCGCTCGCGCTCGAGTACGCGTTTTGGGACGAGCGGCTGCCGAACTGTTTTGCCCGATTCGGCCCGCCGATCCCCGTCGACGATTCGCCTCGGTTGTCGAAACCGGAATGGGACCGGATGCTGACCGCCGCGATGCGGGCGAACCAAGCGGCGCTCGCCGAGCATGTGATCCGCCGACGAGATGACCCGTTCGAGAACCTGCTCCGTGGCCGCCTCGGTGCCGGCGGGGTGTATGACACGATGCGGCGGATGAAGGCTTGGGCCCGGGGCCGAGCGTTTCGCGCGACGCACGGAGACCACTTCCAGTGACGTTGCTGCTGACCGCCCTCGCCGGACTCGTCCTGGCGTCGATCCCGGCGCTGATGTTCTTCGCGAACCTGCCCCTGTTTTGCCGCACGCCGGAGGGGTCGTCTCCGCCACCGAACGACGGTTTGACATTGCCGACACACGAAGTCTCCGTCTTGATCCCGGCTCGCGACGAGGCGACGGGGATCGCGGCGACCGTCGATGCGGCGCTCAATAACGGCGGCGTGAACGTTGAGGTGGTCGTGCTGGACGATCACTCGAGCGACGACACCGCGGCGATCGTGACCGCGATCGCGGCCCGCGATCCGCGTGCGCGATGCGTCGCCGGGCGGCCGCTGCCGGAAGGTTGGAACGGCAAGCAGTTCGCCTGCTGCCAGCTCGCGGAGGCGGCACGGTTCCCGCGGTTGGTGTTCCTCGACGCCGACGTTCGACTCGAACCCGACGCGATCCGCTCGATGGCGGACACTCAAGACGCGACCGGCGCGGCGCTGTCGAGCATCTTCCCGCGGCAGGAGACCGAGACTTGGCTGGAGAAATGGCTGATCCCGCTGATGCACTGGATCCTGCTCGGGTTCCTGCCGTTCGGCCGGATGCGGTCGAGTACCCATCCGGCGTACGCGGCGGGTTGCGGTCAAGTCTTCATGACGACGCGGGAGTCGTACGTCCGCGCGGGAACGCACGAGGCGATCCGTGGGTCACGGCACGACGGCGTCAAGCTCCCGCGGGCGTACCGTGAGGCGGGCATGGCGACCGATGTGCACGACGGGACGGAACTGGCGACGTGCCGCATGTATCGGTCCGCCAGCGAGGTGATCCGGGGCGTGCTCAAGAATGCCACCGAGGGCGTCGCGAATCCGCGGCTGATCGGCCCGTTCACGATCCTCTTGCTCGGCGGCGCCGCGTTGCCATGGATCACCCTTGTCCTCGCCGTCGTGTCCGGGGCGATCACCGCGGCGATGCTCTCGGCCGCCGCGATCGTGGTCGGGTATCTGCCCCGGCTGGTCGCCGCGCGACGGCTCCGCCAACCGGTCAGCGGAGCGGTCGCCCATCCCGTGGCGGTCACGTTGTTCGTCGCCTTGCAATGGATCGCCTTGCTGCGACACGTGGCGGGACGCCCCGTCACCTGGCGAGGTAGGCACTGAAGTTCGGCGGGGCGGGCACGGGCTTTCGGCGGGTTCGGCA
Source organism: Pirellulaceae bacterium (assembly GCA_041685355.1). Taxonomy (GTDB): domain Bacteria; phylum Planctomycetota; class Planctomycetia; order Pirellulales; family Pirellulaceae; genus JAWLFY01. The sequence continues at coordinate 6,893 of JAWLFY010000140.1, read as the reverse complement.
CGGGCGGCGAATCTTGACGACCGATGGCCGCTGCCGGACACTGCCGGGGCACCCCTACCCCAGTCGCCTGCCCGGAGCCGAGCTCGTTGAACGACGACCCTGACGTGCCGAACGATTCGGAACCCGATCGCCGCTCGGACCCGCACTCCCCATCGCCCGAGAGCGGTCAGCCGGACCGAGAGAAAAAACAAACCTCGCGTTGGAGCGAAGACCTCGTGGCGATCGTGATCGCTTGGACGCTGCTGTCGATCAGCCTGTTGTTCGTCAGCGTGTCCGAGACCGTCGTCGACGGCGTGACGGCGGTCGTGGCGTCCACCCCGCTGGACGGCCGTTTCGCGAAACCGGCGGGCTGGGCCGATAACCCGATCGAGGCGTTCGCGTCGGCCGATCGCCCGACGTGGGCTGGGGTTCTCGCGACGCTTGCACTCACCGCGGTACTCTTCACGTTTGGCGTCGCGCTGCTCGGAGGTCGCCCGGCTCGCTTCCTTCCTGGCTTCCTCGCCGTTTTCGCCCTCGCCACGTTCGCTTACGTCTTGGCGGGGCAAGAAGTCGTCAAGGCGTACAACTTGGAATACGCGTTGTGGGCGATCGCGGTGGGGCTGTTGATCAGCAACACCGTCGGGACCCCGGCGTGGCTCAAGCCCGCCGCGCAAACCGAGTTCTACATCAAGACCGGGCTCGTGTTGCTCGGGGCGGAGATCCTGTTCGGTCGGCTGCTGTCGCTCGGGGTCCCCGGCATGTTCGTCGCTTGGGTCGTGACCCCGGTCGTGTTGATTTCGACCTATTGGTTCGGCCAACGGGTGCTCAAGATTCCCTCTCGCTCGCTCAACATGGTGATCTCGGCTGACATGTCGGTATGCGGCGTCTCGGCAGCGATCGCCTCCGCCGCGGCGTGTCGCGCGAAGAAGGAAGAGTTGTCGCTGGCGATCGGGATGTCGCTCTCGTTCACCGTGATCATGATGGCGGTGATGCCGGCGGTGATCTCCGCGACCGGCATGGACCAGGTCCTCGCGGGGGCGTGGATGGGCGGGACGATCGACGCGACCGGGGCAGTTGCCGCCGCCGGGGCGCTGGTCGGCGAAGAAGCCCTGCAAGTCGCCGCGACGGTCAAGATGATCCAAAATATCTTGATCGGCGTGATCGCGTTCGCGATCGCCGTCTACTGGGTCGCCGCCGTCGAGGAGAATCCGAACGGCCGTCGACCGGGGGCTTCGGAGATTTGGTTGCGGTTCCCCAAATTTGTCATCGGGTTCCTCGCCGCGTCGATCGTTTTCTCCGCGATCCACGCTTTCGCCCCGGACGGTCCGCTTGTCGTCGACGCGGCGATCGGGAGCATGACGAAGACCGTCCGCGGGTGGTGTTTCTGCTTGGCGTTCGTCAGCATCGGCCTGGAGACGAACTTCCGTGAACTGGCGTCTCACTTGCGGGGCGGGAAACCGTTGATGCTGTACGTTGTCGGGCAATCCCTCAACATCATCTTGACCCTCGCGATGGCGTACCTGATGTTCAAGGTCGTGTTCCCCGGCGCCGCGTCCGGATTGCTCCCGTGACCTCATGCGGCCGACAGACGTCTCGTCCGCCACGCCCGCGGCGGATGCCCGGCCGCGGTACCCGGACGCCCAGCCGCGGGGCTTGGTCGCTCGCGGCGGCGGTCACGGTGATTTCGGCCGTTTGGCTGGTCGTGTTGCCGCGGCTCGGGCGAGATCCCGACATGGCTGCCTACGTCGACTCACTCCGCCGACACGGGATCGACGGCGGCGCGACCTTTTACACCGAGTTGCCAATGATGCGACCGCTGCTCCGACGTCTCGAACGGGCTGCTTCAGGCCAACCCCCAACGACGACGGAGCCACCATTCGACCGACAGCGGCGCGGCGAACAGGACGAACAACAGCCATCCGCTCCAAGGCCCGTCCCCCAGCCGCGACTTTGACACGACGGTCGTCTCCCCACGCCGACGTCGTTCGGCGATCCGGTCGATCAGTTCGTCGATCCGCTCGGGCGAAAACGTGTCGCCCCCTTGGCCACCGGTGATTTCCGCCAACTGACTTAGGTACACCGGGTCCGCCATCGGCCGCGCCAACTCGCGGCTATCGTCGATCACCTGAAACGCGACCTCGGCCGGTTGCAGCGTCGAATCGGCGGAATCGTCACGGACGCGAAGTCGATAAAACCCCGGATCGAGCTGGGGGAGCGAGCCCTCCGCCGAGGCGCCCCCGTCGGCGGCGACCCGCGGCCCGACCCGGACCGGGGTCGCCCGACCCGCCTCGTCGATCACCTCGGCGACGAGCCGCGCCTCATCCGTCGGCTCCGACGCGGCCGCGGTTTGCACCGAAGCGCGGAACGGAGGTTCGGCGTCGGCCGAAAACCGACGCGTGTCGAGCTCGATCCGGATCGTCTCGTCTCCCGTCTCCTCGCGGGCCAAGACCCACAACATCAGCTGCCGCCAAAACCGCAGGTGCCGCTCCCGTTGGCCGCCGCGCCACCAGCGATACGTGGAATCGAACGCCAACGCCGCCGTCCGCCCCCGGCCGTACTCGCCGACCACCAGCAACGGTGCCTCGTCGTCCGACTCGAGCAACACCTGGACGCCGGGTGCCGACTTCGGTCCGACCAGCCGGTTGGCCCCCGTCAGCGGCGGCAGGTCACGCCACGTCGCATTCACATCGTCGCCGATCGCGGTGATCGGGTGCTCGCGGGCCGGGGCCGGTCGGATCGGGCCGTCGATTTGGCCGCCGGCCGCCGCACCGTCAACGGTTCCCGCCCCTTCATCCCGGTTCCGATCACCAGGCGGTCGGCGGCGGCCGGCTTCCATCCGAACCGGCATCGCCTCGGCGAGCGGCGAGCCGGCGTACCCGCCCGTCCCATACGTTTGAAACCCGCCGAGCGTGATCAGCCCCGCCCCGGCCGCGACCGACTCGGCGAGCGCCGCGAGCTGTTCCTCCCCGACCGCCGAGGCGTCGAGGTCGCCCAGGATGTACACGTCGAAGTTTCCCGGTTCGAACCAATCCCCCAGGTTCACCGGCCAGCGATCGACGGTGTCCCGCGGGATCCATTGATACGTCAAATCCAGATCGGGAAACCCGCCCAGCGCGCGTCGAAGAAATAACTGCTCGAACCGCGGTTCGCCTTCCAAATACAGCACGCGGCCGCCCCCCTCGCGGACCTCCGCGAACGCGATTTGGCGGTTGTTCTCCGTAACCAGTTCGCCGGGCTGGGTTTCCGCTTCGACTTTCAACCGATACGTTCCCGGCGGCGGGACAACGGTCGGGATGCGAAGCGGTGACGTGTCGACCGCCCGCGTCGCCGTCGCCCGACGAGTCGCCGCCTCCTCGACGTTCCCCTCGGCATCGACCCAGCTCACGCGGACCGGAACGTCGACACCGGCGAGCCCCCGCAACCGGACCTCGAAAGCGACCTCCAATTCGTTCCCGGCAAACAGGTCGTACGTTTCCGGGAGCCCCTCGACGGCGACGTCGCGGGACTCCTCGCCGTCCGACGCCGGGCCGATCGGGACGGCCCACAACGGCACCCCGATCGAAGCGAGTGTCTGCGCGACACGTTGCGGGTCGGGTCCGCCCGGCTCCGCGGTGTCGACGCCGTCGCCGAGCAACACCACCCCCGCGAGCGGCGTCCCCTCCGAACCACGGATCGCCGCCATCAACGCCTCACCCAAATCGGTCCGATCCCCTTCCGGCTCCCGCTGGTCAAGCGACGCGGGCGACGGTTCAGACACCTCCGCCGCCGACGCGTCGTAGCCGAGCAACGCCACGCGGAGCGATTCGTCGATCCCCTGCAAACGGCTCGCCAGCGTCCGCCACACCTCGCGTTGAGTCGACCATCGTTCGCCCCCGTCGCCGTCGGTCAACGTCATACTTCGCGAGGTATCGACCGCGACCACCAAAGTCGCGTCGGTCGTGCGAGGGTCGGTGCGGATCTGCGCCGGGCCGAGCGCCGCCAAAAACAAGGTCACGCCGGCGATCCCCCGCAGCCACATCAGGCGGCGCCGGTGCGCCGGGTTCGCCGTCGGCGGCGTGACCCACAGCATCACCCCGACGACCACCGCGGTCGCGATCAAGACGAGCCACGTCGACCCGTAAATCGGCTCGATCCCGAAACGCGTCATGCCGCGACCGTGCCCCCGCCCGTCGGCTTTGCCCCCGTCACGGACGACGTCCCGTCCGATCGACCCGACGATCGATAAAACCGGTTGCCGAGCAACTGCTCCAACACGAACAGGATCGCCGCCAACAACATCATCGGCGACCTCAGCGAAACGCTCGCCGTCCCCTCCGCTTCCGCCAACTCGACTTCCTCACGCGTCGACGCCAGACGATAACCGTCCGGGCCGAACCACAGGTCGAGCCCCGCCGGGTCGACCCGCGATAGCGACGTCGTCTCTTCATCCACGTTCGCCGAAAAACCTCCCTCCAACCCCGTCCCGCGGATCCAGTATGTTCCCGCCTCCGGGACCTCGCGGACCGTCACCCGTGACGCGTCGTTACCCGTCACGCGAAGCGGAACCGGCATCCGATCTCCTGGCGGAAACAGCTGCACCCGCGCGGTCGTCGCGTCGCCATCTTCCTGCGAACCGGCCCCTTCCGAAGCGGACGCCCCCGCGCGAACCGCGTCGGCATCTGCCGCGGAACGTGTCGGCTCATCGCGTCCCTCCAATCGCGCCAGATACGGCTCCCCAACGGACGTCTCGGCCGCGACCTCGGAACGTCCCGACATCGTCTCGGAAATCTGGCGGACGAGCACGAACGCGGGCCACGCATCGCTCGCGGTAAACAGCTCGTTCCAACCCCGCGTCCGATCCGACAACGCCGGTAGCGGCGTCGCGATCACCAACACGCTCCCCTCACCGACCCGCCGCTCGACGATCGCGGGGTGCCCCGTTCCGGCAAATCGTGCCAACACTCGGTCCGCGTCCTCCGTCTCCAACTGCCAATACTGATGCACCGGAAAGTCGCTCCAGCGAGCGGTGTCCGACTGGCCGGCGAACGGGTCCCACAACGGATGTTCCGCACGAGCGACTTCCAAGAACGTTCCGGGGTCGACCGGCCGCCATCGCCGTCGCGGTTCCGGCAGCAGCGGCCCCGCGTCCGCCTTGGCACCCGAATCCGCTTCTCTCATCGCCGGCCCCAAACTGATCGTCAACCGGCCGCCGCGGCGGACGAACGACTGCAGCATCCGATCGCGGGTCGCCGAGACCGGGGGGTCGTGCAACACGATCGCGTCGAATCCCTCGAGCGAGACCGCGGGCAAGTCCTCGTAACCGATCCGCTCGGCCGCGTACTCCGATTGCGGATCACCGACCTCGAACGGCGCCGCGATCGCGGCCGCCAACACGTCCGCGTCCGATTTCCGATCCCCGACGATCAACAGCGGCGACGGGGGAAGAACCCGCAGCGTCAAATAGCGACGGTCATCGACCGCCAACGGGTCGTCGCCGCTCAACCGGATCGCGACGTGGTGCGTCCCCGGTTCCAACGGCGGGACCGTCAACAACAATTCCCCGAAACCGCCGATCGGAACCCGCCGGCTGGTGCGGTCGACACGCCGCGCCGCGGGACGCTCCACCCGACCGTCACGGACCACCGGCAACGGCGAATCCGACTCGTACAACTGCAACTCCGCGGTCACCGAAACCTCACCGCCGACGGCCCGTTGCGACGCCGCCCGCTCCGATGCTGCCGCTTCGCCCGCTTCGCCTCCGCCCGATTCCGTATCGCCCTTCGAGTCCCTTCCGACGGTATCACCGTCCGTCGCATTTTCCCCGTTCGTGTCATTCGGACGTGAGACGTGAACCGTGGCGACCAGCGGCGTCGCCGTCCCGCGCGGCGGGGTCGCGTCGACAACACTCGGCAACCCGAGCGATCGGTTGACCCCCCGGAAATCCCCCAAATCGAAGACCGTCACCGCGACCGGCGGTTCCGCCCCGACCGTCCCCGCGACGTCGACCCCGCGAGCGTCGTCCCGCCAAGTCGTCTCCGCCAAATCGCTCACGACGACCACTTGGCGGTTCTCCAGCTCGCTCGTGCGGACCAACCGGACCGCGGCGTCGATCCGCGAGGCGATCGGCGTCGTCACCTGCAGCGGCCGAACCGCGTCCACCTTGGAGAGCGCCCCGGCGACGTCCAGCGAGAACGCCGCGGGGGTCGACGACCGGTCGACGACCGCGATCCGACTGGAAGCGGGGACCCGCGAAATCAGCCACGCGGCCAACTCGCGGACCCGTGCGACCCGGTCGTCGTCCGACGTCCGCCAACCGAGCGTCGGCGAATTGTCGATCACGATCGCGATCGCCACCGGGGAGGCGGTGTCGATCGTCGGCGACGGTCCCGACGCGGCGGTGTAGCCGCCCCAGCCGAGGGCGACGAGAAACGCCGCGATCGCCGCCGCGAGAAACCCGATCGCTGCCCGCTTCCCCGATCGGACCGCCGCCACCGACGCCATCGCGAGCAACCCCACCCCGAGCAACGCGACCAGGCCGATCGTGATCCAAACCACCGACACGTCGCGACGAATCACCGGATGGGCGAGCGCCGCCGCGACCGCGACCAACGCCAACACCCGCAACGCGAGCAACCACCATCGCCGGACCCGGATCCGTGCCCGGTTCGATTCGAACCGCCGCGTCAAGAACCGCACCGCGGGGAACGTCACCCGACGCGGCTCGCGACGCGACATCAGGTGCAGCACGATCGGCACGGCGCCAGCCGCGAAGGCGAGCAACAGACTCGCGTTCAAAAACGACACGTCGGTCCTTCCTCAAGAGTCCGCCTCACCTCAGAGCCTATCCGAAAAGGGGTCTGACCCTTTGTTGATTGCAAATTCATATAGAAGAAAACGGCTTTTCCAAGTCACTTTTCGACGATCGGCCCGTGCCA
>JAWLFY010000139.1:10544-12943 GCA_041685355.1 Pirellulaceae bacterium | reverse complement strand
CAAACGGGATGGGCTACAGTTGAGGGTCTCGGTGGTGACCGATCATCCGAAGGAGTTTGCAATGCGTCGATGGTGTATTGGGTTGTTTCTCGTGTCGGCGATCGCCGTGGACGGCCAAGCGGTCTTGGCACAAGCCTCTCCCGATTCGCTCGGCGGCGCCTCGCGACCGCGGGTCGTGCCGAGCGAACCGCCCCCGGCCGACGGTCAGTACAAGCGGATCGGTCAGTGGGCGGTGATGCTGATTCTGGACGAACAGCCCGCCGAGGCGATCGAGTACTTGCGGGAGATCATCGATGACCGTGGGGACGATGCGGAGTTGCAGTTCCTGCTCGCCCTGGCCCACGCACACCACGACGAGCTTCCGGTCGCCGAGGCGGCGATGAGCCGCGCGGTCGAACTGGGACTGCCCCCTCAACGTTTTCTCGCGGGCCCTCGGGAACTGCTTGAACCGCTGCGAGCGTCCGAAGCATGGAGCGACTTGCAACGGCGATTCGCCGACACGATCGTTCATGGCCCGATGCTCGGGGCCGTGACCGATCGCAGCGCTCGGGTCTGGGTCCGCACGTCCGGCGAAGCGGAAGTCCAAGTTTCGGTCGGCACCTCACCGGACGCGATCCGAGCGGTCGGCGAGTCGGTCCGATCGAGTGAAGCCAACGATTTCACCGCCGTCGCCCTCGTCGACGGGTTGCAGCCGGCGAGCCGATATCACTACCGGCTGACGATCAACGGCAAGGAACTCACTCCGACGTACACCTTTCGGACGTTCCCGAATGCGGGAGAACCGTGCCGGTTTACCGTCGCGTTCGGTGGCGGGGCGGGTTACGTGCCGAACCATGAACGGATGTGGGGAACGATCGACTCGTTCGAACCCGACGTGTTGCTGCTGCTGGGAGACAACGTCTACAGCGATGACCCCGAGTCTCCCGCGATGCAGCGCTACTGCTACTACCGACGGCAATCGCAACCGGGTTTCCGTACCTTGGTTTCCCATACCCCGGTGTTCGCGATCTGGGATGACCACGACTTTAGCACCGACGACAGTTGGGGCGGTCTGCTCGCCGATGTGCCTGTCTGGAAGCGTCCGGTGTGGAACGTGTTTCGACAGAACTGGGTCAACCCAAGTTATGGGGGCGGCCAAGCGCAACCGGGCGTGTGGTTCGACTTCGCCGTCGGCGACGTGCACTTCATCATGCTGGACGGTCGGTACTATCGAACCGACGCGGGCCGTCGCGGCGGGGAGGGGGTGGAGACGCCGACGATGCTCGGTCCGACACAGAAATCGTGGCTAAAACAGACACTCGCGGAATCGGACGGGACGTTCAAGGTTCTCGTTTCCCCGGTCCCTTGGGATTTCCGGGCGAAGGCGGGACGGGCGGGTCTGGACACGTGGCGAGGTTATCCCGAGGAACGTGAAGAGATTCTCGAGTTCGTGGACGATCAACGGATCGAGGGGTTGGTGCTGGTGTCGGCCGACCGACACCGCTCCGACGCTTGGCTGATCGAACGACCCCGCGGGTATCCGTTGTACGAGTTCAACTCGTCACGAATGACCAACGAGCACGTGCACCCCGAAATGGAGGAGGCATTGTTTTCGTACAACAAAAAGCAGTCGTTTGGCCGTATCAGCTTCGACACGCAAGCGGAAACGCCCACGGTGAGCTTCGACGTGATCACGATCGACGGGGAACTCGTGCGTTCGCTCGAAGTTCCGCTCGGCAAGCTCTCGTACCAGGGAGAACGACGCTGATCATCACCTGCCATTCGGTTTCTCGGATGACACCCCCACCACCTTGAAATGCCCGGGCCGATCCCATGAGAGTTTGGATTGACGCCGACGCGGCGCCGCGGGACGTCAAGGAGATCGTGTTTCGTGCCGCGCGTCGGCTGAATCTCGACACCGTGCTGGTGGCGAATCGGTCCGTCGCGACCCCGCCTAACGCCCCGATGGTTTCCTCGGTCACCGTCCCCCACGGTGCCAACGTGGCTGACCAGTACATTGTCGATCATGCGTCGCAAGGAGATTTGGTAATCACGGCAGACATCCCCTTGGCGGCACAGCTCGTTGAGCGGGACGTCGCGGTGGTCGATCCCCGAGGCGAGCAATACCACGCCGACAACATCGCCGGTCGTCTTTCGATGCGGGACTTCATGGATGACTTGCGTGGGGCGGGAGGTGTCGTCGGAGGCAGCCGACCTTATGGCGAGCTCGACAAAAAGGCGTTCGCCGGCACCTTCGATCGCTTGCTGACGAAACTCCGCAAGTTGCAGCCGCCACCGCCCCCCGGAGAATCGTCACGCGACGACTAGGTTCACCGGTCAGCGACACGTCCGTCGGCGACACGATGTCGTCCGCGAAACGGACTTGCGAAACGGACTTGCGAAACGGACTTGCGAAACGG
>JAWLFY010000139.1:0-10444 GCA_041685355.1 Pirellulaceae bacterium | reverse complement strand
GCGAAACGGACTTGCGAAACGGACTTGCGAAACGGACTTGCGAAACGGTGGAGCGTACGCGAATTCGTCGTCCGGGCAATGAGACCCCGCGATGGGTGATTGGGACGGTTGGCCCACACCGGGACGGCTCGACTGCAGCTTCCGGTGGCGACGCGGTTGACGCCTCCACCAGGAAACCGATCCCCGAGTTTGACCGGCGCCGGGGCTCTAAATAGGGTGGTTGATTCGATTCTGACGGCGGCGCGGGATTCCCTGTGGCCGCGGCCGAGTGGCGTGCGCCTCGGCGTTTTCTTTCTGTCTGGGAACACCCTGGAGTCCCCATGAAACGGTCCCGCCACCCGATCGCGTCCCCTTTCAAGAACCGTTCAGTTCGAAAATTGCGGCGCCGTCGCGGGTCGACGTCGGTTCGACCCGCGGGCAAGTTGTCGCTGGAGATCCTGGAGGAACGCCGGCTGTTGGCGGTCGCGGCGGGAATCCCTCCGGGCATCAGCAACAGCCTCGACTTCTTGTCTTCGATCGCCCCCGAGGAGGTGAGGGAGGCGTTGCCGGACGAGATCAGGAATTTCCCGGGCACCACGCTCGCGTATCAGGCGTTTCCGCAGGAAATCAACGAGGTCTCCGTCGACGGCAACGCGTTGAACTTCTTTTTGCTCATCGACGAGGCGGGCGACAACGTGCCGATCATCCGGCTCGGCCCCGCGATCACGGAGGATCTGATCGAGGAGATCAAGGTCGGCTTGATCGACTTGGTCGGCGACGTCGAGTTCCCGGTCTCTCAGCTGTTCGGGTTTGACCTGCCCGGTTCGTCCGCGATCGTCCCCAACCCGCAGGCGATCGCGCAGTTCTTTCCGTTCTTTCAAGATGTCGCCGACGGGCTCGATTCGCTTCTCGAGTTCGGCGTACCCGACATCACGATCCCCGAGGTCCGCTTTCCGAGTTTAGAGATCCCGGATCTGGGCATCGCTTGTCCGTGCGAGATCATCCCCGAATTCACGTTGATTCCGGAGACCACGCTGTTCCCCGGGTTCACGATCGAGGATGTCCTGCCCGACCCGCTGGTCGACGTGATCCGCGGGATCAGCGATTTCATCGAGGGGATCGGTCCGGGCGGGATTTACGTCAACACGTTGGACGGTCCGGACACGATCGACTTGAGCAATCTCACCGGGATCGAGCAAAACCTGTTCGGAGGGACCGGCGCCGACACGATTTATCCCGGTGGCGGTCAGCAATCGCTCGAGGCGCTCGGCTTGCCGCCGACGCCGGGATTCCGGCAGCCTTCGATCCGGGCTTTCGGCGGGGACGGTCGCGACACGATTTTCGTGAACCCCCGTTTCAACACGGACGACTTCCGAGTCGACGGGGGCGCCGGCAATGACATACTGAAAATCGAAGGTGGCGACGGCAACGACATCATCGAGCTGGAATTTTCTTCGACCGGCCAGCTGGAGAAGGTGAACTTCCTGGCCCCCAACCCGTCGGCCGGCGAGGCAACCAACGCTACGCGGCGTTTGACGCTTCCTGCGGACACGATCGGCGGTTCGTTCACGTTGACGTTGGACACCGCCACCCCAGAGACGACCGATCCGATCGCCTTTGACGCGACCGCCGGAGAGATCGAGTCGGCGTTGGCGGCGCTCGCGTCGATCGGTGACCAGACCGACGTCAACGTGACGGGACCTGTGCGGGGGCCTTGGGAGATCGAGTTCGCCGGGGATTTGGCAGGGGAGCCGGTCGCGGCGCTGATTCCCGACGGCGCGAATCTCGTCCGCCGCAGCGGTAACGTCACGGTGGCGCGAACCGAACAGGGCGATCCCACACGCGGCGACAACGAGATTCAGAGGATCACCCTACCGACCGAGGCGGACGGCTCGCGGTTCATCACCGGGGGCACCTTCACGCTCACTTATGACGGACCGAGCGGCCCGGAAACGACCGCCCCGATCCGGTACACCGCGTCACCGACGGACGTCGAACAGGCGCTCAGCGGGCTGACGTCGCTCGGGTCGGACGACGTGCGGGTGACCGGCTTGGCGGGCGGACCGTGGCTGGCGGAATTCACCGGGGACTTGGCGCTGCAACCCCAGTCGGAACTGATCGCCGACGGATCGAACCTGACCGGCGGCGTTTCGCCGACGATCACTCAGGTCGACGGCGTCGCCCGCGAGCAAAGCGTCGCGTTACCGGCCCCAAGGGGCGGCAACGTCTCGCTCGGGGGCACGTTCAAGCTCGGCTTTGACGGCGACGCGACCGTCCCGCTCGCTTGGAACGCCCCGGCGTCCGCGGTGGAATCGGCGCTCCAGGATCTCCCGGGAATCGGCGCCGGCAACGTCGACGTATCGGGTTCGCCGGGAGGCCCGTACCAAGTCGCGTTGACGGGAACCGCCGGGTTGTCGACGGCGTCCCTGATCACAACGGACGCGTCGGGATTGACGGGCGGGGTCGAACTGGACGTCGAGGAAACGACGCCTGGTAACGGGACGAACGAGGTCCAGCGGATCTCGGCACCGCTCGCCACAGGCGGCACGTTCCGGCTGACGTTCGATAACGGATCGATTTCGAGGACGACGGGTGACTTGCCGTTCGATGCGACCGTCGGCGAGTTGCAAGCGGCCTTGGAAGCCCTGACTTCCGTCGGCGGCGCCCAGAACGTGATCGTCCGTGGGGCCGACGGCGGTCCATGGGAGGTCGAGTTCAACGGCGAGTTGGCGGCCCAAGAGCAGATCGAACTTTCGGTCGACGACACCGGTTTGGTGGCGGACGTGGTGCCCCCGGTCCCCGCAACGATTCAAGACGGGGGAGGCGGGGACGACGAGGTGCAATCGCTCTCGGCGCCGGTCGCCTCCGGCGGGACGTTCACGCTCACGTTCGACGACGGCGGCGGGCCGGAGACGACCGACCCGATCGATCACGACGCCTCGCCCGCTTCGTTGGAAGCGGCGTTGTTGGACCTCGCCAACGTGTCCGTCGGCGAAGTGTCGGTCACCGGGAGCGCCGGCGGACCGTGGGAAGTCGAGTTCGTCGGGGGCTTGGGAGACACCGATTTGGCGCTGCTGACGGTCGACGGCAGCGAGTTGTCAGGGGCACCGGTGGTCACCGAGCAGATCGCCCATGTCGCTGGCGATAACGAAGTGCAAACGTTGTCGCTGTTGCCCGAGGCCCAAGGCGGTGAGTTCACACTCACGTTCGACGGCGAAACGACGTCGCCGCTCCCGCACGACGCGACCGCCGCGGACGTCGAGCAGGCGCTGCAAGCCTTGGCGTCGCTCGGTGGCGGCGCGGTCAGCGTGACGAGCGCGAACACGACCGGCGGGCCCTGGCGGGTCGAGTTCGAAGGCCGGTTCGCGAAGTCGGATCAGCCGGAGATCACCGGCAACGCCGGCGGCGTATCGGGCGGCTTCGCCGATTCCGAGATCGACGTCAACCTGGTCGCCGACGGGGTCAACGAAGAGCAGACCGTCACGATGCCCGCCCCGCCGCAGGCCCCCGGTGCGGGGACGTTCCGGTTGAGCTTAAATGCGAACAACGTCAGCGGCGTCACGGGCGAGATCCCCTTCGACGCGACCGCGAGCGAAGTGCAATCCGCACTCGACGCGATCGCACCGGGGGACGTTCAGGTCACCAGTGCGAACAGCGAAGGGGGGCCCTGGACGGCGGAGTTCACCGGCGATTTGGCGGGAAAGAACGTCGCGCTGATGACCATCGACGCTCGTGACTTGTCGCGAAACGATCCGATCGAGGTCATCGAGGTCCGCGAAGCCGGCCCCACGAACGAGTTGCAAACCGTGACCTTGCCCGCCCAAGTGACCGGCGGCGAGTTCACGCTCACGTTCGACAGTTCGCCACCGGGCGACGACGGCAGCGGCGTGGTGCAGACGACAACCGCGATCCCCTACGACGCGTCACCGGCCGATGTGAAAGCTGCCCTCGAGGCGCTCGACGCGATCGATCCCGACGACATCGTGGTCCGCGGCGGGGTGGGTGACCCCGGCGTTTCCGAGTTGACCCAAGGAGGAGGCGGCGCGAACGAGCGTCAACGTGTTGCCGTTTCACCGCTCGCGATTGGCGGGACGTTCACGTTGACGTTCGACGGTGAAACGACCGCCAACCTGGACGCCGAAGCGACCGCGGAGGAGGTCGAAGACGCACTCGCGGATTTAGACAGCATCCGCGCGGGGAACGTCCTGGTGAGCGGAGACGATGGGGGGCCGTTCACCGTCGAATTCGTCGGCAGCTTGGGAGATAATGATCAACCGTTGATTTCGGCCGACGGCGCGAACCTGACCCAGTTCCAGAACGGGCCTTGGACGATCGAGTTTCGCGGTGCCTTCGCGGGCCAGCCCGTGCGGCCGCTCGAAGCCGACGGTTCCGAATTGGAATTGACCGGATTGAACCCCAGGGTCGCCGAGTTGACTCAGGGGAGCGACGGGCGCCCCTTGGTTTTAGCGTCGACAACGTTCACCGAATTGGTCAGCATCGAGCAATTGGTGGTCGAGGGAAACGGCGGTGACGACCGGCTGATCGTCAACGGCGCCCACAATTTCCCGCTGGGATTGGTGTTCGATGGCGGCGACGGAATCGATCAGCTCGATTTGATCTCCAATGACGACGCGCCTTCATTCGTTTCGCCGATCTTTCCCGACGATACCCAGGGCGTGCTGACCCTGGATCGCTCCGAGATCCAGATCGCCGACGTCGAAGGGGGGATCACGTTTGACGCGAGCAGCCAAGCGGGGATCGTCAGTTTCACGGGGACCGACGAGTCGAACGACATTCGCCTGGCCGGTACCAGCAGTTCGGGCGCGACGTTGGCCCGCGACGGCCAAGTCACGACGACGTTGGCCAACTTCGGCGCCGGCAGTGCGCTCTCGATCGATGGGGCACAGGGGGATGACGCGATCGCCATCGCGCCCGGATCCCTCACCGCTTTCGATTCGATCACGATCGCCGGGGGCGGTCCCAGCGGTGCCGACAGCCTGATCGTCGAAGGGACACTCGACGACGACGTTTTTTCGTTCACGCCCGACGCGGACAGTGCGAAGGCCGGGGCCGTCACGATCAACGGGATCCCGATCGAGTTCTCGGGCATGGAAGGGCTGACTATCGAAGGGCTCGAAGGCCTCGACGAGCTGACCGTCAACGAGCCGTCCGAAGGGTCGCATGACAACATCTTGTTCCAACCCGCCGTGGCGAACGACGGATCGTTCCGGTTCACCTCGCAAGTCTCTACGGCGGCATCGGCGATCGCCTACGTCCCGGTCGTGTACGCGGGCATCGAGACACGACGCTTCGACACCGGATCAGGCGCGGACGTGCTGACCGCCTCGACGGATGACCTTCCCGGTGTCAACAGCAGTGTCGAAGTGATCGGCGGAAACGGATCGACGACGTTGTTGTTCGGCGACCAACCGACGACGTTCGTCCACGACGTCGCGACTCCCGACCTGTTGAGCCTGGAAGTCGGGACGGCGGTCGACGACGTCAAAGTTCAGCCGGGGATCGGGATCGAGATCGCCGTGAACACGGGCATCGGCGAGGACCGGTTGGTCTACGAGCCGTTCGACGAAAGCCCGGTTCGGTTGGATCTCGCGACCGCACGGATCGTGCAGGACGGCGTCGGCGACGTCACCTTCACCAGCGCCGAGCAGGTCGCGGTCGCCGCGACCGGAAACGCCCTCAGCGTTCATGGGTTGGCGTTCGAGAACCGCTTCGTTTACACGCCCCAAGGCCCGGCCGCGGGACGGCTGACTCACGCCGACCTGTTGACGCAGTTCGAGTTCACCGGCGTCGACGGCACGTTCTCAGTGATCGGCGGGGCGGCGGTGAGTGACCAGGTGATCGTGGCCGGGTCGGGCAGCGATGACACCTTGGCGGTCGATTTGGCGACTCGCCAAGTCCGGACGATCGACGCCACGGGGACGGAGTTGAAGACCCTCAACCTCGACCCCAATGTCGAGCGGGTCGGCATCGACGGCGGCCGAGGAAACGATCTGGTCCGAGTCGCGGTGCCAGACTCGCTCGTGAACCCGCTTCACGTCGACGTCAACGGCGGGTTGCCCGAAACCGGCGACCGGCTCGTCTTCGTCGATGACGGGGTCGGCAATCTCGTGCTTCACCGCGAAGGGCCGGGTCAGCGGAGCGGGTCGATCACCATCGATGGTCTCGCTCCGGTCAGCTACGAACAGATCGGGCGGGTGGATATCCTTCCGATCGATCCCGTCACCGGCGGGACCGGTTCCGACGGGAACGGACGCGTCGTCGTGTTGGACACGGACATCTTTGAACACAACAGCGATCGACTCACCGCGACGCCGTTCGCCGACTTGGAACAGGCCACTTCCCTCCCCACGATCGATCCGGCCGCTCGGGTCGACGCGTTCGGAGAACCGCTGCCGGGCGACGAAGACTGGTACCGGTACGTCGCCGCGACGACGGCGACGCTGCAGTTCGGGATCGACTTCGACCCGGTCGGCACGTTGGCCAACGGTTCGGCGGGACTGCCGGGCGACGGGGAACTGCGGGTCGACGTTTACGACGCCGACGGAAATCCGATCGACCGGTTCGGAGGCGAAGGGCCTGCCACCCACACCGTGGGTGTCGAAGAGGGAGAGGCGTATTTCCTACGTGTCCGCGGGGCGACGCCTGACGCTGTCAATCGCTACGAGTTCAACGTCGTCAGCACCGACGAAGTCGGCCCACGGGTCTCAGACGTGTTCGTCACCACCCATCCCGATTTCGAATTGTTCGATCCGAAACCGAGCATCGGGCCGACCCCGGCGGTCAGGAGCCTGACGGTGCGGATCGAAGACCCGGTGGCGCGGCGTCCCGGGTTCCTGTATGAGGCGCTTGACGAACGGATCGCCGCCGTCGTGGGACACTACCGGTTGGTGGGCGACCACAGCGGTCCGATCGCGATCGATTCGGTGGAGGTCGTCAACGACCCGCGGACCGCGGGCGAGCTGGCGACCGCTTCGATCCGCCTTCGTTTCGCCGATCCGCTTCCCGACGACCGCTTTACGCTCACCGTCGCGGACGATTTGGTCGACCCGGTGGGCAATCGGCTCGACGGCGAGAGTGACGCCTCGACGCCTCAGCCGCCACGGTTCCCGTCCGGTGACGGTGTGGCGGGCGGCGAATTCGTCGCCCGCTTTACCGTCGACAGCCGTCCCGAAATCGGCACCGTCAGCCAAGGCTTGGTTTATGTCGACATCAACGGCAACTCGATTTTCGATCCCGAAGGCCGGGTTCCCGACGCCGTCAATCGAGACTTCGTTTACCAGTTCGGCACGATCAGTGACGCACATTTCGCGGGCAACTTTGCCGACGCGGAAACGGGGGTTGCCTCGGGTTTCGATAAACTCGGCGTCTACGGGCTGTTCGAAGGTAGCTACAGCTTCATGCTCGATACCGACGACGACGGCGTCGGCGACTTCGCTTCGGTGATGCCGCCGGAGTACCAGGTCAACGGCGTCCCGGTTGCCGGCGATTTCTCCGCGGCACGCGACGGTGACGAGATCGGCCTGTTCGACGGGACCGCCTGGTACCTCGACTTGGACGGCAGCGGTCAGATCGAATCCGACGAGCGGATCCCGTCCGATTTCACGGGGCTGCCGTTTGTCGGCGATTTCAACGGCGACGGCAACGACGACTTGGCGACCTTCAATAACGACACGAACGTGTTCACGTTTGACCTCGATCGAGACGGGATCGCCGACGCGGAGTTCGCCGTTCGGGACGATCTCGAACGCTTTCCCGGGTTGAGCGGTTTCACCGACCGCCCCGTCGCCGGCGATTTGAACCTGGACGGGATCGACGACATCGGGTTGTGGACGAAAGGCCGCGCGGGTGTGTTGCCGCGCGAGGCCGGCGAGTTCTTCTTCTGGGTGTCGGACGGCCAAGGCGACGTTCCGGCGGACGTGTTCGACGCGTTCAGCCCCGCCCCGCTGGGGAACGACTTGTTCGCCCAGTTCGGCGACGAGTTATCGTTGCCGATCTTCGGCAACTTCGATCCGCCGCTCGAGGGCCAGCCCTCCAATCCCGGACGGCCGTCCTTGAGAAACCTCGTCGACCCCCATGACGTCAACGGCGACGGCCGAGTGACGGCGCTCGACGCGTTGCTGGTGATCAACACACTGAGTCGCCCCGATCTTGACCTGTCGATCCCCGACAACATGGGCGTCCGCCACGTCGCCGCGTTGGGCACGTCGGTCGGGTATCTCGACACTTCGGGTGACGGAAAAATCACCGCGCTCGACGCGTTGCAGGTGATCAACCGGCTGCAAGTGGGTGGGGCACCCGATGGCGAAGGGGAGACGTCGGTTTTGACGCAACGCGCCGCGGCGGTCGACCACGTGCTCAGCGACGAAGACGACGAGGATTGGCTGAGCGACAACACTTGGCAGCGAGACCTCGACGACTTGGCGCGAGGGTTGTGGTGATACCCGACAGCGTCCCGTCGCCAAACGTCCCTCACCGAACACCGCCATGTGACGCGGTGTCGGATCAGAAACGCCACTCCATCCCGGTCGTCAGACCGCTGAACGTAATCGTTTCGCCGACACCGGTCAGCGTCCCGTTGCGGACGCCATCGACATAGCTGCGGGTGGAGATCGAATCGTACCAGCCGCTGATTTGCATGCCGGCGTGCAGGCGGCAACGGTCTTGCGGGGACGTCCAAGCGAGCCCCAGTTCGGCCTCGAGAACCGGCGTCACTCGAAAATCCTCGTACCGGTTCGCGATCACGCCGCCGCCCAACTGATTGGTCTGTCGGTAGCTGGCATCCCATTCGCCGGCGAGCAGGCTAGCCAGGGTGCGGCCGTAGATCGACAGTCCGCTGCGAGGGCTGTACCGCTCGAAGTCGAGTCCGCCCGTCAGCCCGAACCCGTCGAAGTCGACGTCGGTGCGGAGGCTCGTCAGCCCGTCGGCGGCCTGAACCGTTTGGTCCACGCCGAGAGTCTGGGAAAGGTTGCCGTATCGCAATCCGCCGATCCAGTTTACCGCCGTCGTCTCACTCGCTCTCCAAAGGTGCCGGTAGCCGATGTCGGCCATCTGAAAGCGAATCCGCTGACGAGCCGCGGCCTGGAGACTCGCCCCGCCCGAAGTGGCGACGCTCGGATGAAACACGGTCGAGTCCAACACGTTGATGCCGGTCGCGCTCAGCTGCGATTCGGCGTCACCCTCCCACCACGTGTAGCTCGCCACCAAGCTGCTGCATTCGGATGCCGCGTGGGTCAAGCCGACACGAAATCCCGGTTGCGAATCGATGGCGACGATTCCCATCGGTCCCGTCGGGGAAGCGTCATTCGGATCTGGATCGGTCTGCTCGACGGCATAGGTCAAATCGGTGCTTCCGGGACGAAGCAACAAGAACTCGCCGACGATCCCCGAGCGGTGTGCCCACCACGGCGATGGACACGCAGCGGAAAGGCACTGGCAAGTCAGCGCCGGAGAATCGCAATCGTCGCACATGACGATGTCGCTCTCGGGGGCCGCCCGATGTGGATCGGCCAGGGAGTCTGGCGCGACCGCGGCTGCGGTCGTGCCAGCCGATTCGGTGACGGGTTCGTCCCCGGACGTCCGAGGGGCGTCGCCGGACCGAAGGATCGATTCATCCTCCTGGGATACGGTGACGGTCGCGACGAACGAATCCGATTCGCCCCGATCACCGCCGAGAATACTTTCCGGAGGATTCGATCGCAGACGCATCCGCACCGGAAGGAACGTTCCCCAAGACACCTCCTCGGCAGCCGCCGGGGCCGGCGAAAGGTTCTCGGGAAGGGGGAGCCATGCCGGTGCGAACGCCGGCGCGACGACCGTGAGGGCAGCCACCATGCGAAGGCGGACCCGCGACCGCGTCTCGCTCTGTTGCCGGTTCATCATCATGGTCGGATCCTTCCGCCCTGAGGTTTCGAGTCAAGGTTTGGGTGAGCACTGTCAGATAGTCCGCAATGAAGGAAGAGGGCCGCTGAGCGATCCCATCGGCTTTTTCATCACTTCGCTAACAAGTCACACGAGTCTTATCGGCCGGACTTGCGCTCGCGTGGGTATAATCGCGCCGCCATGTGGCGGCTGGCAAAATAGAACGGGATGCCCCGACCCGCACAGTTTGCCAAGGCGGAGTGATTGGGCCCGATGAGGCGGCCGCGAGGCGTTGTCTGGTCCGCGACGGTTCCGACAACCGTGGGGAGGTCACCGCCCGACGAGATCGCGCGGCGCCGGGCAAGATCGCGCGATCGTGTCGCGGGCGTTTCGCGCGGGCGATCGTTTCGCGCAGACGCGGTGGTGCCCCGCCCACATCGGACGCCCCATCCGCCGGTGGATCGCCCGCGGGGCAGACGAACAGAAACATCACATCCGGTGCCACCCATCACATCCGGTGCCACCCATCACATCCGGTGCCACCCATCACATCCGGTGCCACCCATCACATCCGGTGCCACCCATC
>JAWLFY010000138.1:5569-12988 GCA_041685355.1 Pirellulaceae bacterium | reverse complement strand
TCCCCGTTGACGCACGCGGAAGTCGCCGAGGAATTGAGCCGGACCGGCGTCGATAAGGCGACCGCGTTCCGGAACCTCAACGATCTGGCCGAAGCCGGACTGCTCCGACGCACCGAACTGGGCGACCACGTGTGGCGGTTCGAAGCGATCGACCCGCAACACCCCAACCAAGCCGCCCACCCCCACTTCGTGTGCGTCGATTGCGGCTCGGTCACCTGCCTCGACGACGTCCAACTCACCGCCGGCAGCCGACGCCAAAGCAAGTCCGTCGGTGATGTCACCGAAATCCTCCTCCGAGGCCACTGCAAGGGCTGTCGCGACTGATCGTCTCTCCGAAAAGGGGTCAGACCCTTGGTGGATTTCCAGGTGACGTTGAGATAAGCGGTTTTCCCAAGTCCTTCGGTGACTACCGACGCGTTTCAAGAGAGGGTTTGCCCCCTTTTCGGATGGGCGACCTCCTCCCGCTTCACCGGTTTCGCCCCTGCCCCCAATCCGGCCGACCGCGGACGGACCAACCCGCATCCCGGTACGGCGACCAGCAACACCGCCGCCAAATCCGCCACGACCCCCGCGGCGCCCGCCCATGCCACCCATGAATTGCCGGTTGTAGACGTTCGGGACCTCGACCCCGCGACCCCCGACCGAACGGTCCGGCACGAGAAACACGAAGTCCTCCGGGTCGGCGATCCCCATCCCCGCCAACCCCTCGAGGACCTCCCCCCTGCGACTCGCGTTCAGCCGCTCGTTCGCCTCGACCGCGTCGTCGTACGACTCCCGTGCCCCGATCGCCAGCGGTTCCTTCTCGAGCAAGATCGGGTGCGGAACCTGACGGAACGCCTCGCCGACCGCCCGCAGCTTCTCCGCGCCGTCGGGACCGAGCCGGTCACCGCCGTCGTACCACAAGTTCCGCGTCAAGATCGCGCGGCGAGCGTCCTCCTCGCGGCCCATCGCCATCGACCACGCGCCGACGTAAGTCCCCGGCGGCGCCGGTACCGCCCCGTGCGGAAATTCTTCCAAACACCGCGCGGCATCGACCAGTCCGGCCTTGGGGCGCCCTCGATCTCCCGCCAAGCGAAACCGTCCGCGTCCTCGAAACATGATGCCCCTTCAGGCCAACGCGACCCCAATGTTTTTCCGTCACTCGGGTCAGCGTTCCGCTCGGCATCGGGCTGATCTACCCTGGTGGCCGGGTGCTCAACCGATGCGCCCCTCCCGGAATGCCACTTCAACCGCCCCATCGCTGACAAGTGCCGTGCCCCTTTCCAACAACGTCGCCCCCGCTTTCAGTCTGCAAACCCGGCTCCCCGCGAGAACCGGTTTCGCCGTTTGTCTCGTCTTCGCCGGGATCGCCGCGGCGCCCGCCCTCGCCAGTCGTCCCCGGCCCCACGTGATCTGCATCGTCGCCGATGATCTTCGTGGCGACGTCTTGTCGGCGTACGGCGGCCCCGTCCCCACGCCAAACCTGGACCGACTCGCCACGCGAGGTTGCCGGTTCGACCGCATCGTCTGCGGCTATCCCATCTGCCACGTCAGCCGGACCGAGACCCTGACCGGACGCGTCATGGTCGCCGAAGCGGCAGAAGGAAAAGCCATTCCGTTTCAGCCCGAGTGGTCGCTTTGGCCCGAAGTGATGCGGCAATCCGGTTGGGATACCGTGCATACGGGGAAATGGCACGTCCGGGGCAAACCGACGGAACTCGGCTACGAACGTACCGAAGCCTTGTTTAGCAGCGGCGGCGCCGCGGGCGCCTCCCTGACCTTCCCCCGTAGCGCGACAGGACGGCCCGTCACCGGTTACCGAGGATGGACGTTCAAAACGGACGACGGCGACGCGATCATCGAATGGGGCGTCGGATTGACCCCGGAAACGGACCGCCGAATCGCCGACGGGGCGGTGCGATCCGTGGAGTCATTCCCGGTCGAGGGTGACCGGTCACTCTTCCTGCACGTGAACTTCACCGCCCCCCACGATCCGCTGCTCTGGCCGGAGCAGATGGAGCGACGGTATCGCCCGGAATCGGTCACGCTGCCCGTTAACTTCCGCCCCGAACATCCCTTCGATCACGGAAACGCGGGAGGCCGCGACGAAACGATCGTGCCCCCTCCACGAACGCGGGAAGAGGTTCGCCGCCAACGTGCGGTCTATTTCGCCCTGGTGGAACAGATCGACGTCCAAGTCGGACGCATCCTCGACGCGCTGCAAGCACGTGGCATGCTGGAAAACTCGCTGGTCATCTTCACCAGCGATCAAGGGATGGCGATCGGCAGCCACGGCCTGATGGGAAAGCAGAACCAATACGAACACACCGTCAACGTCCCCATGCTGATCGCCGGCCCAGACGTTCCCGGTGGCGCTGTCGTCACCGCACAAGGCGCGCTCCGCGATCTGTTCCCGACCCTCTGTGATCTGTGTGAACTCCCGATTCCGCCGAGCGTCCAAGGGAACAGTTGGCTCCCCAACCTCCGCGAGCAACGCCCCACATCCGCCCGAACCGAGTTCGGTTACTTCACCGACTCGCAGCGGATGATCCGCTCCGAAGATGGCTGGAAGCTGATCTGGTATCCCCACCTCGACCGCGAACAGTTTTTCCATCTCCCTTCCGATCCGGATGAGCTAGTGAACCTCAGCAACCGTCCCGCCCACCAAGAACGAAAACAGAGCCTCCGACGGGAACTGCTAACCTGGCTACGCGAACATCACGACCCGGTGGCGAGCGGCGAAGAGTAACCCAAGGTGGCGCTGTGCCGAGAACTGGTCCCTTGCCACCCTTCGGGCGAGCCGCGTCGACCACACCCCGCCCCGATTCCCACGCCTCGATTCCCACGCCTCGATTCCCACGCCCCGATTCCCACGCCTCGAAGAGGCAACCAAAGTCCAGCCTAGGGCAAGCTTCCGAGGCCACAGCCTCGGAAAGCGCCGCCCTAGGAAACCGGTCCACCCCCAACCTCCGCCGCCCTGAAAGGGCACCAATCCTCCTTTTCCCAAGACGATTTCAAGAACAACGTGTTGGCCTTGGCAGAATCTGATCACCGGTTACAACGCCCGACAATCGTGACATGACCCCATGAAGTCGATCCTCCGCGTCATCCGCGACATCCCACAATACCGGTTCGGGGATGGCTTTCCGGTCCGTAGCCTGTTCTCGTACGCCCACGGGAACCGATCCGATCCGTTTCTGCTGCTCGATTACGCCGGCCCGCACCGATTCACCCCCGGCGAAACGAACCGCGGCTTCGGCGAAAGTCCGTTCGTAATGAACACCCGCGAGGAAATCCGCCAGGCGATCCGTGACTACCGCGATGGCCGCATGGGCCAACTCGCCTAGCCCGTCACCGCCGCTCGGCGGGCCACCAAGAGACGCTGCTGCCCGTCGAGATCTTTCACAAGACGCGACTCGACAAGCCCAGCCTGAGCTCCCGCAAGCTCCAAACACCTCGCCGCGATCATCGGACTCAGCTCGACAATCAATGTCCCGCCCGGTTCCAACCGCCCCGGCGCGATTGCGAGCAAACGCTCGATCACCTCGGTCCCAGTCGGCCCCGCGACGAGCGCGCCGCGAGGCTCGTGCTCGCGGATCTCACGCTCCAATTCCGCGTATTCGGATTCGCTCACGTAAGGCGGGTTGCTGCAGATCACGTCGAACCGCTTCCCCGCGTCGACGCCATCGAGCAGGTCACCTCGGACCAAACGGATCCGATCACTCAGCCCGTGATCGTCGCGGTTCCGCTCGGCCACCCGCAGCGCCTCGTCGCTGACATCGGTCGCGACCACCTCGCCGCCCCGCAGGTGTTTGGCCACCGCGATCGCGATCGCCCCCGATCCGGTCCCGACGTCGGCGACCCACGCGGGACGCCCCTCGATCGGCCGCGACTTCAACGCGTCGAGCGCCTCGATCACCACATGCTCGGTCTCCGGACGCGGGATCAGCACGTTCTCGTCGACCCGCAGCCGCAACGAGTAGAACTCGCGGTAGCCGACCAAATACGCGACCGGAGCCCCCCCCCCGCGTCGCCGCACCAGATCCCGGAAAACGGTCCGCTGTGACTCGTCAGGACACTCGCCGAACGCGGTGTACAACGCGATCCGCTCGCACTTCCGCGCGTGCGCGAGCAAGATCTCCGCGTCGAGCCGCGGCGAATCGCTTCCCCGCTCGCGAAAGAACTGCGTCGTCCACTCGAGCAGACGCATCACCGTCCAGGGTTGCTCGGGCCGCTCGTGGTCGGGCCGCTCGTGGTCGGGCCGCTCGTGCTCGGGCCGCTCGTGGTCGGGCCGCTCGTGGTCGGGCCGCTGGGCGTCGCTGTCAGCCACCGTGATCCGTCCTTCGAAACCGTCCTTCAAAGACGTCGGCTTATTCGGTCATTTCGACGCGGAGTTGGTCCCGGTCGTATTCGAGCAACGCCTCGGTCACCGGCGTCAGATCTCCGTTGACGATCTGATCCAATTTATAAAGCGTCAAATTGATCCGGTGGTCGGTCAGCCGGTTCTGAGGATAGTTGTAGGTGCGAATCCGCTGGCTCCGGTCGCCCGACCCGATCAGCCCCTTCCGCGCCGCCGCCTGCTTGGCCGCCTCCTCTTCCCGCTTCTTCTCGTAGATCCGTGCCTTCAACACCCGCAACGCCTTCGCCAAATTCTTATGTTGGCTCTTCTCGTCCTGGCACTGGACGACGATCCCCGAATCGTGATGGGTCAGCCGGATCGCCGATTCGGTCTTGTTGACGTGCTGCCCCCCCGGCCCCGAGGCGCCGAACTTGTCGACCCGGTAATCGTCCGGCTTCAAATCGACCTCGACGTCTTCGGGCTCCGGCATCACCGCGACCGTGGCCGCCGAGGTGTGCACGCGACCTTGAGTTTCCGTCTCGGGAACCCGTTGCACCCGATGCCCACCCGACTCGTACTGCAAGTCGCGGTACACGTTCTCCCCCTCGATGGTCAACGTGATGTCTTTGAAGCCCCCCATCTCCGTCGGGCTGGCGTCCATCACCTCCGTCTTCCACCCCTTCTGCTCGGCGTGGCGACGGTACATCTCGTACAAGTCCCGTGCGAACAGGGCCGCCTCGTCACCACCCGTCCCGGCGCGGATCTCCATCACACAACGGGTCCGGTGAGCATCCTCGCCGCCGATCGTCAGCGACAGCAACTCCTCCCACAGGGCCTCCCGCTGGGTCCGCAACTTGCCGATCTCCGCCTCGGCCATCTCCCGCTCCTCGGGATCCTCCGCCGCCTCGGCCATCTCCTGACAATCGTGGATCTCGTCGCTGATCCGCTTGTACGAGCGATACTTCGTCGCGACGCGGGCCAAACCGCCATGTTCGCGTGCCGTGGCACCCATCCGTGACCCGTCGGCAACCACCGCGGGGTCCGACATGTCTCGCTGCAGCTGTTCGAATCGGGAAAGCTTCCGTTCGAGGGTGTCGCGAATGGTTTCGCTCATGCCTCGATTATTTCTTCGCCTTCTTGGCGGACTTCTTCTTCTGCAAGCTCGCGTACGTGCCAGCGGCAAACTTCTTCTGGAACTTGTCGATCCGGCCCGCGGTGTCGACGTATTTCAGCTTCCCGGTGTAAAACGGGTGGCACGCGCTGCAGATGTCGATCTTCAACTCCGGACGGACGCTGCGGGTCACGAAGGTGTTGCCGCAACCGCACGTCACGGTCGCTTCTTGATATTTGGGATGGATGCCGTCGCGCATGACGATTTCTCTAAGTGGTTCGGGGTCCGGATGCTGGCTTGGTACAGCATCTGCGGTCACGAATCGTACGGGAAGCTTGCCCAACGGTTCAAGGGGAGGCGGAACCTTACTCCAAGGTATGCACGATCACCACGTTGTGGGCCCGCTTGACGATTCCGGTCCCGGTGACGAACACGATGTGGTCCCCCTCCGTCAGCCCGGCGTTCTCCCGCCCCCACTGATCGAGCTCGACGATCAACTTCTGACGGTCGTCGACCGACCCGAACCCGATCGGCTTGATCCCCCAAAACAGGTTCATCCGCCGCAGCGTCCCCGGCCGCTGGCTCGCCGCCAACGTCGGGATCAAACTCCGCGTGGCGCTCTTGACCCACGCCGTGTTCCCGCTCTGGGTCGCGATCACGATCAGCTTCGCCCCGATCGTCTCCGCCACGTTCGTCGACGCGTGCGTGACGGCGAACGTGACCGGGTGGACCCGGTTCGTCGGCGGTCG
Source organism: Pirellulaceae bacterium (assembly GCA_041685355.1). Lineage (GTDB taxonomy): Bacteria > Planctomycetota > Planctomycetia > Pirellulales > Pirellulaceae > JAWLFY01. The sequence goes on along the minus strand of JAWLFY010000138.1, from coordinate 6,810 downwards.
GTCGTGGATGCTGTGCGACAGCAATTCCCGCTCGGTCGACAACATGATCCGGTTCATCGTCCGAACCGCGTCGATCGGGTAATCGCCGATCGCGGTCTCGCCGCTCAACATGCACGCGTCGGCCCCGTCCAAAATCGCGTTGGCGACGTCCGACGCCTCGGCACGCGTCGGACGCCGGCTGTGGTGCATCGACTCCAGCATCTGCGTGGCGACGATCACCGGCTTCATCTTCTCCTTGCAAACGCGAATGATCCGCTTCTGTGCCACCGGGGTCTCGGCGACGTCGATCTCCACGCCCAAATCACCTCGCGCGACCATCACCCCGTCCGCCGCGTCGACGATCTGCTCCAACTGGGCCAGCGATTCCCGCTTCTCGATCTTCGCGATCACCATCGACGAACATTCATAGCTGGAAAGCAAGTTCCGCAGCGAATGGACGTCCTCCGCCGTGCGAACGAACGACAAGCTGATGAAATCGATCCCCGCCTCGGCCCCCCAAATCGCGTTGTCGACGTCCTGCGGCCGCATCGCCGAGACCGACAACTTCACCCCCGGTAAATTGATCCCCTGCCGACTCCGGATCTCCCCCCCCGACGTCACGCGACAATCCGCGGAATCGGCGTCGACCCGCTCCACCCGCAACGCCACCATCCCGTCGGCCAGCATCACTTGGTCACCGACCGACAACTCGTCGATCAGCCGCTTGTACGAACTGGTCAGCTCGGCCGGGCCCGACGGATCCTCCCCACGAACAAACCGCAGCGGCATCCCGACCTCGCACGCCAACGGGTCCTCCACCAGCTGGCCAAGCCGAATCTTCGGCCCCGCCAAATCGAGCAGCACGCCGACCGGAAAGCCGACCCGATCCGATGCCTCGCGAATATTCGCCAACACCGCCGCATGCGACTCCCGAGACCCATGGGCACTGTTGATCCGGAACACGTCGACCCCAGCCTCGATCAACTCAACCAGCCTCTCAACCGTGTCGCACGCCGGCCCCACCGTCGCGACAATCTTCGTACACGCTTCATCCAAACGCGGTCGGGTCATGACGATTCCTCGAAACGTTGCCACAGAACACGGACACCCCGGGCCCTGCAAACGGCAGAATGGTGGTTCGTCTACCAAAATCGGTCGACCGTTCAAAGCCCACCCACTCTCCCCACAGCCCTCCTCTGCGCCCCCCCTCTGCGCCCCTCCCTCGTCTGTGCCCTCCGTGCCTCTGTGTTTTAATGCCCCCC
>JAWLFY010000138.1:0-5559 GCA_041685355.1 Pirellulaceae bacterium | reverse complement strand
CACTCCCCACCTGTCAACTGTCAACTCCCCCCTCCCATGAACCGCCCCCCCGCACCACTCACCGTCATCGCCGGAGCCTCCGCCGGGCTCGGACTCGTGATCGCGCGGACGCTCCTTTCGCGAGGGCATCACGTCGTGATCGTCGGCCGCGACGAATCCCGACTCGAAACGGCCCGCCAATCGCTCGCGTCCGAGTTCGACCAGCAACGTGTCACGGCCCTCCCCGCCGACCTGACCTCTGCCGACCGAGTCGCCGAACTGGCCGACCGCTGCCGGTCACTCGGTCCCCCCGTCACCGCGCTCGTCAACGTCGCCGGCGGGAGCGATCGAGGGCTTATCGAAGAACTCACCCCGCAAACGCTCCACGAACTCCTCGACCAAAACGTCACCACCGCCCTGCTCTGCTCCCAAGCCTTCCTGCCGATGCTCCGCGAGTCCCAAGGCGTGATCGTCAACGTCGGGTCGCTCGCCTCGAAGGTCGGGGCCCGCTACCTCGGCGGCTACCCCGCGGCGAAACACGCGTTGGCGGGATTGACCCAGCAAATGCGTTTGGAACTCCGCCCCACCGGAGTCCACGTCTCGCTCGTCTCCCCCGGCCCGATCCGCCGCGACGACGCCGGCACCCGCTATGCCGATCGCGTCTCGAGCGGCCTGCCCGGCCAAGCGACCGCCCCCGGTGCCGGCACGCGGGTGAAAGGCCTCGCCCCCGAGAAAGTCGCCGCGGCGGTCGTCCGCTGCATCGAACGCCGCACCCCCGACGTCATCCTGCCAGGCTACCTTCGCCTCCTCGTCGCGATCGGACACGCCTTCCCACGTCTCGGCGATTGGCTGCTCGTCCGATTCACCAGCCCCGACCGTTCCTAAGCGGTCCACAGGTCTCCCCGCCCGCGAACCGCCGCCCGGTTGTTCGCACCCTTCCAGGGAACGATATTAGAGCCCCGCAAGGCCCGTGATCCTCCCCTTGAACCCCCTGCCGACGACATGACCGCTTTCCCCGACGTCCCCAAGATCCCGTACGAAGGCCCCGACAGCGACAACCCGCTGGCGTTCCGCTGGTACAACCCCGACGAGGTCGTCGAGGGAAAAACGATGCGTGACCACCTGCGGTTCTCCGTCGTCTACTGGCACACCTTCCGCGGTACCGGCGCCGACCCGTTCGGCCCCGGGACCGCCGTCCGCCCCTGGGACGACGGCAGCGACTCGGTCGACAACGCCAAAAACCGCGTTCGCGTCGCGTTCGAATTCTTCGAAAAGCTCGGCGTCCCCTACTACGCGTGGCACGACCGAGACGTCGCCCCCGAAGGTGACGACCTGGCCGCGACCAACCGCAACCTCGACGCCGTCGCCGAGGTGTTGCTCGAAGAACAACAGCGGACCGGCGTCAAACTGCTGTGGGGGACCGCCAATATGTTCAGCAACCCACGGTTCATGCACGGCGCCGCGACGACCTGCAACGCCGATGTGTTCGCCTACGCCGCCGCCCAAGTCAAAAAAGCGATCGAAATCACCCAGCGGCTCGGCGGGGAAAACTACGTCTTCTGGGGCGGCCGCGAAGGCTACCAAAACCTGTACAACACCGACATGAAACGCGAACTCGACCACCTCGGTCGGTTCTTCCACCTCGCCGTCGACCACGCCAAACGGATCGGATTCAAAGGCCAATTTCTCATCGAACCGAAGCCGAAGGAGCCGACCAAACACCAATACGATAGCGACGCCGCGGCCTGCCTGAACTTCCTCCGCAGCTACGACCTGCTCGGCGATTTCAAGCTCAACCTGGAAACCAACCACGCCACCCTCGCCGGGCACACGATGATGCACGAACTCGACTACGCCGGAATGCAAGGCGCCCTCGGCAGCATCGACGCGAACACCGGTGACCTACTGCTCGGCTGGGATACCGACCAGTTCCCCACCAATTACTACGACGCCGCCCAGACGATGTACTACATCCTCAAACACGGCGGACTCGGCAGCGGCGGGGTCAACTTCGACGCGAAACTCCGTCGCGAATCGTTCGAGCCGATCGACCTCTTCTATGCCCACATCGGCGGCATGGACGCGTTCGCCAAAGGCCTCAAGATCGCCGCCGCCATGCGGGCCGAAGGCGCCCTCGATCGCTTCATCCGCGAACGTTACGAAAGCTGGGACTCCGGCATCGGGGCAAAGATCGAATCGGGCGAAGTCGGCTTCGACGAACTCGAAGCCTACATGCTCGACAAGGGTGCACCGGCGGCCAATCGCAGCGGACGCCAAGAACTGATCGAGAACGTCGTCAACCGATATATCGACCGGATCTGAACAACGCCCGGGAAATATCGGACCGCGTCCGCTCCAGCGGCACTCAGCCCCTCGAACGCGTTTCGAAAACTGCCGGCCAACCTCCGCATGCCACCGCGTAAATGCAACGCGCAAGAGAAACGCGGAAACCCAACGCGCGAGAGAAACGTGCAAACGAATCGGGCAGCATCGATCGGTTTGCCCATCCGTGATGCACCGGGCGCCGGTTCCCCCAATCGCCCGTAACGCCGCATGGCACGCCCCGGCATCACTCGTCGAATTGTTGGTCGTGATCGCCATCACCGGGGTCTTGGTCGGCCTCCTCCTCCCCGCGGTTCAACAGGCCCGCGAGGCGGCAAGGCGGATGTCCTGCTCCAACAACCTGAAACAATTAGGCCTCGCCGCCCACAACTACCACGACACGTTCAACGTGCTGCCGCCAGCCCTTCAAAACTCGGGGCGGTACAACAACGAACAGTACCACCTCGATACGGCAGGCGGTGTCAAGAACACCACCGGCTGGGCGATGATGCTTCCCTTTCTGGAGCAGGCGTCGATTTACGAAAACTTCAACTTCGACGTGAGCACCAGCAGCTCCTCCCCGTACGACATTCCGCTCGTCGGCGATGCGACCCTCAACAGTGAACTCTACAGCACCCGCGCATCCACTTTCGAATGCCCATCCCACCCGCAAGCGGGTGAATGGAGCAGTTATGACGTCGGCGGCACCAGCTTCTATGCTCGTGAAAATGCCGTGCGGACAAGCTACTTCTTCTCGACCGGGTACTACACCGACTATTCACGTCCCTACGAACTGACCAACGGCAACGTCCAGCAAGGCATGTTCGGAAACAACGGCGCGGCCAAGTTCGCCGCCGTGACCGACGGACTCAGCAATTCACTTGCCTTCGGCGAGGGTGCCGGCGGCCGCTCCAAGACGTCGAGACACTACGGGCCTTGGGGTTTGAGCGGCATTCATACCGGCGTCCACGGTCGCGTCGTCGTCCGGGATGTCAGTAGCGGGATTAACCCCAGCGCTTCCGAAAGCCAAAACTACTCGATCAACGGCGCCTGGAATAACGACGCTCGCCGACGAACTTACGCCTGGATCTTCGGCAGCTACCATCCCGGCGGCGCGCAGTTCGCCTACGGGGACGGCTCGGTCCGCTTCCTGAGCGAATCGATGGACTTCGTCCAATTCGCTCGCCTCGCCTACATCCACGACAACGAGGTCGTCGGGGAACTCTGACCCCGCCGCCCAAACGTTCATGGTCTCCTCGCCGGTCCGTCCTGCTCACCCCTGCCATGGGAATCATTAACCAAAATGCCCTGTTTTAACTTTCTACCCCGTTGCGATCGGTCGTCGCTCGTCACCCTGACCGCATCTCTCTTGCTGCTCGTCGGCTGCGGGGATGGGGAAACCGGACCCGCCACCGTCCCGGTCTCCGGGACGCTCACCCTGGACGGGGAACCGGTCGCCGGGGCAGAGGTGACCTTCGTGCACGAAACGTTCGCCGCGTTCGCGGAGACCGACTCCGAGGGCCGGTTCGAGCTGGTGCCCGGGGCCGTCGTCGGCGAAAACAAGGTGGTGGTCAGCAAATGGGAAGGAGGCCCCGAGGGCGCCGAGGGGGAAGAAGATGACGGCCTCGACGCCGAACAGATGAGGATGATGGCCCAGACCGGCGGTGCCGACATGCCCAAGCAGATGATGCCGGAAGAACACAGCCGCGAGGCAACCACGGGCCTCTCCTTCGACGTCCCCGAAGGGGGTTCCGACGTGGCCGACTTCGACCTTTAAAGAAGGTCAGTTCTTGACGCCGCCTGAGAACCGCCCCGGACGTCACCTCGGGCAGCCGCCGACCGCGACGGCAGCCACCGCCAGTAACACCGCCGTCTGTGTTTCCGAAATCTTCGCCGGAGTCGTACTCGTTCGTCGTCGCGGTCTGAAGCGACCGTTGCCCCCGACCGCCTGACGGAGGCACGTCCCGGGGTCAAAAACCTGGACACCTCGGTGGGGTCTCCCTCAAACGCGACAAGCCTCGGGCGTCACCGCCCGAGGCTTGTCTTTTGAAGCCCGCGAACTCGCCATTCCCATTCGTTCCATCGAGACTGCACGCCAAATGAATCGTCCCCGGCCACGATCCGCTGCCAGGGAGACGAAAAGCAACCCTGGCGCCTTGCCGGTGAGGTCGCCTCCCCGCGAAACCGGATTCCCGTTGTCCCGGTGTTTGGGAGCCTATGGGACTCGGCGAGAAGATGTGCTGCCCTTTGGACACCAGAGCCATGCCTCCAAAAAATCCACCGCACTCACTGGCAGTCGCGTGTCCACGACGGAATCTGAACGAGCATCCGGGACACAGGCCCATCAGCCACTAAATTCCGCGGAGAACCTACCTTCAAGGCGGCCGCTGGCTGAACTTTCTCGATCGCCAGCTCGCCGATCGGTGTCGACCCGCCGAAGATTCGGAAATCGCCCGCTTGCAATCGGTCGGCCACCTGTGGGTCAACTGGGAATGGGCGCACCGTCGAAAGGCCCCCTCGGCTAACACGTTCCGCCGGCAGATCCTGAGGGTGATGCCCGAGGAAATCGTCGGCGCGATCCGCGAAAACCCGGAAGCGTGGGATGGGGACGCCGCCGCGGTCGCCCCCTAAGGAAGACGCTCGACGACGGTGAGGTGTCCCTTCTCCGTCGGAATCGTCCGCATCCGGATCGAAACGTCATCGGACGCCCATTCCCAAAGCTGGCCGTCCGGCTGGAGGGGAGCTCCCAGCGTTTCCTCCGCGGCCCCGACCGATGCCGCAAACGAAAGCAACGCGTTCGCCGGGAACCGCGAAGTGACAAACCCGGTATCTCGCCCTGCACCCGGACGCGGCGATGGCGGGGCCGGCATGTCGTCGTCGAGAAAGACCCAATACTCGGTGCCGCTGTCGGCATCTCCCGGATGACCGTAGGCAACAATCTCGACCGGGAAGGCCAAAAAGTCGACGGTCTCCATTAACCTTTGATTTGCCAGCCCCTCGTCGAACGACCGGGCCCTCTCACAGCCGAGGCACGCCGTCCACACGGCGAGCACCGGCAACCCCAACACGACCGGTGACGGCCAGCGGGTCACGGCAGCTCCGCGGTTTCGCCGCCGTTTCGACTGCCGATCGACCACCACACGGTTCGGTCGATCGACTCGGGAATAAACGTCACCCGCCCGTCAGCCATCAACGTCTGGCTCCCGCCGACATGGCGACTGCTCGCCGTCACGATGTTCTCGCCGGTCGCTTCGCCCC
>JAWLFY010000289.1:0-3138 GCA_041685355.1 Pirellulaceae bacterium | reverse complement strand
GCTTGTCCGCGTTCGCTCGCATCCTCACTTCGGACATCGCAGCAATGCCTCCAAAACCTACGTTCTGGGAAGTTGCCACTAAAATCGCGGAACAACCTCTCGGGGAAGGTGGAATGAGAATCGTGGTGTTTTCGAACCTCGTTCGGCCACGCGTTCAGCCAATTTTGAAAGTTTACCCCGACTAAGTGGATCACTGTATTGTCAATACGCAACCTCGACAAGATCTTTCGACCCCGTCACGTTGCGGTCATCGGTGCCAGCCCGAAAACGTCCAGTGTCGGGTGGACCGTGATGCGGAACCTGCTGGACGCCGGCTTCGAAGGCGCGGTCTTTCCGGTGAATCCGAAGCACGAGCGGGTTTTCGACCAGCGGGCGTTCGCCAAGGTCGGCGATCTGCCGGAAGCGGTCGATCTGGCGGTCATCTGCACCCCGGCCGACACCGTTCCCGAGATCGTCCGCGAGTGCGGACACGCCGGGATCAGGGGCTTGGTCGTGATTTCGGCCGGCTTTCGCGAAGCCGGCGAAGAGGGAAAGCGACTGGAATCGCGGATCGAAGAGGCCCGCCGCGAGTTCGACGGGATGCGGATCGTCGGCCCGAACTGCCTGGGCGTGATGGTCCCTCCCCTCAAGCTCAACGCCAGCTTTGCCGACGCGATGGCGCCGGCGGGACGCCTGGCCTTCATCTCTCAGTCGGGAGCGCTTTGCACCTCGGTGCTCGATTGGGCGCTCAAGAACAAGGTGGGGTTCTCCCATTTCATCTCGATCGGCAACATGCTGGACGTTTCGATCGGTGAGCTGATCGATCATTGTGCCAGTGGCGAGACGACCGATGCCGTGATTCTGTATGTCGAGTCGATTCAAGACGCTCGCCGGTTCATGTCGGCCGCGCGCGGCTTTGCGCGAGAAAAGCCGATCGTCGCCTACAAGTCTGGCCGATTTGAAGCATCGGCTCAGGCCGCCGCTTCGCACACCGGCGCCCTGGCCGGCGTCGATGACGTGTATCACGCGGCTTTCAATCGGGCAGGCATCGTCCGGGTCTTCGAGCTAGACGACCTGTTCGACTGTGCCGAATTGCTATCGCGGCATACGAAGCCCAGCGGCGCCCGGCTGGCAATCGTCACCAACGCCGGCGGGCCGGCGGTCATGGCGACCGACGCGCTGATCGCCCGCGAGGGCAAGCTCGCCGAGTTGTCCGACCAGACGCTACATCAACTCGACGACGCGTTGCCGGACGCCTGGTCGCACGGAAACCCGATCGACGTTCTGGGCGACGCCCCGCCGGAAAGGTTTCGCGTCGCCCTGCGGCATGCGCTGGCCGACGAGAACGTCGATGCCGCCGTGGTGATCCTTTCTCCGCAACCGATGACAAAACCCACCGATGTCGCTCAAGCCGTGGCCGAAACGGCCGGCCACTCTCGCAAGCCGGTGCTCGCCGCGTGGATGGGGGCAGATAAAGTCGCCGCGGGAATCGAAACACTCATCGAGGCCGGTATCCCGGCTTACTCGTCGCCCGAAAAAGCGGTGCGGGCATTTATGTACCTGGTCTGTTTTGCACGCAACCGGCAAGTCCTCTACGAAACTCCGCGGGAGATTCCCGTCGAGTTCCCGCTGGATCGTAACAAACTCCGCGCGGTCTTCGACACGATCCTCAGCGAAGGGAACGACGTGCTCAGCGAGGGGATGTCGAAGGCGCTGCTGGCGGCGTACGAGATTCCCGTCACCAAACCGCAAGCCGCACACTCCCCCGACGACGCCGTTCGCGTGGCGGGGCGGATCGGATATCCGGTGGCGATCAAGATCCTGTCGCCAGACATCACCCACAAGACCGACGTCGGCGGGGTCGAGTTGAACGTCGCGGATGAACACGAAGTCAGGGTCAAGTTCGAGAAACTGATCGCCTCCGCCCGCCAGCACGATCCGGACGCTCGGATCGACGGCGTGACCGTACAGCGAATGGTCTCGGTCCCGCGGGGCTGCGAGATGATCGTCGGCGCGAAGCGAGATCCGGTATTCGGCAGTGTGCTGATGGTCGGGGCGGGCGGCACGCAAGCCGAATTGTTCCGAGATCGAGTTCTGGAGTTGCCACCGCTGAGCGAACGGCTCGCACGGAGGATGCTGCATTCGCTGCAAACGTGGCCGCTGCTCGCCGGCTATCGGGGGCGGCCGCCGATGAACGTCGACCGGCTGATCGAAGTCTTGATGCGGTTCTCGTATCTGATCGCAGACTATCCCGAAATCAAGGAGCTGGACGTCAACCCGCTGTTGGTCACGCCCGAAGACGTGATCGCGGTGGACGCCCGAATCGTGTTGGACCGTGAAACGTTGACCGAGCCGGTCAAGCCCTATTCGCATCTGGCGATTCGCCCCTACCCCGAAGAGTTCACCCGCGAGGCGAAGTTGAACGACGGCCGCGAGGTGCGGCTGCGGCCGATCAAGCCCGAAGACGAACCGATGTGGCACGCCATGCTCGACGCCTGTTCGCGCGAATCGCTGTGGTTCCGCTTTCGCCATGTGTTTCAAGAGACAACGCACGAAATGGCGACCCGCTTCTGCTTTATCGATTACGACCGCGAAATGGCCATCGTGGCGGAAATCGATTCGGACGGCGAGCGAAAGCTGGTCGGCGTGGGCCGGCTCGTCGCCGGCGCCGATCACCGCGACGCGGATTACGCCGTACTCGTCGCCGACGCTTGGCAAACACAGGGACTGGGATCGCTGATCACCGACTTCTGCCTCGAGATCGCCGTGAAGTGGGGCGTCCGGCGAGTCTGGGCCGAAGTCCCTGCCGACCATCCGCGGACGATCAGTCTGTTCGAGAACCGTCACTTCACCTTCAGCGAACCGGATGCCGGCGAAGTGTTGGTCAACAAAGTGTTCAACGAAACCTAAACATCGGAGTGCTTCCGTCATGAGCCAATCGGATTTCAAGCGGCAGCGGAAACATTTGATCGAACAAGAATTGCGAAGCCTCGGCATCCGCGACGAAGCGGTGCTGCACGCGATGCGAAAGGTTCCCCGCGAAGAGTTCGTCTCCGAAGGCCTGCGTGAATTCGCATATCGCAACACCCCGCTGCCGATCGAATCCGGGCAGACGATCTCGCAGCCGCTGATCGTGGCATACATGACGGAGGCGTTGGA
>JAWLFY010000288.1:0-3159 GCA_041685355.1 Pirellulaceae bacterium | reverse complement strand
CGATTCCAACCGGTCACGCGTCTGCCAAAACTCGTCGGCCCAATCCGCGGGGGAGGCGAACGCCGCGTCATTCTCCGTTTCGACGCCTGCCGCCTCGCCGACGGCGACCGAGTCGCGGACCTGTTCAGGGTCTTCGGCCTGTCCGGAGTCGTCGGCCTGTTCAGGGTCTTCGGCCTGTCCGGAGTTGACGGCCTGTTCAGGGTCTACGGCCTGTCCGGAGTTGACGGCCTGTTCAGGGTCTACGGCCTGTCCGGAGTCGTCGGCCTGTTCGGGTTCGTCGGCCTGTTGGGGGTCGTCGGGGGAGAATCGTACGGGACGCAAAATGACGGAGCGGCCCTTGCTGGAAGGGGTCTCGTTCGGGCGTGATTCGCTCGTGCGGTTCACGATCGGTGCGTCGTGACCGGGAGGGTAAAAATCCCCGTCGAACGCCGCCGTCGATCCGGGGCCGGCCCCATCCTGATCCGCACGTTTCGAACCGGAACCGTCTGCCGAGCCGTCACCGTTCTCCTCGTCTGCCCGATCACCGGCACCGGGGGGCGTGAACGTCGCGTCGCCCGTGCGGGCGACCCACACTTGCCCGGCGTCGGCGGTCCGTTCGACCGTTCCGACGCCACCGCGGAGCAGCATCAAGCGTGTCGGTTCGTCTCGGCCCCCGGCAAGGCGGCGATAGCGGGCGGCCATGAAGTCGCATACCTCGTCGAGCCGGATTTCGTAGTTCTCGTCGAAGTCCGCGCCGCCGGCGACCGCTTCCAAAAACGTTCGCGTCGACACGGGCATCCCGTCACGGTGGTCCCAACCGGCGTTCCCCAGCGGCCCGCGGGTGACCAGCACCCAAACGCGATCCCCAAGCGGTCGGTCTGACAAACCGCGAAGGGTTTCACGCAACGCCTCGAACACGGCGTCCCCCCGCTGTCCGAGGCGTGGGTCGACCGCGAGCGGTTCCACGTCGAGCACCACCAAACGGTGACCGTCTCCCGCTTCCGGGCCGACGCTCGCGAGCGGCTCGAGCAACTCGCTCAGCGGCAGCAGGCCTCGGTCGGGCGCGTCCCCGTCGCCGACCGCCAAATCGCTACACGCGATCGAAGGTTCCCCGTCAACACCGGCGAGCAGATAGCCTCGGACGAACAAAACGAACGAGTCGTCCGGGTCCAGCAACCGCTCGCGGACCGAAACGTTTTCGCGAAATTGGCGAAGCACCCCGTCGGCTTGCCCCCGGACCAAATCGGCCGAAAGGGTGTCGCGAACGGAATCCCGCGCCGCCCCGCCATACATCAGCGGCATCATCACGTCGAGGTCGAACGTTTCGGCGCTAATCAGCACGGTGTTCGTCCTCCGGCTCGGCCGGCCCCGCCAAATCACGTAGGCGAACCACGCGATCAACGCGACCGCGATCAACGAGACCGCGATCCGCGGCCCGGTCCGCCCGCCCGATTCGGGGCGGTCGTGACGACGCCAGGACCTGCGTCCTTGGAACGATCCCGGATTGCTCACGACGGAAAACCTTCGCACAAAATGACGACCGACGAGGAAACGCGACCGGCAGTCTACCCCGTGGGCTTGAACGTCCACAATTGCTAGGCTTGCTCGACGATCTCCGCTTTCTTTTCCGCCCGCAACGATCGGAACGTGACCCCCGATGCAGAACGAGCCCGTCGCTTGGTTGGAAGGGATGTTCCTGCGGCCGCACCACATGCAGGCGGCCGAACGAAACATCGCCGAACACGCAAAGACCCAGGTCGCCCTCGACCACGGTTACAGCTACGGATTACGGCGGATCAGCTTCAGCCGCGAGGCGATCGCGAACGGCCAGTTCGAACTGAGTGAGTGCCAGGCCCGACTCCGCGACGGCACCGTCGTCTCGCTCGACATCGGCCAAGAACCCGACCGCGTCGATCTGAACCGCACCGCCGTCGCGGTGAAAGACCTGTCGACGGCGTTCGAAGACCAGGAATCGATCGACGTCTACTTGGCCGTCCCCAAACTCCGTCTCGGACGGGGCAACACGCTACCGGAGCGGGGCGGACAACACCGCTTCGTGGAACTCGGAACGACCGTCCCGGACGAAAACGCCGGTGGCAACGAGCAAGAGATCTCGCAACGGACGCTCAACGTCCAGATCCTGCTGGGCAGCGATAACTTGGCCGGATTCGAAACGTTGCCGATCGCGCGGATCAAACGGTCGGGGGCGACCGAGGCGGCGCCCGAAATCGATGCCGACTACATCCCCCCGGTGCTCGCCTGCGACGCTTGGCCCGAGCTCGCACGCGACTACGTCCGCGCCGTCTACGACATCGTCGGACAAAAGGTCGAGGTGCTCAGCGCGCAGGTCAACAGCCGCGGGATCATGCAGGCCGCGACCGCCGCCGGCGACGTCAGCCGGTTGCTGATGTTGACCGCGCTCAACGCCGGTTTCGCCTCGCTCCGTTCGCTCGCCTTCGCCAGCGGAGTCCACCCGCTCGCCGCCTACACCGAACTGTGCCGGATCGTCGGCTCGCTGTCGATCTTCCGTCCGGATCGCCGACCCGGCGAGATCCCGCTTTACGACCACGACGACCTGGGAAGGATCTTCCGCTGGGTCCGCGACGAGATCCGCTCGCTGATCACCGAAGTCCAAGAATACCGCTTCGAACGGCGCGACTTCATCGGCGCCGGACGCGGACTCGAAGTTTCGCTCGACCAAAAATGGATGGGCCGCGAATGGGAGTGGTACATTGGCGTGCAGCATCAACAGATCACGGCCCAACAGTGCCGCGAGTTGTTGCTCCCCGGACGCCTCGATTGGAAACTCGGGAGCAGCGAAAAGGTCGACTGGATGTTCAAGTACCGCGTCCCCGGGTTCGAAAAACAGCTCGAAGAAACCCCCGCCCCCCGGGCGCTTCCCCAAGGGGACGACTGGCTGTTTTACGCGGTCAAACGGAGCGGCCCGACGTGGGAACAGTTGCAGTCCCAAGACGCCCCGACCCTGGCCGTCCGGTTCCAAGAGGCCCTGATCGCCAACCTCGACTCGCTGCAAGGTCTCAAGGAACTTCAGATCAGCGCCGGCGGCGTCGAGGGGACGCTCCGGCTAAGCCTGTTCGCGATCCCCAAGGGCCAATGACCGTGACCCCAAGGCCCAGTGACCGTGACCCCAAGGCCCAATGAACGTGACCCCAAGGTCCA
>JAWLFY010000020.1:34294-46121 GCA_041685355.1 Pirellulaceae bacterium | reverse complement strand
TCCGCTCCCGCAACGTCACCCGCCACCAACCACCAACCACCAACCACCAACCACCAACCACCAACCACCAACCACCAACCACCAACCACCAACCACCGACGAACAACGAACAACGAACAACAATTCCCCCAACAACCTATGATTGGCTGACAAGCCTCTGGTCCCCCACCGAACGTTTCGCACCGCCCGCCACCCGACACCCGCCCACGGATTTCCTCTCGATGCACGGGCCCCTTTCGAAGCCTTCCGTCGTTCAGTTCCGACCGCTGCTCAAACGGACGATTTGGGGCGGTCGGCGGCTCGGCCAGCGGCTCGGCAAACCGATCGGCGACGGGGACGATTTCGCCGAGAGCTGGGAAGTGGTCGATCACGGGGCGGACCAGAGCGTCGTCGATGGCGGACCGCTCGACGGAAAGACGCTCTCGGAATTGCTCCGTGACGACCCGGCGTGGTTGCTCGGCGACGCCGCCGGGTGCGACCGATTCCCGTTGCTGCTGAAATACCTCGACTGCCACCGCGTGTTGTCGGTTCAAGTCCACCCCGACGACCAATACGCCCGCCAAATGACGCCTCCGGATCTGGGAAAGACCGAGGCTTGGTACGTCGTCGAGTCGGACCCACAGAGCCGAATCTTTGCGGGGCTCCGTCCGGGCGTGAGCCGGGATGACCTCGCCGACGCGGTTCGCGAAGGCCGGACCGAGGAGGTCTTGCACTCGTTTCATCCCGAACCGGGCGATTGCGTCTTCATCCCCGCCGGCACCGTGCACGCACTCGGGGAGGGGTTGTTGGTGTGCGAGATCCAACAGTCGAGCGATACCACGTTCCGGTTGTTCGATTGGAACCGCGTCGGACCCGACGGGAACCGGCGACCGCTGCACGTCGAGGAGTCTTTGGAGGTGACCGATTATCGGTCGGGGCCGGTATCGCCCCAACCGAAAGGCATTCCCCGAGAGGGCTGGCGGACGCTCGTCGATTGCGACCGGTTCGTACTCCGCTCCGCCGCCGGGGCGAGTCCCAACGAAGCCGCCGGCGCGAGTCCCAACGAAGCCGCCGGCGCGAGTCCCAACGAAGCCGCCGGGGCGAGTCCCACGACGAACACTGCCGCGATCTCCAGGGGATCCGTCTCACTCGGAGGCGACGGCCGTTTCCATTTGTTGACCGTCCCGGAAGGCTCCGCGGAATTGGCGTGGCCCGACGGATCGAGGACGCTCGCGCGGGGAGGCTCGGCGTTGATCCCGGCGGGGGCGGAGGCGGGAACGGTTTCGATCAGCCCCGGGGGTGTCGTGTTGGCGACGCACCTGCCATGACCGTTTCGACCGTCGGGGCCGTCATCGGCGGATCGTTCGACCTCGGCGGATCGGTCAACCCGTTCATCCGCACCCGAACCGGACCACCGAAGGATCGTGGGGGAACCTCGATCGGGCTCCGGACGACGGCGACCCCCCGTCGATAATGAGCGTCGGGGCGGCGACGATTGGAGCCCCGTCTCCGTGGCGTGGAGAAGCGTTTTCGGAATCGATCTTGGCCGCACCGCACCCAACCCGTACCCTCCCCGGGGGAATGTCCGCGTCGAGTCATCTCGTCTCCCGCGTTCCGGTTCCCCGCCGCTGTCGAGAAAGGATGACCGTCATGAGGCGTTCCCACACCACCCGCGGTCGGTCCGTCGCGGTCGAAGACTTCTCGTTCGCTTCCGCCGTCGCGTCGCTACTGGTCGTCGTCGCGATGGCGTCGCTCGTCGGGTGCCGGGGCCGTGGGCTGTTGCCGCCGGCCGGGACGATGAACGAACAGCAATCCCGCGCTGTCATTCACGACCCGTATCCCCAAGGGGACGTCGGGCCGAGCGACTTGGGTGCCCGCCCGCCCGGTTACGAGCAACCGCTTCCGCAGCCGGTTCGGAACCGTTTGGTCCCCGACGCGATGCCGTGGCTCGGCCGTTAGACGCTGAGAGCCTATCCGTATCGAACCCGGTTCTGATAATCTAAGTCTCGGCCGACACTTCCGATCCTCCGAGACATTCGATGCCCCGTCCTTCCCGTCCTGATTCTCGACCGAAGCGGCCCGCCGGCACGCGGCCGACAACGATGCGGCTGAACCGATTCCTGGCCGCCTCGGGCTTCGGAAGCCGACGGCAATGTGACGAGCTGATCCGGGAAGGCCGCGTCGATGTCGACGGCGAACCGGTGACCGAGTTGAGCACGACGGTGTCGCCCGGCGACAGCAAGGTGCGGGTCGATGGCGTCCCGCTGAAACGTCAAAAGCTCGTCTATTACGCGGTCCATAAACCGGTCGGCGTGCTGACGACCAACGCCGACCCCCAAGGCCGTCCCCGCGTGATCGACCTGATCCCGCCCGGCGAACGGGTCTTTCCGGTCGGCCGATTGGACCGCAGCAGCGAAGGGCTGGTCCTGCTCACCAACGACGGCGAACTGGCCCAGCGTTTGGCGCATCCTCGGTTCGGGATCCGCAAAGTCTATCGCGTGGTCGTCGCGGGCAGGCTCGATCCGGAAACGATGCGTCAAATGAAACGGGGGATCCATATCGCCGAGGGGCTGGTGCACGTCGACGGGGCACGGATCCTGAAAGCTCGCGAGCGGGCGACCGAAATGGAGATCGTCCTCCGCGAAGGGAAGAACCGCGAAATCCGTCGGATCCTGGCGCGGCTCGGACACAAGGTCCAGCAACTGCGACGGATCGCGATCGGCCCGTTGCGGCTCGGTGAAATCCCGCCGGGGGCGTATCGGATCTTGTCGTCCGACGAAATCCGGCGGTTGCACGAAGCCGCCGACGCCGCGGAGCGGGGGGAGACCGCTGGCGATTCCGGCGGAAGCCCCACCGAAGCGAAGCGGTCAGGCCCCAAACGGCCGCGAACCGGCCCGCCCCGCAAAGCGACCCCACGCACCGGTCCCGCCAAGCCGACAACGGCGCGTCAAGACGCGTCCGCCAAGCGACGCGTCTCGGCGATGGCTCCCGGAAGATCCTCCGCCAGCGGGCCGAAACGAGCCCCCGGCGGCACCGGCGGAAAGTCCGGTCGCGGAGGGAAAAAGTCCGCCGGCACAAGCCAAAGGCCCGCCGCCGCGGGCCGAAAAAAACGCCCCGCCGATTCGCCCGACACACCGGCCTCGATCGGGACCGTGATCGGCGGTGACGTGGAATCCCCGAAGCCGTCTCGCCCGAAGCCGTCTCGACCGAAGCCGTCTCGACCGAAGCCGTCTCGAACGAAGCCGTCTCGAACGAATGCCGCGGGCCGGGCCGCGGGAGGTACGCCGAAACCCGGCGGGAAATCGAAACCGGGCGGGAAGTCAAGAATCGGGGACAAGCCGAAACCGGCGGCGAGCTCGCGATCCGGCGGAAAGCCGCGATCCGGAGGCAAACCGAATCACCCGAAATCGAGGAAACGTCGCGGCTGATGTCGAATCTGCACGCTGACCATTACGCCGACGCGATGGTCCAGCTCGAGGCCCCTCTGGAGCGAAACGAGCGGATCGCCGAGGACTCTTATCGGATGCGGGTCGCCGCGCCGTCGATCGCCGAGGTCTGTGCCCCGGGCCAATTCGTGATGGTCCGTCTTGCCGGCCGCGACGCCCCGCTGATCGGCCGGGCCCTCGCGGTGTACGAAGTCGGGCTCGATGCCGAAGGAGACGCCAAGTGGCTCGATTTGGTCTACCTCCGCAAAGGCGTCTTCACCCAGGCACTCGCCGCGGCGCCGTGCGGCACCTCGTTGAGCCTTTGGGGCCCGCTCGGCAACCGCTTTCGCACCGATCGCTGTGACCGCTTGATCATGGCGGCCGGAGGAATCGGCCAGACGCCGATGCTGATGCTCGGACAGGAAGCGTCGGGGGTTCGACAATACGGTCCCGGCCGTCGACTCGGTCCGGGCTGCCCCGAGGCAAGCCTGAGCGGGTCGAGCCTGAGCGGTTGGGGCCGCTCGGTCGAACTGATTTACGGGGCCCGGCGGGCGAGCCTGTTGGCCGGCGTCGACGACTTCCGTGCCGCCGGGCTCGACGTCACCCTCTGTACCGACGACGGATCGGCGGGCGTGCAGGCGCGGGTCCCCGACCTGCTCGCGACGCGATTGGCCGAGGTCGCCCCGGATGAAGTCGTCCGTGTCGTCACCTGTGGCCCCGAAGTGATGATGGAAAAGGTCACCCAGGCGTGTGTGGCGGCGGGCGTCGACTGTCAGGTGTCGATGGAGACCCCGATGGCGTGCGGCATCGGAATCTGCTTCACGTGTGTCGCCAAGGTTCGCGACCACGGCGAAGAAACGTGGGACTACAAGCGGACCTGTGTCGAAGGTCCGATCTTCGACGCCCCGCGGATCTGCTGGTGATCGGTCCGTGCCGCTTTCAAAAGCCGCAGCCCGTTAAAAATCACCAGCAGCGACGCCCCCATGTCCGCCGCGATCGCACCCCACAAGGTCGCGAAGCCGAACAGCGTGAGTGCCACGAAGATCCCCTTCACCGACAAGGCGAACACGACGTTTTGGCGGATGATCGCCAACGTCCGGCGGGAGTGACCGATCAACCACGGGAGCCGCGCCAGGTCGTCGGTCATCAACGCGATGTCGGCCGTCTCGATCGCCGCGTCGGTGCCGGCGGCCCCCATCGCGATCCCCACCGTCGCACGCGCCAGTGCCGGGGCGTCGTTGACCCCGTCACCGACCATCGCCACGCTTCCGTATTCTTCGACCAGGTCGTCCACCGCGGCGATCTTGTCTTCGGGTAACAGCTCGTCCCGAAATTCGGTCAGCCCGACCTGCTCGGCGATCGCGGCCGCGGTGACGCGGTTGTCACCGGTGAGCATGATCAGATGCGCGATCCCGAGGTCTCGGAGCCGATCAAGCGTCTCCCTCGTCCCCGGACGGATCGCGTCCCCCAACGTGATCAGCCCGAATACTTGCTCTTCGCCACCGACCACCACGATCGAGCGTCCCGGCCCCGACCGTTGCTCCGTTTGGTCGCGAAGTCCTTTCGTCTCGTGGCCGCGTTCCGTCAGATATCGGAGCGAGCCGAGCCAGGCCGGTTCGCCGTTGATGCGGCCCTCGACCCCTTTGCCGGGAACGATTCGGACGTCGTCCGCCGGCGAAACTCGGATCCCCTCCGCTGTCGCGTACTCGACGATCGCGCGGGCCAGTGGGTGCTCGCTCCGCGATTCCAAAGCCACGGCACGTTCCAACACCGTCGTCGCGTCGTGCCCGTTCAGCGGAACGACCTCGACGACACGCGGTTTCCCCGAAGTGAGCGTCCCCGTCTTGTCGAACGCGATCGCCCGAAGTCGGGCGGGCGCTTCGACGTACACCCCACCCTTGATCAAAATCCCCTGCCGCGCGGCGGCGGCCAAGCTGGCCACGATGCTGACCGGAGTCGAAATCACCAGCGCGCAAGGACAAGCGATGACGAGCAACACCAGCGCGTTGTAAAACCAGTTCTCCCATGATCCCCCAAGCAGGATCGGCGGAACGATCAACACGGCGACCGCTGCCGCCATCACCGCGGGGGTGTACACGCGGGCGAACTTCTCGACCCAACGCTCGGACGGCGCCTTTCGCGAGTGCGCTTCCCCCACCAGCCGGATGATATTCGCCAGCGTGGTTTCGTCGGCCGATTTCGTCGATCGGATCAGCAGCGCCCCGTCGCCGTTGATCGTCCCCGCGAAGACATCCTCCGCGGGCCGCTTGGCGACCGGTTCGCTCTCCCCGGTGATCGGAGCCTGGTTGACCTGGCTTTTTCCTTCCAGCACTTCCCCGTCGAGCGGGATCCGTTCTCCCGGCTTGACGACGAACGTTGCCCCGACCGAAACGTCGTCCGGCGAGACCTCCGTTTCGTTTCCGCGATCCGTGCGGATCCGCACCGTCGGCGGCGCGAGGTCCGTCAACGCCGCGACCGCCCGACGCGCCCGGCCGACACTCCAGGCCTCCAGCAACAACGAAAGCGAAAAGAGAAAAGCGACCGCCGCCGCCTCGAACCATTCTTCGATCGCCACCGCACCGACCACGGCGGTCAACATCAACAGATTCATGTCGGGCCGCAGTCGCCGCGCGGCATACCACGCTTTCGGCGCAACCAACCAAACTCCGGCCACGATCGACAAAACGTAGACGGACTTCACCGTCCACGGGATCGCGGCGCCGCCGCCTCCGAAGGCGGCCATCAGGCCCCCGGCGAAGACCGCGTGGAGGGTGACCGCGGCGACCATCGCGGCGCCGCTCACGGCGGTGAGAATCGCACGTCCCCAGTTTTCCCAGAACCCGCGCGAACCGGCATCGTCGGCGTCCTCACGCCACGGCTCCGCACGCATCCCGGTTCTCGCCACGGCCGCGATCACTTGCCGTGGCTCAACCCCCGACGCCTCGGCGGATACCGTCAAACGCCCGCGGAGCACGTCGAACGAGAGCTGCTCCTCGCCCCCGACGAGCGGACCGAGTTCTCGTCGCAGCACCGCGACCTCTTCGGCGCAGTCCAACCCCACGACGCGAAATCGGAGTGCGTGCTTTTCCGTCGATGTCATGCCAACCCATCCCTCGTCGCCGGCGGGATGCCGCGAACGAGGTTCAGGTTAACGATAGATCGAGCCGCCTGAAGGGCTCGGGCTCGACGGGTAGGCCGATTCACCCGAAGTGCTGCCGGGGGCGTAGCTCCCCGACGGCGAACTAAATCCAGACGATGTGCCGCCGGAGCCGCCATCTTGTTCGGGTCGGGTGGCGATCTCCGCTTCCGGTTCCTCCGCGGCCTTCGGTTCCGAGCCGGCAACTTTCGTTTCGGTGCCTGCGGCCGACGCCGGCTTGTCACCGGGCCCGCGACGAGGCTCCGAAGCGTTGGCTGTTACCTCGGTGCTTGAGCCTACCTCAGTGCTCGAGCCTACCTCAGTGCTCGAGGCTACGTCGGTGCCCGCGCCCGGATCGAGACCGGGCGGAAGCGTGTAGCCGCCCGAACTGTCGGACGGCTTTGAAGTCGCCTTCGGGGTGCCTGCGTTGGCCATCGACATGTCGGCCGGCGACATATCGGCCGGCGGGGCGATCGACGACGTGGTCGAGGGGGCCGAGGCCGGCGTCGACGACATCGATGCCATCGACGGCATGTCGTAAGAAGGGGCGGTCCCGCTCGGCTTGGTTGAGGGTGACGCCGCGGCCGAGCCGTTGGCCGACGCCGGCGTCGCGGCCCCGCCCGGGTTGAACCCGTTCGCCTGAGCGGCGGCGAGGTTCGCCGCGGACGGGTTCTGACTCGTTCGGCCCGATGCGGATGCCCCCGGCCCCGACGATGCCCCCGGCCCCGACGATGCCCCCGTGTCGATGTCTCCGCCGCCGAAGTTCATCCCGGCCATCTGGGTCGCCGATGGTGACGCGCCGGGGGTGCCCTTCACCGATCCGGGGCCGCGATCAACCGATCCGGGCTGGGCCCCCTCGGAGCCGCTCACGTCGGCCGCGATCGAGTCGATCGCTTGCGGCTTCGCGTTCGCGGACGGAGGGGCCGGATACGTCGTTGTCGGGCCGGTCCCGGCGAGCGTCTCGGGGGACGGCTCGCGGTTCCAACCGAACATGTTCAATCCGGGCATCGAGCTCCGACACCCGCCGGCCGTGACCGCCGCCAAAGTGCATCCGACCAAGGCGATGCGTGTCCGTTTCGAATTCATGTTCAGCATCCCTGCCAATCTTGTCCAACGTTCCGATTCCGACATCGTCTAGTTCCGGTTCTTCGGACGGGGGGGCACCGGGGGATCAGCAAAACGGGAAAAATCGTCCCACCTATCCGCCTCCGTGCGGGGGTCCGCCGCTCGCCGTCCGGTCCCGATCCTGTCGCCCGCGAACCGTAGGATTTCGCCGAACCGAGTGTCAATGGCAGCTCGGACGCCCGGTCAACGGTCAACCCCCGGCGAGCGAATCGACCAGATGGGCTATCTTCGGGACAACCGAATCGCGACGAACGTGACGAACGAAGGACTCCCCGCGATGAACGAAGCTGACGCGCCGACGACGGAGCCGTGGGAAGAGCTCGCCGAGTTGCTCGAAGCGGAGTCGACCGAACCGCTCGACCCGTGGCTCGAAGACCGCCACCCGCAAGACCTCGCCCTCGTCGTCTCCCGGCTCGACGAAAGCCAACGGACGGCGATGATCTCACGGCTGTCCCCCGAGTCCGCCGCCGACCTTCTCGAGCAGTTGCCGCTTGTCCAAGCGGTGCAGCTGGTCGAAGAGGCCAGCCCCGAGGACGCCGCCGCGATCGTCGACCACCTGCCGAGCGACCATCAGGCTGACCTCCTGACCGAGCTCGACGAGGCCGACGCCGAGGCGATCCTGCGACAGATGACCCCGACCGAGGCGGCCTCGGCGCGGCGGCTCAGCGAGTACGAGGACTACGTCGCCGGAGGGCTGATGGGTAGCGAGTACCTCCGCTACCGGATGCACCAGACCGTCGCGGATGTCCTCGCCGACTTGGAAGCGAAGGCGGACGAATACCGTGACTACGAAGTCCAATACGCGTACGTGTGCGACCGAGACGGGACGCTGCGGGGCGTCCTCCGGATGCGCGACCTGTTGCTCGCCAAGCGGCGCGTCGAGGTCGGCGAGGTGATGATCGATCATCCCCTCTCGGTCCGCGACGAAACCCCGCTCGAAGACCTCCACCAATTTTTCGAAGAGCATTCCTTCCTCGGCGTCCCGGTCGTCTCCGCCGAGGGCGTCCTCGTCGGCGTGCTGCAACGCCGGGCCGTCGACGAGGCGTGGACCGAGTGGCATGACCGGGCCTACATGAAAAGCCGCGGGATCGTCTCCGGCGAAGAGATCCGCTCGATGCCGCTGTGGCCACGAACCAGCCGTCGGATGGTGTGGCTGGTCGGCAACATCGGGTTGAACCTCGTCGCCGCAAGCATCATCTCTTACTACGAAGCGACTCTCGAGGCGGTGATCGCGCTGGCGCTGTTCCTGCCGATCATCTCCGACATGAGCGGGAACGTCGGCAGCCAAGCCGCCGCGGTCACGATCCGCGAACTGATCCTTGGCGTGCTGCGGCCTCGTGACGCCCTGCGGGTGATCCGCAGCGAACTCCTCGTCGGGCTGATCAACGGGGTCGTCGTCGGCGTGATCCTGGGGATCGTCGCGTGGGTCTGGAAAGGGAACTTCGCCCTCGGGGCCGTGATCTGCATGGCGATGTCTCTCAACACGCTGATCTCCGGCGCCGTCGGCGGGGTCACCCCGCTGCTCCTCCGCCGCTTCGGCGCCGACCCGGCCGTCGCCTCCGGGCCCCTGCTGACCACCGTCACCGACATGTGCGGATTCTTCATGGTCCTCGGGATCGCGACCGCGCTGCTCCAATACCTCGTTTGACCGAGAGCCTCTCCGAAAAGGGGCGGACCCTTTGTGGCAAGGCACTCAAACCCAACAATCGGCGATCCCGCCGACCATGATCAACACGCTGATCACCGCGTTGGTGCCAAAAAAAGCCTGATTCACGCGGTCCAGGTCCTCGGGGCGGACCAACCGGTGCTGTCGAACGACCAACACGCCGACCGCCGCGACGGTGCCCCAGAATAACGGCCCGAGTCCGGACGAAACCGCGACCCGAGGCAACACCGCCAGGAATCCCAACATCACCAAGTGGAACGCCGCCGCGATCCGCAAACCTCCCGCGATCCCGAACTTGGCGGGAACACTGTGCAACCCCTCCCCGGCATCGAACGACGCGTCTTGGCACGCGTAGATGATGTCGAACCCGGCGACCCAGCAAGCGATCGCCGCCGCCAACACCGCCGGCGGCCACAGATCCGACGGGGTGCTCACCGATTCCGTCCCGCGAATCGCCACCCACACGCAAATCGGGGCCAAACTGAGCGCCACCCCTAACCACAAATGGGCTGCCGCGGTGAAACGCTTGGCAAGGCTATACCCGAGTAAGAACAGCAGCACCGGGACCGACAACGCGAGCGGCAACGGGTTGGGAAGGAAGATCGCCGTCGACGCGACAAACCCTGCCCCGCACCACGCGGTGAACCAAGCCACCTGCGACCGTGTCATCCGCCCCGCCGGCAGATGCCGTCCGACCGTCCGCGGGTTCTTGGCGTCGATCCGGTGATCGACCAACCGGTTGAACGCCATCGCCGCGCTCCGCGCCAGCGCCATGCACAACAAGATCGCGACGACGTCGCGAGGCCGGATTCCCGGAACCTCCCCCGAGGGCAGCGGCGTGACCGCCGCCATCACCGTCGCCAAAATCGCGAACGGAAGCGCGAAGATCGTGTGGCTGAATCGGACCAACCCGAACCAATCGCCGAGGCCAGGACGTCTCCGCGTCACGATCCCGACCCCACTCAAGATTCGCCCCAACGCCCGATCAGCCGGTTATCGATCTCGAGTTGATCCAGGATCCGGCTGACGACGAAGTCCACGATCGAATCGAGCGAATCGACTCCGTGGTACCACCCCGGCATCGCCGGCAACACGACCGCCCCCGCCGTCGCGACGCGGTGCAGGTTCTCGAGTTGGAGCACACTCATCGGCGTCTCCCGCGGGACGAGTACCAATTTCCGGTGCTCCTTGAGGTGCACCTCGGCGGCACGCTGGATCAGGTTCGACGCCGCCGCCCGCGCGATCCCGCTCAACGTGCTCCCGCTGCACGGACAAACGACCATCGCGTCGGTTTGAAACGAACCGCTCGCGATCGGCGTCATGTAATCGTCGTACTGGTGAAATCGCAACCGGCCCTCGGCACCGGCACCAGACCCCAACACCGGGACCACCCCGCTTGCCCCGGCGGCTTCGCTGCCCTCCGCACTCGCCCGGACCGCCGAACCCGAACCAGAAACCGACCACGCCGGGCGGAACCGCAGCAGCTCTTCTAAGTCGGGCCGGCGGACGTCGACCGTGAGCCCGAGCTCCTGGCGGATGACCGCCGCGCCGCTGGGGCTGATCGTCAAATGGATCTCGACGGGCGATCGCGACAAGACTTGCAACAACCGGATCGCATACGGCGCCCCGCTCGCCCCGGTCATCGCCAACACCACGCGCCGCGGACGCGTCCCCGACGAAACGCCAGAACCGGAAAGCGAGACGCTCACGACGCTTTTCGCCCTTCATAGATCGTCGCAACGCCCAACGTCAGCGGCGTGAACGTCACCGAGACGAGTCCCGCTTTCGACATCCGCTCGGCGAGCGCCTCCCCACAGGGGAATTCGCCCACCGATTGCGGCAGGTACTCATACGCCGACTTGTCGTTGCGGGCCATCCACTGCCCGACCCGTGGAAGCATGTGCCGGAAATAGAAGCGGTACCCGTGGGATAAAATGGGAACCGTCGGCTGGGAAAACTCGAGCACCAAAACTTGACCACCGGGACGACACACGCGGATCATCTCGCGAAGCCCCCGATCGGTATCGGCCACGTTCCGCAACCCGAACGCGACCGTGACGCACTGAAACGTGTTATCGGCGAACGGGAGTAACTGCGCGTCGGCTTCCAAAAACTCCGGTGTCGCCGAATCGGAGTCCAACGATTCCCGCTTCTGGCAAGCGATTTCGAGCATCGCGTGACAGAAATCACTCCCCAAAACGCGAACCGAGGGGGCAGCCTGATCGGCGATCGCGAGCGCCAAGTCGCCCGTCCCGGTACAGACATCCAAGGCCGGAAAACTAGGAACGAGGTCTAACTTCCGCACCGCCCGCCGCCGCCAATAGCGGTCGATGTTGAGCGACAACAGATGGTTCATCCGGTCGTATCGCGGGGCGATCTGACGGAACATTTCGCGAACCCGCGACCCGCTCTTGTCGACCGCCGCGGACGTCACGTCGCCCGAATCGCCAAGCACTGAGTCGCCCGAGTCACGAGGCACTGAGTCGCCCGAGTCAC
>JAWLFY010000020.1:0-34194 GCA_041685355.1 Pirellulaceae bacterium | reverse complement strand
AGGCACTGAGTCGCCCGAGTCACCAGGCATTGAAACGGGGGAAGATGGAGCCACAGGGTTAAAATTCGTAAGGGCACGGAACTGGAAGCGTGGGGTCAAGATCGTTGATCCCCGTCCCCCTGTCACCCCCACCCGCCAAACCGACGCGGGCGTAACCGGCTTGCTCGAGCCCCGCTGCGCCGCAACCCTCCCGTCGCGTCACGCCGATGCCGCGATCAACGGGATCAGCGCCCGGCAGAAATCGGGGAGATCGTCCGGGCGACGGCTCGAAACGTGGTGCCCGTCGACGACGACCGCGGCGTCCTCGAAAGTCGCCCCGGCGTTGACTAGGTCGTCCTTGATTCCGGGCGAACCGGTGACGCGGACCCCACGATACACCCCCGCCGAAATCGGGATCCAGCCCCCATGACAAATCGCGGCGATCGGTTTCGACGCCGCGTCGAACGACCGTACGATCTCCAGCACGATCGGGTCGCGGCGGACCTTGTCCGGCATGAATCCCCCCGGAACGACCAACGCGTCGAATTCGGATGCGTGCACCTCACGGAACGACGCGTCACTGACGCAGGGATATCCGTTCTTGCCCGCGTACCCCGTCGAAGCGTCGGGCCCGGCCACGACAACCTCCGCCCCCGCCTCGATCAGCCGCAACTTCGGGTACCACAGCTCCAAGTCTTCGTACACGTCCCCCGTCAAAATCAGGACGCGTTTGCCGGCCAGCGGATTCTCAGTGGTCATGATTCCGTTAAGGTTTTGGGATCGTGTCAGTCATTGATCGACCGTTTCCAAGCATGCCGAGTCGGACGTCTCCGGTCAAATCGCCTCCGATCCCCGCTCGCCGGTCCGGATCCGCACGCAGTCGTCCATCGGCAGCACGAAGATCTTTCCGTCACCGATCTCGCCGCTTTCGCCGCTCCGTCCACCCTCCAAGATCGCGTCGATCGTCGGTTGGACGAACTCTTCGTTGACCGCGATCTGTAACTGGACCTTCCGCAACAGGTTGACGGTCCGCTCTTGGCCACGGTACACGCCCGTCTTCCCCTTCTGGCGACCGAATCCCTGACAATCCAACACGGTCAACCGGTGGACCTCCACCCGAGTCAACGCTTCCTTGACCGACTCGAGCTTGCCGGGTTGAACGATGGCGATGATCAGCTTCACGTCGGAATACCAAGATTCAAAATGCAACGGGAGGCGGCAAACGCGAAACGCGATCGAAAGGCGCGTGACTTCCGATCAGGTCGGCGGCACGAATCGTACCGGAATCTCCGCCGGGATGAAGCCGGGGACGCTTGGCCGGAGAACACCGGCGAGATAAAAAACCCCGACCCGCGCCGAGTGAGGCGGACACTCGGACACGGGTCATTGGGGCTTCTTCTGGCCCAGGCAAGAGCCGAGAAGCTTCGTTAGACGTCCCTCACCGGGTGCCCCGCCGCCACCCGGCTCTCACCGGGTGACGACGGGACGGCGGTGGGTAGACGTCATGGTTCAAGCGATCGATCCGCCGGCAACCGCGTCGGACGGATAGGCGTGCATGCCATGCTCGGAAATGTCCAATCCGGCTTGCTCTTCTTCCGCACTGACTCGCAACATCCCGGCCGCCTTGAGCGCCCCGAACACGATCGACATCGTGATGAACGCCCAAACACAGATCACCACCGAGGCGATCACCTGGACGGTCACGAACGCTCCGACCGATTCGATCCCGTCCGGCAAATCGCCGAAAATCCCGGTGGCGATCCCGCCCCACACGCCGCACAGCCCGTGGACCGGCCAAGCCCCCACCGGGTCATCGATTTTCAACTTGTCGAGCATCACGATCCCGGCGACGACGAATACCCCGCCGATCGCACCGATGATCAACGATTCGACCTGAGTCACCCGATCACAGTTCGCCGTGATCGACACCAAACCGCCGAGCACGCCGTTGAGCGCCATCGTCAGGTCCGGTTTCCCGAACAAGGCCCATCCGGTCACCATCGCCAAAACCGCACCACCGGCCGCCGCGATCGTGGTGGTCAAGGCGATGTACGTCGTCGCTTCGGCGTTAAGGGCTCCGGAGTAAGTCAGCTGGCTACCGGGATTAAACCCGTACCAACCGATCCACAAGATGAACACGCCGAGTGCGGCGAAGGCGATGTTGTGCCCGGGAATCGCCACGCTCTTGCCGTCGGAGGTGTAACGGCCGATCCGCGGGCCCAGGAAAATCGCCCCGGCCAACCCGGCGAACCCGCCCACCGCGTGCACCACGACGCTCCCGGCAAAGTCCTGAAAACCCATCGCGTCCAGGAATCCGCCCCCCCATTTCCACGCCCCGCTGATCGGGTAAATGATCCCGGTCAGAATCGCGCTGTAAACCAAGTACGCTTGAAACTTCATCCGCCCGGCAACCGCCCCGGAAACGATCGTGGCGGCCGTCGCGGCGAACGCGGCCTGAAACAAGAAGTCGACCGAGTTGCTGGCGTACGCACCATCCGAATAGGTCGGTGCGACCGACCACACGTCGCCTTCGCCCACCTGAGCGTCGCGAGTGACAAACGCGGACGGGGCTCCGAGATAACCTTCCGCGATCCACGACCCCGGGTACATCAACCCGTATCCGATGAACAGATAAAGAAGGATCCCGACCGACAGGTCCATCACGTTCTTGGCGAGAATGTTGACCGTGTTCTTGGCCGAGTTCATCCCCACTTCGACCATCGCGAAGCCGGCTTGCATGAACAACACCAAAACCGCACACACGAACATGATTAACGTGTTGATCGTGTAATCGTTCGCGTCCTCATAGGAGAGGGCCGACGTCGCGTCGCCGTCATTCCAACCGGCCGGGTTCCCTTCCTCCTCGGCCGCCGCTTCTTCCGTGGCCATCTCCTCGGACGCACCACCCGCGTCGGTTGCTTCAACCGCTTCCGATGCGGCCGACGGCTCGTCCTGAGCGGAAGCGACCGACGCGAGTGACACGCCGACTCCCAAGATCCCCAACAGGAGTACGGGGGTGAGCCATTGGGCTCTGAAAACATGAATCATGTAGAGTTCGCCTTTTTCTCGTGGCGGGTGAAAACTCGAGGCCGCCGATCACGACGATCGCCGAACCTCACGGCGAGCGGTGACCTTCCGAAGTTCTCACACCGTCCGACTCCTGCCCGGGCCATCCTGAAAAGCTCGCGAGTCGATCGCTGATCGAACGAGAACGTCCGCTCTGGCGGCACTCGTTAAGCAACACCCGAGCCAACGCCTGAGGGGGCGTGGGCCGACCGCTCGTAACTCGCTCGGCAGAAAGAAGTTAAAAATTAAGAATTGCTTGAAAAAAGCCTTCCGAGACTCTCGGCGACGCTCGTGGGATGCTCGTAGATTCAGCACCAATGCAAGCGAGTGCTTGCGTCACGCGCACCGCCGACCCCATCGCGGAACGGGGCAATCAGGCCGGTCTCACGAAGCTCTGTCACGCGCCGCCGACCCCATCGCGGAACGCCGCGAGCCGTCCGGTCTCACGAACCTTGCGGATCGATCGATCGCCGTTGACGGCGGATGATCCGCCCGGGGTTGGTGAACACCACAACGTGAGTGCCATTCGGGTCGCCCCCTTTTTCGGAGAAGGACTCCGAGGGTCATCGTTGGTGAATCCGGTCCGTCTCGGCGTCTCGGCTCACCTCTTCCAGATAGCGGCCGTACTCGTTGTTCATCTCGGCCGCCAGCCGTCGCAAGGCTGCCGGATCGATGAAGCCCATCCGCAAAGCGATCTCCTCGGGGCACCCGATCTTTAGCCCTTGCCGCTTCTCGATCGCGGCGACGAAATTGCATGCGTCGAGCAGCGATTCACGGGTACCGGTGTCGAGCCACGCGAACCCGCGGGAAAGCAGTTCGACTTGGAGTTCGCCTGACTCGAGATAGACCCGATTGACGTCCGTGATCTCCAGCTCCCCGCGAGGCGACGGCTTCAAGTTCGCCGCGATCTCGACGACTCGGTTGTCATAGAAATAAAGCCCCGGCACGGCGTACGCCGATTTCGGTTCGGCCGGCTTCTCCTCAATCGAGACCACTTTTCCGCCGCGGTCAAACGCGACGATCCCGTACCGATGCGGGTCTTGCACGTGGTACCCGAAAATCGTCGCCCCCGAGGGACGCTCGGCGACGCGAACCAGCTGTTGGCTGAATCCCTGGCCGTAGAAGATGTTGTCGCCCAAAACGAGCGTGACGGGATCGTCGCCGATGAATTCCCGTCCGATCACGAACGCCTGAGCTAATCCCTCCGGACGTGGCTGCTCGGCGTACTCGATCTCCAATCCCCACTGCGACCCGTCGCCGAATAGTCGCCGAAACCCGGGCAAATCGTGCGGCGTCGAGATCAACAAGACTTGGCGAATTCCCGCGAGCATCAGCGTGGAAAGGGGGAAATAGACCATCGGCTTGTCGTAGATCGGCAGCAACTGCTTGCTGATCGCCCGCGTGATCGGGTGCAACCGGGTGCCGGCGCCGCCGGCGAGAATGATTCCTTTACGCATGTTCGATCAGCCAGGGATGGATGCGGGTTCAAGATTCGGGGTGAAACAGACCGTTCGCTCGGCCCGACGATCTTAGCTCCCTCCCAGCCCCCCCAACACCTCTCCGATTCCCCTCGCCCGTCAATCCCATTCCGCCCCCGACCTCCCCGCACTCGCAACGCTTTTCCCACTCGTAATCCCACTCGTAATCCCATTCGTACTCCCATTCGTACTCCCATTCGTACTCCCATTCGTACTCCTACTCGTACTCCTACTCGTACTCCTACTCGTACTCCTACTCGTACTCCTACTCCTACGCAGCCACGCCTCCCACTCAGCCAAGCCTCCTACTCGCGCTCAGCGAAGCGGTGCTCGGCCTCGTGCTCGTGCTCGGCCTCGTGCTCGTGCTCGTGCTCGTGCTCGTGCTCGGCCTCGTGCTCGTGCTCGTAATCGAAACGGGCCGCGATGAGTAATCGATCCCCCGTCCGCCTTCCCCGACCTCCCTCCCCAACGACTCCCGAATCCGGCACGGAAAAAGCTTGACCTCCGACAAAACTCGGTGTACCAATACAGAGACACACCTAATCGAGAGGGTTTGGGATGTTTTTCAAGATCGATCCGGCGGGAGACGTCCCGATCTACGAGCAGCTGATCCGGCAGGTGAAATTGGCGGTCGCCGACGGATTGCTGAGCGGCGGCCAGCGGGTACCGAGCGTCCGCCAGCTGGCGACGGAGCTGGCGATCAACCCGAACACGATCGCGCGGGCCTATCAGCAGCTCCAAGCGGACGGCGTCCTCGAATCGCTCCGGGGCCGCGGGATGCTGGTCCGCCGCGACGCCGCGGCCGGGTGTCGGCGGGCCCGCAACACGATGGTCGCCGATGCGGTCCGCCGGGCGTTGGCCGACGCGTTGGCCGGCGGGATGACCGCCGACGAACTCCGCGAGCTGTTCGAGGCAGAACTGGAGTCCCAATCGCGAACTCGGGAGCAAGCCGCGGCGCCGCCGTGACGCGTCCCGGCCGGTCTCCCACCCACGCGTTTCCCTTTTCGATCTCGCTCCCCTTTTCGATCAATTCTGGCCCCTTTTCGACCAGTCCTGGAGTCACCGATGGAACCCGTGATCACGATCGACGGCCTTTGCAAACGGTACCGCGAGACGCAAGCGCTCGACGACGTCAGCCTCGAGATTCCCCCCGGCGTCGTGTTTGCGGTGCTGGGGGAAAACGGGGCGGGCAAGTCAACGCTGATCCGAATCTTGACCGGGTTCGTCCGCCCCGATGCCGGGACGGCCCGGGTGCTCGGCCGCGACCCGCTTCGGGAATCGCACGCGATCCGCCGCGAGGTCGGTTATGTCCCTGAGTTCCCCGCGCTGTACGACTGGATGACCCCGGCGGAGATCGGCTGGTTCGCGTCCGGGTTCTACGACGACGCGTTCCTCGAGCGGTACCTCGACTCGGTCGCCAAGGGGGCCGTGCCGACGGGGACGCGGATCGGAAACTTGAGCAAGGGCCAACGCGCGAAAGTGGCGCTCGCGCTGGCGACGGCGCACGACCCGGACCTGCTGATCTTGGACGAGCCGACATCGGGACTCGACCCGATGGTCCGACGCGAGTTCCTCGAATCGATGGTCGACCGCGCGGCGACCGGCAAGACGGTGTTGCTGAGCAGTCATCAAATTAACGAAGTCGAACGGGTCGCCGACATCGTCGCGATTCTGCACGAGGGACGTCGACGCTTGGTTCGGCCGCTCACCGAATTGCAACAGGAGTACATGATCCTGACGGCGCGGCGGGACGACCCTTGGGTGGAGACGACGCCGCCGGCGGAAGAGGTTTTGTCCGAGTCGACTCGTGGACGACAAACGCGATGGTTGGTTCGAGGGCTGGACGATCGATGGCGTGAAACGTTGTCGCCCGAGTCGGGCGTCGTCGAGGCGTCGGCGTCGCGAGCGTCGTTGGAAGAGATCGTCGTCGCGGTGTGCGGCCGTGACGGGTCGGCTTGGGACGGCGAAAGCGCCGGCGAGGGGTACCCCGAGGACGGGCGAGACCTGCAACTCGGGAGGACGGTCGGATGAACGGTCGGAAAACTCTACGGCATTTGATCTGGAAGGATTGGCGGACCGTCCGACCGTTGGCGGTCGCCGTGATCGCGTTCTCGATCGTGATGAACGGGGTCGCGGCGATACTCCCCGAAGCCAACCTCGAGGTGGCCTTCGCGATTTGGATCCTGACCCCGAACCTGGCGGCGCTCGGCGCCCCGGCGATGTTGGTCGGGACCGAAGGGGACGCGAAAACGCTCGACTGGTTGCGGACGTTGCCGCCGAGCTGGCGACGCATCGCCGACGCGAAACTGTTGGTCGCGGTCGGGCTTGTCGGCTGCGTTTGGATCGCCGCGTCTGGAATGTTGTGGCTCCAGTGGCTCAGCTTCCCGCCCAACGTGTCACCCTCCCCGCGAAGCCCGCAAGCGGAAACCGCGGGGGTGCTCGGTTCGCTCTACTTCAGCGGCCTACTGCTTCTGTGCAGCTTCGTCACGGCATACGCGTTCCGATCGCCGGTGAGCGGAATCTTGGCGGTGGTCCCGTTGATCACGGCGGCGGCGGTGGCCAGTTTCGTGATTGCCGATTCGGTGATGCGATCATTACCGAGCGATCAAGGGATCGTGGTCAATTGCCTGCTCGCGATCGCGGCGCTTGTAACGGCAGCGTCGCTGCAGCGGTGGGCGGCGTGGTATCGGTTGCAATCGGCGATGGCGCCGATCCGGGACTGGATCGCCAGCGCGATCGTTAGCGGGTCGTCCCCGTCGGCGGCTCTCTCGACGGCAAGGGCGTATCGGCCCCCGAGTCCGACGACGGCTTGGCGGCCCTCGGCGAACGTCGGACTGGTGTGGCAGCATGCGCGGCAAATGGGATGGGCCGGCATCGCGATCTTGTTGCTGGGGTTCGCCGTGTGCGGGTTGGACCGGATCACTGACTTCGGGGCACCCGGCAAGTCGCTATGGAAACAACTCCTCGTGGCGGTCGGACCGTACGGCGTGGCGCCGCTGCTAAGCATGTGGCTCGGATGCCTCGCGTTCTCCGGTGACCTGCGTCCGGGCCGCCGCGAATTCTTGGCCTGCCACGGCGTCACGCCAACCGCCGTTTGGCGGACACGGTTGGTCGTCCCGCTGATTTTGCTCGGGTTGTGGATCGTCGCGGCGGGATCGACCTTCCGGACAGATGGGGTCCTGCCTGGCTGGCCAGTCGCGGCGGCATGGACGGTAGGAGGCGTGATGTTGGTCGGGTCCTTGGTCGGCATGTTGGTGTCGATGTTGATCCGGCGGCCGGCGTCCGCATTCTTTGCCAAGCCCCTCTACGTCTCCGTCGCGACGATCGGGCTGGCGTTGATGGCGACGGTCGTGTCGATAGGGACCGTGATGATGATCGCGTTCGCGTTCGGCGGTTTGGTTTCGATGTGGACTCGGCGGGCTGCGTTCGCGTTCTTCGCCGCCCCCGCGTACGCGGCGGTCGCGACGATCGGGTTGTCGGTGATGTTCGCGACCGATTTGTACCCGGAGTACCGCTTCCACGCGGTCTGGGTTGTGCCGGTATTGATGTTCGCGACTTGGCGGTTGACCGGCCCGTGGCTCGAAGGCCGCGTCGACCGGGCCTTCGACTTACGGGTGGTCGCCTACACGGCGCTCGCGGTGGGGATACCGGCGTTTGTCGTGTTCGGACATCGCTGGGTGACGACACCGGACGCGATCCCGCGGTGGCGCGAATCGATGGCGGCGATCGAGCTGCCGAGCCTGTCGGATACGATGTCTCCCGACGAGAGTCGCCGACTTCGAAAAACGTTGATCCACAGCGAACAGGGCGTTACCCCCGTCTCGGAACCGGAAGGACTGCTCGAGAGGCTCGACGCGGAACTCGCTTCGGACGAACCGATCACTGGAAATCTCGTGATCACGGAATTGCTACAGCGGACAGGGGAGGGGATCATCCATGCCGGCCCGTCGGTCGCACCACCACCGGGCGGCTGGCCGGACGGACGGCGATCTTACGAAGCGATGTCGGCAATGGTGTCGGAGATCAATTCAAAGAAGGTCGAGGTGATGCTTCGTTGGGCGGGCGAACTTCGGCGTCGCGGTGCCGCGGGCGAGCTCCCGCTGTCGTTCGTGTTGGCCGCGGATCAGCTCGAGGAAGCTGCGGTGAGCCGGCTGTCCGACTGGATCGACGACGACGCCCACGGGATCGACCGTGAGACGATCGTACGTCTCGTGGGGAAGATCCCCGATCGGTCGCTCCGCCGCGAGTCGCGTCGGATGTCGCTGATCGGGGACTGGCAACGGTTTCAAGAAGAGCCTTGGCTGAAATCGGGGGCGATCAACCCGGAGAAGGATCTCGCTGGGGCACGGCTCAGCGATCGCATGGGCACGCGAGTGTGGTTGTCGATCGAGCGACGTCGTACCGAGCGTTTCGTTGACCACTTGGTGCGACAATGGATCGAAGTCTTGGACGCCGACTTGCGAACACTCGACGACCCGGCGAGGCGTCGCGAGATCCCCGCGCCGATGCGGGAACGGGGCGTGCTCATGACCGAGGATCGCGCGGAATACGTTCGCCTGCATGCCGGCGCGATCCGCCCGTGGCCACGGCATGGCTCTCGGGCTTTCGCCGGATTCGGAGACTTCGTGTATTGGACGCCGGAGTTCGGGCAACGGATCGAGACGTTGCGAAACCGCGCCGGGCGGTGACACGATCGGGCCGGGAACGCCGACTCGTCCGTCTGCCATGAATCGCGTCATCGGCAAACGAAAAACGCCGAAGCCGGGAACGCGGCTTCGGCGTGAAGGTGCGGCCAACGGGGAAGCCGGCGGTCGGTGGTGACGTTCGCGCCGGTTACGCGCTCTTGGTCGTCGGCATCGGGAACAGCTTGCGGGCTCCCGCCACGACGCTCTCGTCGATCGTGTAGACGCTGCCGTCTTCCTGTTCGGGCAAGTCGTACATGATGTCGAGCATCACCTCTTCGAGGATCCCTCGCAGGCCGCGGGCGCCGACACCCTTGTCGAGCGCCCGGCGGGCGACGAAGTGGAGCGCCTCGTCGGTGAAGTGCAGCTCGCAGTTCTCCATTTGGAACAACGCTTGGTACTGCTTGATCAGCGAGTTCTTCGGTTCGCGGAGGACGCGGATCAGCCCTTCCTCGTCGAGCGGTTGCAGGTAGCTGACGATCGGCATCCGGCCGACGAGTTCGGGGATCAGCCCGAACTTCAGGATATCTTCGGTCTCGACTTGGGCGAGCAGTTCGCCGGACGATTGGTCGTTCCGGGTCCCCGTCCCGCCGCCGAACCCGAGGGTCCGGTGACCGAGCCGTTTGCGGATGATCTCGTCGATGCCGACGAAGGTCCCGCCGCAGATAAACAAGATGTTGCTCGTGTCCATCTGGATGTATTGCTGCTCGGGGTGCTTCCGTCCGCCTTGGGGCGGGACGTTCGCGACGGTCCCCTCGAGCATCTTCAACAGGCTTTGCTGGACACCTTCGCCGGAGACGTCTCGGGTGATCGAAACGTTGCCGTTGGTCCGACCGATCTTGTCGACCTCGTCGATGTACAAGATCCCCCGCTGGGCCGCTTCGACGTCGAAATCGGCGGCGTGCAGCAGTTTGAGCAGCAGGTTCTCGACGTCTTCGCCGACGTAACCCGCTTCGGTTAAGGTCGTCGCGTCGCCGATCGCGAACGGGACGTTCAGCATCCGGGCGAGCGATCGGGCGAGCAGCGTCTTCCCGCTGCCGGTCGGGCCGGCGAGCAGGATGTTGCTCTTCTCGATCTCGACCTCGCCGCTCCCTTCCCAGCCGCTGTTGAGCCGCTTGTAGTGATTGTGGACGGCAACGGCGAGGATACGTTTCGCGGCCGTCTGACCGATCACGTATTCGTCGAGGTGCTCACAGATCGTGCGAGGCGTCGGGATTTCGTTGAACAGTGTCTTCGTCGGGCCGCGACGACGCTGTTCCTGGTCGAGGATCGATTGGCAAAGCTCAATGCATTCGCCGCAAATATAAACATCGCCCGGGCCTTCCACGAGCGGCCCGACGTCACGATAGCTCTTGCGACAGAAAGAACAAAAAGCGTTCTTCTTCGTTGCCGAGCTTCCGCGGCGGGATCCGGAATTATCCTTCGAGGGCATACACGACTCCTGGCTGGTCAAACATTGCCATCAAGTTGCAAAATATGGTCACACGACGCGTATGCCCGACGGAATTGGGAGGGCGTGATCGTGGGACCGTGAATCGATCGGCGGTTGCCTTTCGACGGATTCGACGCGAGATCGCTAGGTGGACGTCGTGTCCGGGGTGGACGTCGTGTCCGGGGAGGTGCGGTCGTCGGTCTCGGCCGGGGAAGCGGTTCGCCGTTCGGCTGTCGCTTGTATAGTTCGGAATTCCTCCTCGCTGATGTCACCCCTGCGTTTCATTTCTCGCAAGTTTGACAGTCCGTCGTTGGAGGTTTCCCGGTCGTGCGCGGCGTAGTCCCGAAAGATTGACAGGAGATAAAAACCGCCCGTAATCAGGACGCACAGGACCACTACCGCGGCGCCAGCCCGCACGGCCGGATTGGTAAAAACATCTGACATAACCGTCCGCTCTCCGATCCGACTCCGTCCCGAATGATAGACGTGTCCAGGGTCGTCGGTCCAGCAATTTCGCCGTTCCGACCCCGTTTTTTCCTGTTTCACACGCCCACCGTGACGTTTCACGGTCGCCGCCCCGGTTCACCGCCAAGTCCCCGCGGCTGATCTGGCTAGTCCCCGCGGCTGATCTGGCCGAACGCCTCCGCCGCGGACTCCAGCCCCCATTCGCTATGCCCTTCGACCCGCAGGATCACCGGACCTGCAAACCCCATCGATTGCAACGAACGGGTGACACGGCCGAGGGCGACGTCGCCGTGGCCGAACCGTCGATCCCCCGGAACCCCGCCACCGCGGTCGCACAAGTAGACGCACGCCAACGACCGGGTGTTCCTCGCCAACCGGTCGGCGATCGGAAGCTCTCCTCCGGTGATCATCTCGCCGATATCGGCCGCCAAGCCGGGAACGGGGTCGGCGTCGAGCCATTGCAGCAAACGTTCGTACTGGGCGACCGTCGCGACCGCCTGTCCCGACGCCGGGCGGATCGCGAGGGTCGTCCGACCTTCGGCCGCGGCCGCGAGCAACCGAATCTGGGCGGCGAGTCGCTCGAGCGTTTGCTCGTCGGACGTCAACGTCAACGGCGAAGGGGCTGCCCCGGTGGCGAACGTCACGGCGGTCGCCCTAAGTCGGTCGGCGACGTCGACGATCGTTTCGAGCCACCGAACCGCCCCCTCCGCTTCGTCCCGATTCGCCGCCGCAAGCGACGGCCCGCGGTCGACCCGGGGGTCGTGCATGAACCGCCCGTCGGCGTCGAGAACCAACCGCACGCCACACCGCTCGGCCGCCCCGCGGACGCGGTCGATCCAATCGCCGAGGTGGCGGCTATCGGGATCGAGATGTCCGCGGCGTGGTCGAAGCGTGACGGCGGAATACCCGATCCGAGACAACTCCTCGATCGCGGTCGGTTCGTCGTGAAGCAGCAACCCCGCGGTATGGAAACCGAGCATCAGCGGGTCACGACGCGGCCGCGGGCGTCGGTGTGCGGCGAGCGGGTCGTCAGGCATCGGGTGGGGGCGTCCTCGTTCAAGTCACGCGGAACCGACTGGCCAACGCCAACGACGGCACGACCAACGCGAAAATCGCGATCCCCCACGCCGGGCCGGCCCCCAAGAACGCGAACGCGGCCGCCAACGGGATGATCGTCAACACGCCGACCCGGACCGCCGCTTGGATCCGTCGCGGCGGGGCGTCCACCAGCAACCGCGCCTGACGCACGATCACCGGGCCCGCGATCAGAAAGATCAATAGCGGAAAGGTCCCGAGCGTCGACGCGTGCCAGTCGGGACGCGGCCCGGCGAGCCGGGGGGCGAACGCCAAAATCGCGGCCCCGATCGTCGTCACGACCAACCCCGTGAAGAACTGGATCCGCCGGTCCCCGACCGCCTCGCGCCGCCCGACCGCCGTGATCCCCATCACGTACAACCCGAACCCGCACGCGATCCCCAAAACGAATCGCGGGATCGGCGGCCCCTCGGCCACACCCGGGGCCGGCAACGCCACGGCGGCGCCGAGCAGGAAACTGAGCAGCCGGCACGCCCCCATCGCGGCCGGCGCCGCCGGCGTCGCCTTGAGCGGCCCGTCGTATGCGACGATCGCGACCGCGAGCAAGCCGGCGATCAACGCCGGAAGCCACGTCGGATCGGCATCCCCCGACGGGACGTAGCCGCTGGCGGCCCCCAACAAGACGCCAACCCCGAGCAATCCCCAACCGGCACGCCACGCCGCCGACGTCGCGATTCGCCCCGACGCCAACGGTCGTGTCGAACGCTCGCGCCGGTCTTGTTCCAAATCGAACAGGTCGTTGAGCACCATGCCGGCCCAGTAGAGCGCGACGGCCGCGGCGACGACCGTCGCCATCCGTCCCGGCGGGCTCGCCCCACCCGCCACAAACAGAAACGCCGCGGCGACGTCGGCGATCACGGTAAAGACGGTCGGCAAACGGACGAGCTCGGCCCAGTCGCGGGGGCGGGAACGAGAACGCGTTGCGGTTCGGGCGGCATCGGGCAAAGGGAACTCTCCGTGTGGGGCGGAGGCCTAGCTTAACCGCCGGCGTGGCAAGGGGTCAGGCGTGGCAAGGGGTCAAACGTGGTGCGAACCGACAACCACGCTACCGCTGGGGCACGTCCAAGAAAGGGCCCCGCCAGCTAGGCGCGAGAACCGCGTCGTCGATGTTGACCCCCGCTTCGACGTCGCCGCGGAGATTCAGCAGCGGGTGATCCGGGATCGCCTCGATCGCCTCGATCGGCACGAATCGTACCCGGCCACTCTCGTACAGCACGTTGATGCCGCGGCCGCCGTGCCCCAGCCGCGACCTGTCGATCCGCGAACGGGGGTCGCCGCCGAGCGGGGCGTCCGACATCACCGCGAACGACGTGCGGGCTTGATATCGCGGCGAACCGTAGCGACGACCGTCGACCACCCCGAGCGAGTAGGCGTAATGCCCGCCACTCAGCCGCTGTAGCTCCTTCAATCGGTTCACCGAGGCGTGGTACAGCGATGCGGCCGATACGATTCGACTCGCCCGGTCGCCCACGGTCGCTTCGGCGACGCCGTTCTCTGATGAGAAGCGACCCGTCGCCGGGGAAAGGCGACCCGTCCCCAAGTCTCGACCCCCGGACGGATCGGCGGACGGATCGGCAAAAACGCCGTCCCCCGATGACACGGACCGTTCGCGAAAACCTGGGGACCAAGCGGAACGGCCGCTCGACCGTTCTCCCACTTCGGAAGCCGGTTCGGGACGCCCCAAAGACGGGCACCAGCGGAGACTTGGGTTGGGGAGTAACCCGGCGTCGTTCAACCGGACCGCGTAAATTCCCGCAAACGCTTCGGGACCCCGCTCGGCAACCGCCGGCAAACGCTCCGTCTCGTCACGCATCACGAACTGGGTGATCGCCGAACCGAATTGACGGAGCTGGTCTTGGCACGCGATCTTGCGGGCTTCGAAACGACCCTCGACGAGCGCCGGAAGGAGCAACGCGAGGAGGATCGCGGAGGCGACCGCCATGGCGAGCCAATCGAGCCATCCCCGGTTCGTCCCGCCTGGCGTCTCGACCGCGGAACGCAACGGCGACAGCGAGACGACGCCGGCCCGTTCAACCGCCGGCACACGATCGTCTCCATCCGCGACAAGTCCCTCGCCCTCAGACGCGGATGCCTCCCCCTCAGACGCGGATGCCTCCCCCTCAGACGCGGAATCGCCCGTAGACACGGAATCGCCCGCGGCGGGCCAAGGTGGCAGGCTCGCGAGCGTTCTCGCGATCAAGTCCGGCGGCGGGGACTCGTTCGGCTCCCGCGATTCGTCGAGCGGCCTTAACGACCGCTCGATCTGGGCGAGTTCCTCGCGGGCGTCCGGGTCGACCCGCAACCGCTCCTCGACTCGCCGCATTTCGTGCGGCTCCAAGGCGCCGAGCAAGTAACCGAGGAGGTCTTCGTCCATCACCAGAAAGAACCGTAGACGTCACACGCGGTCGAAGGGAGATCAACACTCTTGTTCGATACGCGCCGAACCCTGGCGAGGTTCGATAAAAAAGGGCGTTACCGTTCCGCGATCCGCTCGTGACTTTCGTCCCACAGCAAGCCGAGACGATTCACGGCGGCATGCAACCGGCTCTTGACGGTCCCGACGGGAATGCCAAGCGCCTCGGCCGCCTCTCGATACTTGAGACCTTGGAAATAGACCAACTCGACGACTTGACGCATCGACTCCCCGAGCGAATCGATCGCCTCGTTGAGCCAGCGTCCGGTTTCTTCCTGAGAAGCGACCGCCAACGGGTCGGGAGCCCCCCCGACCAACTGATCGGCCCACGCCCCGCCGCGACCCGACTCATCTTCCGACGCGGAACGGTCCAGGCTCACCATCCGGTGGCGACGGTTCCGCCGCTGCACGTCGATCGCCTGGTTCGTCGCGATCGCATACAGCCAAGGACGAAAACGTCGCTTCGGGTCGAACTGGTGACACTTCAGGTGGACCTGCAGAAACGTCCCCTGAAACGCGTCCTCGGCCAGCTCTTGGCTGCCAATGTATCGCCGCAAATACGCATAGATCTCCTGCTGATAACGCCGCATCAACAGCTCGAACTGCGAACGATCCCCGCTTCGCCGGTAACGCGCGATGAGCTCTTCATCCGTCAATTCCGGGTGTTCCGCAGATCGAATCGGTTCGTTGGACTTCATGATCGGACCGCCGAGGGCTAACGCGTGGGGAGGCGATCACGGCCCGAATTCGCTCGGACCGCCGCTCCATCCCGACAGGGTGTCAGGGGGAGTGCAAATATTATCCCAAAACCGTCCCTTCTCGTCAAAGGATTTCGAGACTCGCGGCGATCAGCCAGCGGGTGGTCGGTCAGCTTGTTGAGGGTGCGGGTGCCGGTTGGCTTGTGTAGGGGGCGGGCGGCTTGTGTAGGGGGCGGGGGCCGGGCGGCGGAACGGGCATCGACGAGGAAACGGTTCCCCTGGGTGCCGCCGCCGGCCCTCAAGGCTACCATTTTCGACGAGACGATTCCGGAGGCGGTTTTGGGGCGGCCGGGTCGGAGGCTTTGCGATCGGGGGCGAACCGGAGGGAAGCGAGATGACCGACCATTCAGCGGGCGCACGCGGACGCGGCGAGGATTCACGCGGACGCGACGAGGATTCACGGGGACGCGGCGACCCAAACGCGGGGTACCGGTGGGCCCAACCGGGAGACCTGAACGCCTTCTTCGGCTTGATGCTCGACAACGTCGCCGGCCTGCTCTTGATGGTCGGGCTGTTGTCGGGCGTGTTCGGGTTGCCACAAGACTTCGTCGTCTCGTCGATGGTGCCGGGGACGGCACTCGGGGTGTTGATCGGCGACCTCGCGTTCTTTTACCTCGCGTTCCGGTTGGCACGCCGTAGCGGCAGCCGCGAAGTGACCGCGATGCCGCTCGGGTTGGACACCCCGTCGACCTTCGGGATGATCCTGTTCATTCTCGGACCCTCGTTCCAGCAAGGCATAGCGACAGGTTTGGAACCGATCGAGGCGGCGACCCGGACGTGGCACATCGGGATCTGGTGCATCGTGCTCAGCGGCGTGCTGAAGCTGATCTTGGCACCGACCGGGGAATGGATCCGGCGGGTGGTCCCGCGCGCCGGGTTGCTGGGGTCGTTGGCGGCGATCGCGCTGGTGTTGATCAGCTTCCTGCCGTTGCTGGAGATCTTGGGGCATCCGTTGCCGGGCATCTTGGCTTTGGTGATCGTGCTCACGGCGTTGATCGGCCGCGTCCGATTGCCGGGGCGGACGCCCGGGACGCTGGGGGCACTCGTCGTCGCCGGGGCGGTTTACTACGCGCTTTGCTTCGTCCCGGGGACCGGGTACGAGTTCTCCGAACCGGTCGCCGTCCGCTGGCTGCCGACCGACTGGATGGCGAGCTGGGGGTTCGCCTGGTTCGACGACTTCGGCAACGCGCTGCCCTACCTGCCGTTCGCGTTACCGTTCGCGTTGGCGACGGTCGTCGGCGGGATCGACTGTACGGAGAGCGCCGCCGCGGCGGGGGACGAGTACGACACGCGGACGGTGTTGGGGGTCGAGGCCGTCGCGACGCTCGTCGCGGGGCTGTCGGGCGGGGTGATCCAAACGACCCCGTATATCGGTCACCCGGCCTACAAGGCGATGGGGGGACGTGCCGCGTACACCCTGGGCACCGCGCTGCTGATCGGGTCCGCAGGCCTGCTCGGATATTTCGCGTGGCTCAACCGATGGATCCCGCAACCGGTCGTCTATCCGATCTTGGTCTTCATCGGCCTGGAAATCTCCGCGCAAAGCTTCCTCGCCACCCCGCGACGCCACTACGCCGCGGTCGCGTTTGCCTGCCTCCCGGCGCTCGCCTTCTTGGCGATGAACCTGCCGCGACGGATCTTCGGCGACGCCGCGTTGGTCGGCGCGGGAATCGACCCCTCGTCGCTCGCCGACCCGTCACTGCGGGAAAACCTGCTCACCCTCGAAATGCTCAGCAACGGGTTCATCATCACCAGCTTGCTGTGGGCGTGGACGTTATCCGCGGTGATCGATCGCAAGCTGATGACCGCGGCGGCGGTGCTCACGACGACCGCCGCGTTCACCCTCGTCGGGCTCGTCCATTCGCCCCTGCCCGGCAGCCGGCTGTTCGTGCCGGTCGGCCCCGAGTCGTGGGGCGAGCTGGTCTTGGACGCCGAGAACCGTCGTATCGTGTTCGAATTCGCCGCCGGCTATGTCGCCTCCGCGGGGATGTTGGCGGTGTGGTCGCGGTGGCGACCCGCACTCGAAGCGGATCCCCACCTGGAACCGTAGCGGCCAAAACCTAGCGGCGAAGGACTGGCGAGCCTCAGCGGTCGTGGATGCGAACCCCGAACGACTTCAACGCCTCGACTTGCTTCGATTTCGTTTCCTCAGGGATCGGGTTTCCACCGAGGTAAACCTCCAGATACGGGGCGAACCGGCGGTCCCCCTCGGCATCGGCACGACAGATTTCGACGAGCGGCTCCAGGTCTTCGATGTCGTTCATCGAAAGGATCAGCAGATCGAGTTCGCGAAGGTCGCGGAGCGACTCGATTGACGTGAGCCGGTTCTTCGAGACGTTCAACGTATCGAGCCACGTCAGGTTTTCGAGCGAGCCGAGTTCGGTGAGGAAGTTGTCCGAGACGTCGAGCGACCAGATCTTCGACAGTCCCAAGATCGGCTCGATCGTGGTCAACTTGTTGTTCGCCAAGTAGAGCGAACGGAGGTTCGACATCTTCTTCAGCGGCGTCAGGTCGCTGACCTGGTTGCCCGACAGGTCCAACAGTTGCATCGCCGTCAGCCCCTGGAGCGGTCGGATGTCTCGGATCAGGTTCCCCGAGAGGGTCACCGATTGCAGCCGTTTGAGGTCCTTGATGGGACTCAGGTCGGTGATCTCGTTATCGCGGAGGTCGATCAACATCAACGCTTCGCAGTGCTGCAGCCCCTCCAGGCTCTTGATCTGTTTGCCGGTCCCGACCACCCGGGAGATGTTCGCGACGTCCTCTTTGGTGATCGGTTCGTCGTTGTATCGCTTCTCGAACACT
Source organism: Pirellulaceae bacterium (assembly GCA_041685355.1). Taxonomy (GTDB): domain Bacteria; phylum Planctomycetota; class Planctomycetia; order Pirellulales; family Pirellulaceae; genus JAWLFY01. The sequence continues at coordinate 16,024 of JAWLFY010000020.1, read as the reverse complement.
TCGGCCCGAACGGCCGCTTCGAGACCGGGATCGGGGAACACGCGCGGTTCCGGCTTCTTCTCCGCTTCCTTCTTCTCGTCCGCCCCGTCCTCCTTTTTCATCTTCGCCGCGTCGTCCGACTTCTTTTTCGCGGCTTCTTTCTTCTTTTCTGCGTCTGCTTTCTTCTTCTTTTCTGCGTCTGCTTTCTTCTTTTCTGCGTCTGCTTTCTTCTTCTCCGCGTCTGCTTTCTTTTTGTCCGCGTCCTTCTTCTCCGCTTTCTTGTCGGGCTCCGCCTTTTCGCCTTTTTTCGCGTCGTCCTTCGGCTTCTCTTCCTTCGGCTTTTCAGAATCGTCTTTCTTCTTGACGTCCTCGTCCGCAGCCGGCTCTTGGGCGGCCGGTTTCTCGTCGGGGCTTGCCGCGCCCGCCGGGATCGCAACCGGAAGGATCGGCATCGCGATCGGGAGGAGCAGGGCGAAAGGGACGATCCGGCAGAGGTGGGATAGTTGAAGCAGGGGCATGCGAGATCTCGTATGCGGTGGGGGGAATCGACGAACGTCGCCCATTTTAATCCGCCTCGCCGTCCTTGCCCCCCCACCCCACCCACTTTTCGTGCTGCATCATGGGCCAATTTTGGCTACCGTCGGGACCGCCCCGAAACGTCCGGTTTGACCCGGAAGCGGTCCGCTCGCGGCGGTGGCGACCGGGGGACGATCCCGCCCCAGGAGACGGAGGAACATGCGAGTTTATCAGCTGAACCATGTCGCGATCCACGTGGCGGACGTGCCGAAGAGCGCCGCGTTTTATCGCGACGTCCTCTGCCTTCCTCCGCTGCCGCGACCCGACTTCGATTTCCCCGGCGCGTGGTTCCGGTTGGGGGACGACCAAGAGTTGCATCTGATCGGCGGCCGCCGGGACCCGGTGCACTCGCATCACCGCGGCGGGCACCTCGCGTTGGCGGTCGATGACCTCGACGCGTGGGAGTCGCAGCTGGACCAATGCGGCGCCACCCGTTCGCCGCGGAAGCTGCGTCCGGATGGCGCGTCGCAAACGTTCGTTCAAGACCCCGACGGGCACTGGATCGAACTCTGCGTGCTGACCCGATAGCGGAACGGCGCGACCCGTCCGGTCGGTGCGTCACCGCGGTTGGGCTTTTCCTAGCTCGCCCGGTTTGATATTCGGGACATCGAGCATGAAACATTCGGCGATCGCGCCGAAAGTCGGTCTCGCGAAGGAATGCGACTCATGAAACGGTTGGGCGTCCAAATTGCCGCCGGTGCTGTCACGATCTTGCTCGGGGTGCTAGCCGCGGCGCACGCACAAAAAGATCGTGACGACGCACCCGAAACGGAATGGAAATCGGGGGACGTCGCGGAGCTGCGGCAAGCCCCGAAACCGATCGAAGGGATCGGGGATTCCCGGGCGGATGAACCGGATCGTTCCGGCCGCTCGACGGATGCCGAGTCGGGATCGGAACGGCTGGCCGGCGTCGACTCGCCGAGCGAACCCGAGCCGTCCCCGATCCGATTGGTGCAACACACCGATTCGCCCGATTCCCAAGCCGCATTCGAATCGCCAGACTCGCTCGGGACGCCCCCATTCGAGGACGGGACCGACGAGGACGGGACCGACGAGGATGGGACCGACGAGGACGCCGCGGACGCCCCCTCGTTCGACGACGCCCCCTCGTTCGGGATGCCCTCCAGCCTCGGGTTTGAGGCGCCGCAATCGGATCCGCCGCAATCGGATCCGCCGCAATCGGAGGCGTTTCAATCGGAGGCGTTTCAATCGGAGGCGTTTCAGTCGGGGGCGTCTCCATCGCAGGCGGCGGACCCTGAGGACGACCCCGCCGAGGCCCCCGAAGCGATGTCGGGTCCCGAATCGACCCGGGGCTCCGACGCGGCTGACGCGACAGGTGACGAGACCTCGATGCCGGGATCGGCTCTCGGAGAACCGCCCGCGATGTCGCTTCCGGGGTTTGACGGGGAGTCGGACCCGCCGAGCCAACCGAGTCAATCCTTCGAACAACCGAGTCGATCCATCGACCGGGGCGAAACCTCGCAGCGACCCGGCGCCTCGGGGGCGGGTGACGACGGCTTCGACACCCCGCCGATCAACGGGCTTCGAGAACCGGGGGCGCTTCGAGAACCGGGGGGGCTGAACGAGGAGACGATCGGTGCCGCGGCGTCGACCGACAACGGGATATTGGGGAACAGCGATCCGTCCATGAACAGCGATCCGTCCATGAACAGCGATCCGTCCGTGCGAGGGAGTGTCCGGGACGACGAGGAAGCGATCGCTCAAGGCGGTGTCCGTCGCGAGACACGAAACGACCCCGAACCGGCCACGGCGGACGACATGAGCGACTCTCTCGCTGGTCACTCCGGTCGCGAGACACGAAACGAACCCGAGCCGGCCACGGCGCGAGGAAGCGGGTTCGGTTCGTGGGGCGGTCAGCCCCCGGCCGCGCCGCCGGTCGCCGACCACGCTCCACATGAATCATCGGTGGGAATGTCGGAAACCGAGCCACCCCGTCTGGCGAGCCTTCCGCAAAACTCGCCCCAAACGCCGCGAGAATCGGCGGCTCCGGAATTCGTCGCCGGGTCTCGCGGGATCGAACCAGACGGTGGCCCGCGGACGCTCGACGCGCCGGGCGACCGCCGGCTCGAGGGGGCCCAAACGCCGAGCCTGGTGATTCAGAAACAGGCACCGTCGGAAGTGAAGGTCGGCAAGCCGGCTTCTTTCGTGATTTCGATCCGGAACGTCGGTTCGGCCGAGGCGATCGACGTCCGTTTGCACGATCGGGTCCCGGTCGGGATGCGGTTGGCCGACGCGTCGCCATCACCGGTCCGTCAAGGCGAGGAACTCGTTTGGCATCTCGGGGCGCTCCCCGCCGGTGACGAGCGGACCGTGACGATGCAACTCGTGCCCGAACAGGAAGGCGAACTCGGAAGCGTCGCCCGCGTGTCGTTCGAGGCGGCCGCGTCGGTGCGGACCGTGAGCACGCGTCCCGAACTGAAAATCGTCCAGCGCGCCCCCGAGGCGGTATTGATCGGGCAACAACTCGAGATCGAACTCGAAGTCTCCAACCCCGGCACCGGCGAAGCGGTCGGGGTCGTGTTGCAGGAAGACGTCCCGGAAGGGCTCGAGCATCCGAAGGGAAGTCAGCTCGACAATCTGCTCGGAAATCTGCAACCGGGCGAGGTCCGTCGCGAAGTCCTGCGGCTCCGCGCGGTCGCCCCGGGTCAAATTCGAAACAGGGTGCGACTGGTGTCCGAAGACGGGCTGACCGCCGAGCACACGGTCGACGTGGAGGTCATCGCGCCGCAACTGCAGGTGGGCCTTGACGGCCCGACCCGGCGATACGTCGAACGTCAAGCGACCTACGACGTGCGGGTCACCAACGCGGGGACCGCCGAAGCGAGCAACGTCGAGATCGCGGCGTACCTCGATCGCGGCTTCACGTTCGTCAGTACCGAGAATCAAGGCCAATACGACCCCAACCGGCATGCCGTGTTCTGGTCGCTCGCCCGGCTCCCCGAAGGCGCCGACGCGACCGTCCCGTTGACCTTGCTACCGGTCAACGTGGGCGAACAGGCGATCCGGGTCGAAGCGAATGCCGATTTGGGGGCCGAAGGACACCACGAACAAACCGTCGCCGTCGATTCGCTCGCCGAACTGACGTTCCGGATCTCCGACGCGTCCGACCCGATCGAAATGGGGGCGGAAACGACTTATGAGATTCGCGTCACCAACTCCGGGTCACGTGACGACGCGAACGTGCGGGTCGAACTCGAACTTCCCGCCGGTTTGGAACTGCTGAGCAGCGACGCCGACGCGGAACAGGACGACCGGGGCCGGGTCTACTTCGAACCCCGCGGGCGACTGGACGCCGGCGGTGAACTGAAATATCGCGTCAAGGTCCGAGGCGTCGCCCCCGGGCGGCACATCACCAAGGCGACGGTCGTGAGTGACCAATCCGAAGTCGCGGTGACGAAAGAAGAGAGCACGATGGTCTACGCCGACCGCTGACGAGACAAATCGGCTGACGGCCGGTCAGCGGAGGTGATTGATGAACTGGACCATCGCGCGGTCGATCGTCGCCAAGTCCGCGTCGAACGCCTCTTCGAACATCTCGATCCGTTCCCGTTTCGTTTTGGTCGCCAGCGGCCGGCATTCGCTGAGTTGCCGCAGATACTCGACGTACTTCGGACGCTGCGTCTTGATCAAGAAATAGGAGAGCGCCCACGCCTCGGCGTACGCGTTCTCCGCGGTCGTCGAACTGCGGAAACGGGAGTCCTCCGAGATCAACGTGGCGAGCGACTCGGCGGGCCGCTTCGGCAAGTAACGCTTCCACCTCGCCAAGTTCACATGGTTGGGCAACCCGATGCTTCGCCATCCGCGCGGGTTGTTGAAGTCGGGGGACTCGAAATACATCGCGAGACCCTCGCTGACCCACATCGGGTTGTCGGCGAACCGCTGCTGCATCCCGCAGTTGTAAGCGAGTTGGTGGGTCGCCTCGTGGATGATCGTCGCGATGTTCCGCTCCAGGTTCCTGACGTGGAACGTGGTGACCCGGTTCGACTCCAAGTGGTAGTATCCGATCACGGACTTCGCGGTCTCGCCGATCTCCTCACCGGCGTGTTCCACAAAAGTCTCATGGTCGCGAAGGACGACGGCGACCAGCGGGAACTTCGCGTCGGGCAATCTCCAACCCTGGTTTCGCCAATACGTATAAAAGCCACGGTGGAGCCGTTCGAAGAGTTGCCCCACCCGCTTGACGTAGGCGTCGTCGGCGTCGTGAACGAACAGGTAGTTGGCGGTCCGGTAAATGCGGAAACGGTCCGGCATCTCCTCCAGCATCCGCCGTTCCATCTCGTCGGCATCGATCGGGACGAAAGGAAGATCGTCCGATTCGCGCTGCACGATCTGGTCGGGCTGCACGGTCCAGATCCGGCCGTCGTTGGACCGCAGCATCAGCCCCCCGTCCTGTGCCTCGACCAGGACCTCGCCGACGATCTCCCGCGTCGCCCCGTCGCCCCCCTTCGACGACTCGCGAAACTCCACCGTCTCCACGGCGTCGGCCGTCGCGGCGACGAACACGAACGTGAACGTGAATGCGACGACGAGCAACACGACGAGCGGGGATCTGGCGTGTGACGGCGCGAACGTCTTGCGGGGCGGCGCTCCCAACCTTGTCATGGCGACTCCGTGGCGTTCCGAGATAAGTCCGACGCGAACCATTGTAACCGCGCGGCGGACGTCGCCTTCACGAAACCGTCAGTGGTGACTCTTCCGCGGGAGGATCGGCGGCCGGCGTCTCGTACGGCCGGCCCGTTCGGATTTTCCGGCGCCACCGCGACAACCGTCGCCCGAGCCGCCGCCGATCCGACTCGCGGGGAGACGGCAACTCCCCGCCGCGTCGTCCGCGAACGACAATCGTGCCATGAAGATCACCGCGATCCCCCAGCTGTACCGGAACTTGCGACGTTGGCGGGAGATCCTGCACGTCCTCCGCCGGTACGGGTTGGCCGACTGGTTGAGCCGATTCCAGCGGTTCCCGTTCCGGCAAGCGTTCAAGGACCGGGCCGGAGTCCCGCTGGCGGAATACTCGCGGGAACAACGGGTTCGGATGGCGCTCACCGAGCTCGGCCCGACGTTCATCAAGCTCGGCCAGATCCTGGCGGGACGTCCCGACCTGGTGGGGGCCGAACTCGCCGAGGAACTCAAACGGCTGCGGGCGAACGTCCGCCCGGAGCCGATCGAGGCGGTCGAGGCGACCCTCGCGGGGGAGCTCGGCGACGCGTTCCGCGAACAATTCCGCTCGATCGATCCGGTCCCGCTCGCGGCGGCGTCGATCGGACAAGTCCACCGCGCGTTGTTGCGGGACGGCCGACCGGTCGTGATCAAGGTCCAGCGCACCGAGATCGAACCGAGGATGCGGCAAGACATCGAAGTCTTGGCCGGATTGGCGCAGCTCGCCCAGCACGTCGACACCCTCGCCGCCTGGGGGCCGCGGGAAATGGTCAAACAGCTGGCGCCGATGATCCGACGCGAACTCGACTTCGCCCGCGAACGACAGAACCTGGAACTGTTCATCGAGATGTTCCGCCGGCACCGGCTCGATATCGTGATCCCCCACCCGGTCACCCGACTATGCACCCGACGAGTGCTGGTGATGGAAGAACTGGTCGGCACCCCCTTGGCCGATTTCTTGCAGGACCCCGAATTCTTGTCGGCCCCCGATTGCTTGCAGGACCCCGATTGCTTGCAGGACCCCGATTGCTTGCAGGACCCCGATTGCTTGTCGGCCCCCGAGGGGGACCCGCCGCGACCGTCGCCGGTGTTCGCGGACCGTGCCGCGTTGCAGCACTCGCTCGGGGAAGCGATCGCCAAGGCCTACCTGACGATGATCTTCGAGGAAGGCTTCTTTCACGCCGACCCGCACCTGGGCAACCTGATCGTGCTCGACGACCGACGGCTGGGGATCCTCGACTTCGGGATGATCGGACGCATCGACGAGACGCTCCGCGAGACGATCGAGGAGATGCTCGTCGCGATCGGGACCGGAGACCAGAACCGGCTGACACGGCTGATCAAACGGATCGGCAACGCCCCGCCCAAATTGGACGAAGCCTCGCTCGCGGTCGACACCGCCGAGTTCGTGGGCACCTACAGCCGTCAAAGCTTGGGGCGGTTCGACGTCACCGGGGCGCTCAACGACTTGAGCGAGATCCTGCATCGGCACCGGATCACCCTCCCCAACCAGTCGGCGCTGCTGCTCAAGATGTTGATCTCGTTGGAAGGGACTCTGCGGGAACTCGGCGCGGGGTTCGACTCGCTCGACATCGTCACGGTGTTCCTCCGCCGCTCGCGGCTCCGGCGGCTCAGCCCCCGCCGCCGGGTTCGCCAGGCACGGCGAATTTACTTGGAAGCGGAGAACCTGCTCGAAGCCGCCCCGGAGGAGATGCTGGCGCTGCTGCAGCAGTTCCGCCGCGGCGAGAGCCGGCTGGTACTCGAACACTTGCGGATCGGGCCCACCGTCAACCGGCTCGTGCTCGGGCTGATGGCGAGCGCCGTGTTCCTCGGCTCCTCCCTGCTGCTCGCCTTCGAGGTCCCGCCGGTGCTGTTTCCCGAGCGGAGCCCGTGGGGGATCCATCGTGTCAGCCTGTTGGGGTTGGCCGGGGTGATCGGAAGCATCGTCGTGATGCTCTGGCTGCTGCTGGCGATCAACCGCAGCGGCCACCTGACAAAAGATAACGACGACTGATCACCCGTCGCCGGGACACTTTCCGTCGCCGGACTCCTTCCGACGCCGAAACTCGTGAAGAGTTCGGAGGCCTCACCTTTGCGGCCGGTCCCCTCGGCGTCGGAAGTCTGCACGACTTCCGCGACGGGTTCGCGGACCGGGTTAAGTAAGCGACGGGTCGACCCCTTCGTCGGTCGCCACGCCGAGACCTGCCAAGACGTCTCGCAGTCGCGACTCGAGCGCCTCAAGCTCGCTCAACGCCTCGTCCTGTCGCCGCTCGAGCTCATACAGCAACTGTCCCGGTTCCGATTCGTCGGTCTGCGAGGTCGGTGTCGGCGACATGAACAGCCTTGCGATGGGGGAAGGTCACGCGGCCGGGGCGCCCCGTCGACGTCGGCCTGCAACCTCTCCATCGGCCGTTCCCGCCGCCAATCGGAAACGCCGCGCTGGTCGCTCCGGTCCGCGAAACGGCGCAAAGATTGACGGCGTGACGCCGGGGAGCCGCCGAACGCTTCGAAAGGGCGAACGCGGCCCGAGGCTGCGGTGACCGCTGGAGGCAGATGGTGGCCGCTGGAGGCAAATGGTGACCGCTGGAGGCAGCCGGTGGCCGCTCGCGGGACGAAATCAGGACGCCAACGTCTTGAAAAAAGGGTCGATCTCGGACCGCCGTCCCCCTCGATTCGCGATCGCGGGCCTGTCTTTTGCTCCGCCGCGAATCTAAAATCGAGAGGTTTCTGCACCGGTTGCACTCCCGGACCTCCACGATCTCGAGATCCCCATGAAACGTCTCATTCTCCTCCTGTCACTCTTCCTGATCGCCGGGAGCGCCCCGTCCGCGACGGCCCAATACTCGGAATTGATGGGGCGTGTCCCCAAGGACGCGAACACGGTGGTGCTTCTCAACGCGGAGAAGATTTTCAGTTCGCCGGTGGCGAGGGAAGGTCGCTGGCAGCAACGTCGTCAGGCCGCGTTCGAGGCTGGCGTCTCGGCCTTGCCCCCCCAAGCGTCAGCCGTCGTGATGGCGGCCCGAACCGACTTCGAATTCGGCAAATCGGTGTGGGAACTCTCGATGTTGCGTTCGCCCGACGGCGTGCAGATCGGGGAGGTTGCCAACCGATTCGGCGGGACCGTGGATTCGATCGAAGAAAAATTCGCCGCCCGGCTCCCGGGAGATCACTACCTCGTTCAGATTTCGGATCGGGTGCTCGCGGCTCATACGCCTGCCAACCGCCAGGACGTCGCCCGTTGGCTGCGCGGGACAGACCTATCCGACCCGACCGACCGACATTCCGGCTATTTGCGAGAGGCCTACCGATATGCGACGGAAGTCGGGACTCCCCTGATCATGGCCTTGGACCTCGAGCAAGTCGCTTCCGAGGCGACCGTGGCGGAACGCCTCGGCCGATCGACGACGTGGAACGGGTCGGAAGAAGAGACACGCGCCGCCGCGAAGCTGATCGCGGGCGTCGAGGGCGTGACGCTCGGTGTGACGTTCGGCGAGGCGGTGCGGGGATCGATCCGCGTCGACTTCTCCCAGTCTCCCGATCCGTTGAAGGAGGTGGGGAAGGGGCTCTTGATCGAAACCTTAGAAAAGCACGGTTCGATGATCGAGGATTTTCGAGACTGGTCGCCCTCGGTTCGCGAAAACACGTTGCTCCTCTCAGGACAACTCTCGGCCGAAGGCTTGCGACGCCTGCTCAGCGTCCTCGAACTCCCCGCTTCGCTCGCCGAGGCGGTGGATCGAGTGAAGCTGTCCCAGGACGACTCTCCCGAATCGTTAACGCGTGCGGCGTCACAGCAGTACTACCGTTCGCTGGTGGTCCTGCTCGACGACTTGCGGACGAAGGGAAAACGGGACGGCGTGAAGACGTTCGGACAGGCGGCGATCTGGTACGGCAAATACGCTCGCAAGATCGACGACTTGCCGCTGTTGAACGTCGATCCGGTTCTGGTCGACTTCGGACGTCAAACCTCCGACCGCTTGCGTGACGCGGAGATGGCGATGAAAGGGGTGGGGATGCGGACCTCGGTGCGTACCTCAGGGAACAATGCCGGGTATGTGGATGGCGATTACGGCTACGGCGGTTATCGAAGCTACTACGGCGGGTACGGCACGCCGTACTCGTCGAACGTGACGACCAACTTTAACGTGGCCCGCAGCGCCGTCCGGGCGGAACAGCAGGCCGATAATGTTGTCCGCACGCAGGAACGGGTCTCCGGGGCCGCAGCGGTCCAGCAGATCTGGGCCGAGATCGATCGGGCGTCGGCGGAGATCCGCCGCGACCTGACGGCCAAGTACCAGGTCGAATTTTAAACCCCGTTCTGCTCCGATCCTCGGTGAGGTTACAGTATGTCCGTTCGAGTTTGGTTGATCCTCGGCTGTTTGTGCGGCGCGATCGCGTCACCGCCGGTCGTGGCGAAGGTTCGCGACTGGTCCGACCGCGAAGGTCGGTTCCTGATTCGTGGGGAAATGATCGCGGCAAGTGAAGATGCCGTCGTCGTCCGCAAGCCGAACGATGAGCTGATCGCCGTCCCCCTCGACGCGATTTCCGACGATGACCAGGCCGCCGTGAAAACTCAGCGAGACGTTGAGGCCCCCGATCCGGCCAGTCCCGAGACGATCGAACAGCTTCACACCTGGACGACGCGGGGTGGCTTCGAGTTCAAGGGGCGAGTGCTCGCGTTCGGCGAACGGGACGTCGAATTCGCGTCCCAGGCGGGACTCGTCACCGTCAACGGGACGGCTTGGAATAATCTCGACGGGTTTCGCAAACTCCTCGCTATCAAAATTGTTGCCGAGTTTGACGACCCGACCGTGGAGACCGAAGCCGATCTGCGTCGCTGGATGCGACAAAAACAAGGCCGTCCCTCGTCGTTTCGTGTGCAGGGCATTCGGATGAAACTCGCCGATGGCAAGGAAGTGCCGGTGCCGTTCTTTCTCTTTTCCGATCGGGATCTGGAAATTCTGAAGCCGGGTTGGGAAACGTGGCGCGATAGCCACGACGACGAGGCAACCCAACGCCAAGAAAGCTTTCTGTTGTCCGTCCAAGCGGACCAGTACCGACGCGAGGAGCGTGAAGCGCGACAGGTGCGGATGATGCAATTGGAATTGCTCGGTGCCGTCGCCGGCGTCACCACGATTTGGGAGGTCTACCTGTCGCCACGTCCGGGCACCTTCGGTCGGCCGCTCTCGGTGATGGTCAGCGCAAGGGACAGCCTGCAAGCCCAACAAATGGCCTCCGCCCGTTATCCGGGATACGTCGTCGGGCCGACCCGTGCCGTGAGTCGCTAGCGACCGGTTTCGCGTCTCCCGGGGTCCCACCGTGGCAACGACACACGGTGTGATGCCGCCGCTCACGCGACCCCTTCGGCGGGCGAAGCGAGCCGCCCGTCGAGCAACTCGAAGCGGCGGCCCATCGCCTCGGCAAGGGCGTCGCTGTGGGTGACGCAGATGAGAACCGCCCCAGACGATTCCTGCAGCCGGATCAGCAATTCGGTCACCGAGACCGCCGTCTTGCGGTCAAGGTTCCCCGTCGGCTCGTCCGCCAAGATCAGCGACGGCCCCATGATCAGCGCCCGGGCGATCGCGACCCGCTCCCGCTCCCCCCCGGAAAGCTCTCCCGGAAGATGTCCCGTCCGCGGGCCGAGCCCAACGTCGTCGAGCAGCTCTCGTGCCCGCTCGACGTCGCTCGCGGTCGGACGCCCGATCGCCAACGCCGGCACCAACACGTTCTCGATCACGCTCAGTTGCGGGAGCAGCTGATGGTCCTGGAAGATGAAACCGATTCGCCGGTTCCGGAACGCGGCCAACTCGGTCACGTCGAGTGAGAACGGATCGGTCCCGTCGATCGTGAGCGTGCCCGAATCGGGGCGATCGAGCGTCCCCAAGATGTGCAACAGCGTACTCTTGCCGCTGCCGCTCGGCCCGACGATTGCCGCCCGCTCGCCGCCGTCAAGCGACAACGACAGGTCACGCAGCACCTCGAGCGACCCGCCCGCGGTCGGAAACGACTTCGACAACCGTTCTACGTTCAGCCCTGCCATCTCCCTCCTCCCTCGTCCGCCGAAGCCGATCAACCGCGACGGCTCGCCGCCGACGCGACATCGATTGTCGAGGCTTCCGCGGCGTGCCGCCAGGGGCCCGCAAAACGAAGCGGACGGGCCCGCGAAACGGGGGATGCCCCGGAAACCCGGGGGAACCCCGGGACGCGGAAGGCCCCCGGGACGGCCCGTCAGGCGGCACGGCCGAAATGTTGGTCGTCGGTCAACGCGATCACCGCGGCCTCGACGCTGCCGAGTTCCGCGACCAACCGCCGGATCCCGTCGGCGACCGCCAGATCCGATTCCAACCCCATGTCCTCGAGCAATTCCACCAATTCGTCGTTGGTCATGTTCAGGATCAATTCTTCGGGGTTCATCGCTTCACCGCTCATCGCGTTCCTCCTTGTGCGTCCGGGTAGCTGGCAGAGGAAGCATCGAAGAATCGGGCCGCGTCGGTTGACCAAAAACCGGGCCGAAACGCCAACTTCTATTCGTGGAAGCGGTACCCGACACCCCGGACGGTCTCGATCAAGTCCGCCGAGTCGCCCATTTTTTTCCGCAACGCCCGGACGTGAACGTCGATCGTCCGCTCCAGAACCATCGTGTCCTCCCCGAGCGCCGCGTCAACCAACTCGCCGCGGCTGAACGCCCGCCCGGGCTGGCGGATCAACGTATCGAGCAGCCGGAATTCGCTCTTGGTCAACTTGAGCGGTTCTTCGGCCACGGTGACGACAAACCGCCGACGGTCGACCGTGACCCCCCGGTGCGACACCGAATCGGAATCGTCCGGGACCGACTCGCGGCGACGGAGCAACGCCTTGAGCCGTTGCAGGAGAACCTTGTAGCTCTCGACCGGTTTGACCACGTAATCGTCGGCGCCGACCGCCAAGCCGACGAGCTGATCGGATTCCTCGCCCAAAGCGCTGAGCATCAAGATCAACGCCTCTCGGGTCCCCGAGTCGGCGCGGAGCTGCTTGCAAACCTCGATCCCGCTCATCACCGGCAAGTCGACATCGAGAAACACGACGTCGGGGAGCACCAACCGGCATTGGTTCAACGCGTCGCGACCGTCCGCGGCTCGGTAAACCTCATAACCGGCACGCTGGAGCTGGTACTCAAGCGTTTCCGCCAAGGGCCGGTAGTCCTCAACCACCAGGACTTTGGTCTTCGACATGCCTGAATCGACCTTGCACGAACCGCAGGGGACCCCAACCGAGAAGGACATATATTGGCCGAAGGGGACCTCGGACGCACTATCCTACCCCCCTCCGAGGCGATGAATGTTTGATGAAGTCTGTTCGCAGGTTTCGACGCAAGCAGGGCGGGGCTGACGCGAACGAGCGGCTTCGACACCAAGCGGCTTCGACACCAAGCGGCTTCGACACCAAGCGGCTTCGACACCAAGCGGCTTCGACACCAAGCGGGCTTTTCCGCGAAGGGGCTTTGTCGCGAAGGGGCTTTGTCGCGAAGGGGCTTTGTCGCGAACGCGGCGCTAAACCGATTCGCCGGCCGGGGTGGGCACGATCGCGGGGACCGGCAGCCAGACTTCGAACGTCGACCCGCGCCCGGGGGCGCTCTGAAGTTTGACCTCGCCCCCTTGGGCCTGGGTCAGGTTCTTGACGATCGACAGCCCCAGCCCGGTCCCGCCGCGGGCCGACTCGCCGCCCTTTTCGACGCGATAAAAACGCTCGAAAACCCGCTCCTGCTCGCTGGCGGCGATCCCGATCCCGTCATCGCTGACGATCAACGCCCAGTGCTCCCGCTCGGCACGGATCTCGACACGGACGTGCCCCCCTTCGGGAGTGTATCGGATCGCGTTGCCGATCAAGTTGTTCACGATCGTGAGCGTCGCCTCTCGGTCGGCGATCACCGTGGCCTCGTCGGCCGGGTCGACGACGGTCAGCTCGATCCGCTTCCGCTCGGCGACCGGCTGATAGCTCTTGATCGACTCGGCGATGATCGCGCCGAGGGCTAGCTCGGCCATCCGCAGGTTCGTCCGGCCGGCCTGGGCGCGGGCCAATTGCATCATGTCGGCGACCAGTCGCTCCAGCCGCACGCACTGCGTCCGGATCTGTTTCATGAAGTGGGCGGCCGCTTGCGGGTCGTCCTCGATCGCCATCTCGACCGTCTCCGCATAGCCCTTGATCGCGGCGAGCGGCGTCTTTAACTCGTGGGAGACGTTCGCGACGAACTCGCGGCGAATCTCTTCGACCCGCCGAGCCTCGGTCTCGTCCCGGATCGTCAACAACAGGTTGCTCGCCTCCGCCATTTCGATCCGATCGACCGAAACCCGCAGCGGTCTCACCACGCCGGCGTCACTGAGTTCGACCGTTACCTCCTGGGGCCGCCGACGGTCCGCCGCGTCACGGACCGCCTTGACGATCTCGGGGACCCGCACGACCTCGTGGAATCCGCGTCCGAGCAACTTGTCTTTCGCGGCGATCCCCAGAAGCCGCCGGGACGACGGGTTGACCAGCAAGATCGAACGGTCCGGGGCGAGCACGATCACCCCGTCGGTCATCTGCAACAACACCGCAGCGTTCTGACGGGTTTCCGCGTGCAACCGTTCCCAACGGTCTCGCCACGCCCGGAGCGTCCGCCCCGACTCGCGATTGAGCGCTTCGACCTGTTCCGCCGACGTTTGCTCGCGGCCCCAACCCCAAACGGCGACCCCACCGGCGACGGCCGCCGACATCACGACCACCCCCAGCGGTGAAAGGTGCGACGCCAATCCGGCGGCGACGGTTGCCACGATCAACGCGGGGCCCAGAACCGGGTACAGGCGATGCGCTCCCCAGCGAGAACGCGGACGACCGGTCTCGGGGACGTCCGGGAGCGACATCAACCCACCGTCTCGTCACGCACCGACGGGCCTTCCGCGAGCGACGAGCCTTCCGCGAGCGACGGGCCTTCCGCGACCGACGGGCCTTCCGCGAGCGACGGGGTGCCGCATCCCGCGGGCGTGTCGCGGCGGGCAAGCCAACGCTCGCGTAACCGAGTCAGCCACGCCGTGATGGCAAGCGGCCGGTTGCGACGCAGGTGTCCCTGCCGGTCGACTTGGACGAGTTCGCCACGGTCGATCTCCATCGCCGTCAGGTAACCGCCGCCAAAACAGTACGTATCAAGGCACACCAAATGGCCATGGTCGACAACGTTCCCGTCGGGTTGAGGGGTATGTCCCACGAACGCCCGCTTCCCGCTGCAGTGCGGCGGGGGAGGCGGAAACCGCATGTGCTCCCAATACATCGCGGCGTCCTCTTGCTTCGCCATCGGGATCTCGGGCGTGTAGCCGGCGTGCACGAACAGATGCCGGTCGGTCTCATGATAAGGACGGAGCGCCGTGAAGAATTCGAGGTGGCTGTCGGGAATTTTCGATAACGATCCGCCATAGCTCGCCAGCGTCGCTCGGCCGCCATTGCCCAGCCAGCCGGTCGCGTCGAGCCCTCCAAACGCGACCCCCATCAACATGATCTCGTGGTTGCCACGAAGCGGAACCACCCGGCAATGCCGCTTTAACGCCACGAGCTGGTCAACGACATCGCGGCTGTCGGGACCCCGGTCGACGTAGTCCCCAAGAAAAATCAGCTCGTCGCCGGAATCGGGCGCGAGTTGCTCCAGGACCGTTCGCAACGCCTTGCCGCAGCCGTGAATGTCACCGATCACAAAGCGTCGCATCGAAGCGGGGTCCGTTGTTCCGCGTTCGGCGGTGGTCAGTTGCGCTCGGGGTCGCCCGGGTGAACGTCGGAGACGAAGTGACGGAGGATTCCCTCGCCACATCGACGCGTCGCCGTTTCCCAAACGTCTTCCGAATCGCCAAACAAAATGTCAGGGGTGGCGTCGCCAACGAGCCACCCCCCCGATCCGAGTTCGTGCTCCAGCTGTCCCGGACCCCAACCGCTGTAGTGGGCAACGTAACGCACACGCGCGTCGGGCCGATGCAGCAGGATCCGCAAATGATCATCGTCGGCGGTCAACCACGCGGGCGGGTTCCCGAGGTCGATCGACATCGAGCCCCAGGGCTCATGCGTGTCGTGGTGGACGATACAAGTCGCCCCGCCCGATTGCCCCTCGCCCGACCCCGTCATCGTCCCGCACGGCTCCCCGACACCGGCCAAATCGTGCAACGCCAATAGCGGCCCTTCCACCGGGCCGCCCCGGTGAACCAGGTCGTCGTCACGGACGTCTCCCTTCAACCCCGTCGGTCCGACGACGTCACGAACGCGGGTCTCGGTCGGCCGGTTGACGGCCAATCCGAACGCCCCCTCCACGTCGTGACGGACCATAAACACGACCGAACGCAGGAAATTCCCGTCCGTCAAATAAGGGGACGCGATCAGAAGTCTTCCCGAAAGGTTGCCCGACATGGCCGCTCCCCCCCATCCCCGATTCCGAGATCACCCGTTTTCAATCACCGCGTGGTCCGCCAGCCCAAGAATCCTTCCAAAGACAACCGGCCCACGAAAGTCCCACTCCGAACCCGACCAACATGTTAACCGATTCGGGGGCGAGCTCACCCCGTTTTCGCATCCGATCGATCAAAATCGGCAGCGTGCACGAAACCGTGTTCCCGACGTTTGCCAAGTCGATCGGCAGACGCGACTCGCTGACCCCCATCCGGACGCGAAGCTGGTCGAGCATCTTCCATGTCGCTTGATGCATTAAATAGTGACCGATGTCGGCGTCCGTCATCCCGTTCGCCGCCAAGATCTCGTCGACCAGCCGAGGGACCGCTTCGACCGTGAAATTGATCAGGCTCGG
>JAWLFY010000137.1:0-13240 GCA_041685355.1 Pirellulaceae bacterium | reverse complement strand
CTTGTCCGCGTTCGCTCGCATCCTCACTTCGGACATCGCAGCAATGCCTCCAAAACCTACGTTCTGGGCAGTTGCCACTAAAATCGCGGAACAACCCTTGAAGAACTTCAGGCCGGTCAGATCGGCAGCACGGAACTCAGCGTCGTCACACTTCGCTGGATCAGCAGGTTCCCGTGCTTCACGCGGCGTGGGTTTTCGTCGCTTCGGAAGTCGGCTCGGCACAATCGATCCCGCATCGTGTCAAACTGACGGACCACCCGCCATTGCACGTCCGAGGCGCAATGTGCGTACCAAGTCGGAATAAACTCAGCGGCGCAAATCTTGTGCCGAACAGTATTGGGCCTGCCCCCTTTGATGCTGACCCCTTTGATGCTGACCCCTTTGATGCTCCCCGCCATTAATCGAACGACCGTTGCTCAGTTCGCCGGTTTCGTTGCCCGGAAGATCGCCCCTTCGGTCTCTGGTGCCGTGTGGTAGCCGGTCATTTTGACGAACGTCGCGTCTTCAAAGCCGGTATCGCTGATCAGTTTTTCCAAGCACGCCTTCGAAAGTGTCCCGGCTACGCAGTTTGCCCAAGAATCAGCGCTGTTGTCGGACTGACACGAGGAAGATTTGGAGCTATCGATACGGATCATGTCGGCGAGGTAAAGCCGACCGTGTGGTTTCAGAACCCGAAAGATCTCCCGAAACACACAGGCTTGCTTCGTTGACAAGTTGATTGCTCCGTTGGAGATCACGACATCGACGGAGTTCTCATCTAGAGGCAAATTCAACAAGTCACCGAGTTCGACCTTGGCATTAGTGAAGCCCATCAAAGCAATATTGCTCCGTGCTTTCTCGACCATTGCCGGTGTGACGTCGATCCCGATCACCTCGCCGGTGTCTCCAACCAGCAAAGCGGCAACACAGAGATCGGCCCCCGCACCGCATCCCAGATCGACAACGGTTTCACCCTTGTTGATTGGGCCTGTGGAAAACGGATTACCTACCGCTGCGGAGGACTCCCAAACGACATCAGAAATCTGGTCGAGCATCCGTTCGTCGTAGCCAAGCTGCTTTGCGTTTTCCTTGCCTTTATTCCAGCCAAAGTCCTGCTCGGGGTTCAGGGCAAGTCGGGAGTACAGCCGTTTAATTTGATCTTCAGGCGTCTCCGAGCATCGCCCGAGGGAGCTTGTGTCGTCCATTGTTCGTATTCGCTTATTGCTTCAGCAAGGTCAACAACATGGCCAAGGGGGTGGTGCGGCAGCCCAGCTAAGCGAAGACCCGGGGCATGTAAAAATCGATCTGGGAGTCTTGGAAAATGCGGTACTTGATACCGTGGGCCCAGAGCTCGAAGTACGGGCCGAACGGGTCATCGATTTCGACCCCGTGGGAATACAGCGGCCACATCAAGAAGTCACGGAGCATCGCGTCGCAGTGGACGAAGTAGTACGCCTGACGAAGCAAATCGGCCGAGTCCGACTTTGGCTCGATGCGTTCGATCAGCCGCGGGACCCGCTCCTCGAACGCGACCAACAGCGGGACCTTTTCTTCGGGACGTTTCGGGTGCTTCGGGGGGATCCCCTCCAACACGCGGACCGCGGGTCCTCGGTCCAATAGCCTTGCCGTCTCGCGGTCATCCAACTCCGAAGCGAGCAGGCGAAGTTGCTCAAGCCACTGCTGGGCCAACCGCTCGACCTGCTTCGGCCCGATCAGCCGCGCACGACGAACGATAAAGTACGCGTCACGTCCGCCCTCGGGACGTCGATCGTCGCCGGCCGCCTCGAACAACCGTTCCAGACGACGATGCAAATCGTCGCCAGAGGGAACCCCGTCGAACAGCCCTTCCAACCCGCGACCGTCGGGCCGGAAGGTCTGGAAAAAACCGATCAACGAATCCGGCTCTTCGGGAAGTTCCGGATCGATCCGGGCCGCTTCTCGGCATCGCTCGAAAAGCTCCGTCCTCGTCGTCACCGTTCGAACCACTTCTTAATCGCGTGGACCGTTGCCGCCCGCCCGGCGCGGGCGATCGAAGTCGTGAGCGGAATCTCTTTGGGGCAAACCGAAACGCAATTCTGGGCGTTGCCGCACGCTTGGATCCCGCCCGGAGTCATCAGCGCTTCGATTCGTTCCGACGCCAGCGCTTTGCCGGTCGGGTTGTTGTTAAACAACACCACCTGCGAGATCGCGTGGGCGCCGACGAACTCCGTATCGAACGCCTCCGCCCGACGACGCTCGAACGCTTCGTCCGACTCGCCCTCGCGGCGTTCGACTTCCACCTTCAAGTACTGCGGACACGCCTCCAAACAACACCCACAGCTCATGCACTGGCTGAGCGGATAGTTTTGCTCCTGGACGGAACGCAACTGCCGTTCGCCGGGGCCCATGTCGTAATAGCTGTCGACGGGCACCCAAGCCTTGACACGGCTCAACGCGTGGAACAGCCGTGACCGGTCGACCATCAAGTCGCGCACGACCGGGAACTTCGACATCGGTTCCAGCACGATCTCGTCGGGATTGTCTTCGAGCAATCGGTCGACCAAAGCGCTACAACTCTGCCGGACCCGGCCGTTGATGACCATCGTGCACGAGCCGCAGACCTCCTCAAGGCAACCGCAATCCCAAGCGACCGGGGTCACCCGCTTGCCGTCAATGTTGGTGGCCTGGGCCGCGATCCGCTGCAACACGCTGATCACGTTCATCTCACGCTCGTAAGCGACCCGGTGAAGCTCCCAGTATGGCTCCTTGCCCGGACCGTCCTGGCGACGGACGCGGACCTTAATCGAATCGGGACGCTGATGCTTTGGTTCGAGGGCAATCATCCTTCGATCCTGAATAAAATATGCACGGAATGAAATCGGTAAATGTTTTGCATGCGAATCAGTGCCTATCCGAAAAGGGGTCAGGCCTCTCTTGGAGCGAGCCGGTCGTTACCCAAGGACGCGGAAAAGCCGTTTCACGCAATGTCGGCTGGAAATCTACAAAGGGTCGGCCCCCTTTTCGGATGGCACTCAATGCGTCGGTTGCGGCGTCTTCGCCCCGGCACGCTCTTTCCACACCTCTTCGATCACCTCCGCCCCGACCAAGCCGTACAGACGCGGCCGCGGAGGGATCAGCGACGTGTCGACGTCCTCGTAGGTCAAATCGGGTGACCGTGACGCCTCGTCCCATCGCGTGATCGAACTCTTGAGGTACTTCCGGTTGTTCGCCTCGAACTCGTCGCACCACTGTTCCGCCTGTCGACGCCGCTCGCCAGGCTCTTCTGATGTGAGCGACGGCTTGGCGAAATCAGGCTTGTAATGGGCGCCTCGGCATTCGTCCCGTTGCAACGCCCCCTTGAGGATCGCCTTCGCCACCGGGAACATGTCCTGGACGGACTTGGCGAAGATCACGTTTTGGTTCGTCCAGTTCCCGGTGTCGGAGAGGCTCACCTTCAACGCCCGCTCGTGCAGCTCGCCGACCTTGTCGATCGCCCCACGGAGCTGGTCGTTGCGTCGCACCACGGTCGCGAAGCGAGTCATCACGTCCCCGAGCTCCTGGTGAATCAGGTACGGGTTTTCGTCCCGCTCGGAGCTACCGCTGAGCAGCTCGTCATGCCGCTGTTGCTCGCGGCGGACGGCCGAATCGAGCAGCGACGACGGGATGTCGGCGTGCCCACCCGAGACGTTCGAGATGTAATTGAGAATCGACGGGCCGGTGAACAGGCCGGTGAAGATGCACGATAACAGCGAGTTCGCCCCGAGCCGATTCGCGCCGTGGTAGTGGTAGTCGCACTCCCCGATCGCGTACAACCCTTCGATCCCGGTCATGTGGTTCTGCGGCGCTCCCGCCTGCAATCCGCCATCGGCGCCTTTGACATAGTCGGCCCAGAGCCCTCCCATGCTGTAGTGCACCGCCGGGAAGATCTTCATCGGTTCGATCCGCGGGTCGACCCCTTGGAACTTCTCGTAGATCTCCAAGATCCCGCCAAGCTTCCGATCGAGCTCCGCCCTCGGGATATGCGTCAAATCGAGGTACACGCACATCTGGTCCGCTTCCACGCTCAACCCCTCGTTGACGCAAATGTCAAAGATTTCGCGGGTCGCGATGTCGCGGGGAACCAAGTTCCCATAGGCGGGATAGCGTTCCTCCAGGAAGTAGTACCGGTCGGCGTCGGGGATGTCCGTGGGGGCCCTTTCGTCGTGAGGCTTCCGCGGCACCCAAACGCGTCCCCCCTCGCCACGCGCCGACTCGCTCATCAGCCGCAACTTGTCGGCCCCCGGGATCGCCGTCGGGTGGACTTGGATGAACTCGGCGTTCCCGTACGGCGCGCCCGCCTGAAAGCATCGGCTCGCGGCGCTGCCGGTGCAGAACACGCTCATCGTGCTCTTGCCGTAAATCAGTCCACAACCCCCGGTCGCGACGACGACGGCATCGGCGGGAAACGACCGGATCTCCATCGACACCATGTCTTGAGCGACGACGCCGCGACAACGTCCCGAATCATCGAGAATCGGACCGAGAAAATCCCAGAACTCGAACTTGCGAATGGCGCCTTCGCTCTGACGACGGCGAACCTGCTCGTCGAGGGCATAGAGCAGTTGCTGGCCCGTCGTCGCCCCCGCGAACGCCGTCCGCTTGTAAAGCGTCC
The DNA here is from genome assembly GCA_041685355.1 of Pirellulaceae bacterium. Taxonomy (GTDB): domain Bacteria; phylum Planctomycetota; class Planctomycetia; order Pirellulales; family Pirellulaceae; genus JAWLFY01. The sequence goes on along the minus strand of JAWLFY010000137.1, from coordinate 8,631 downwards.
CCCCGAAGCGGCGGCGATCGATGAAACCTTCCCCGGTGCGGTTAAACGTCACCCCCAAGCGGTCCATCAGGTTGATCACCTTCGGGGCCCAAAACGACATCTCCTTGACCGGCGGTTGGTGGTTCAAAAAGTCGCCACCGTACACCGTGTCGTCGAAGTGCTTCCACTCGCTGTCGCCTAGCTGGCGGGTCTGGTCGTTGCAGCTGTTGATGCCGCCCTGGGCGCACACGCTGTGAGACCGCTTGACCGGCGTCAGGCTGATCAGGTCGACCTGGACCCCCAACTCGGCCAACTTCATCGCCGAAGAAAGCCCGGCCAACCCGCCACCGACCACCACCACTCGTTGTTCAGCCATTTCCTAACCGTTGTCTTTCAAAGCGCCGTTGACTTCCAAAGCGTTCAAACGCCAGGACGCCGTCGATCAAGGGGTGTCTCGTTCTTCCGAGGAATCTTCGGCCTCTTCGGCCGCCGGCGAATCGCTTCGCTTGTGAGGCATGTCGTAGACGATGCCCAGTGGCAGTGCCGCCTCGTACATCTCGTCCTCGATCTGCTTCGCCTCCGCGATCTCTTTCTCGCCCGGCGAGACGGCCGCCCACCAAGCCGTTATTCCGATAACCGCGAGCAAGACGCCGAACGCCACACAGACTTTCGTGGCACGCTGCTGTGCCTGCGGGGAGACCCACAACCCCCAGGTGATGCCGGCGGTCCAGATCCCGTTGGCCAAGTGATAGACGGTCGCGAGCATCCCGACGAGATAGAACGCCGGCCACAGGTACCCGTCCATCTGCATCATCAGCGTGCTCGCCGCGTTGTATGGCTTGAAGCCCCCCAAGCCGGCGCGTCCGATCAGATCGAGCCACGGCTCAAAGTGAAACCAGCCGTGCAGGTGAAAAACGTGGGTCAGCAAAAAGACGAGCGCGATCGCGCCGGTCCACCGCTGCCAAACGTACCGCCGGTTGTTCGTGAACGTGTAGTTCTGGCTGTTCGACTTCCCCGTCCGGATGATCCAAACGCCGAGCAACCCGTGGAATAACAGCGGCAGCAGGATGAACGCCCATTCGACGATCGGCAACAGCTTCCCCAAGCTGTGGATCCCGAATACGGCCCGCTGAAACGTCTCGACCCCGTTCATCAGGCTGGCGTTGGTGGTCAGGTGGACCACCATGTACGCCCCGAGCGGGACGACGCCGCTCAGAGAGTGGAGCCGGCGGATGGCGAATTCGTGGCGTTGGAAAAACGTCATGGGTGGGTGCTGATCGGACACGGCACTCGTCTGGGTGAATCTTGATCGTCGGTGCACTAGGATGCTGACCGCGTAATGTAGTCGCTCCGTAACGCTTCGACGAGGCGTCACGACAACCACCGAGCCCCGAATCCCCCCGTTTCGGAATCCTCGATCCGGACCGATTCCCCATCCGATTCCCCATCCGATTCCCCATCCGATTGCCCATCCGATTCCCCGTCCGATTCCCCCGCCCCGCTGAGTCCCCGTATGAACGTTTGGTGGTTGGTCGTCCTCTCGGTCGCGGTCGTCCTGATCTCGATCCTGGTCTTTCGTCTGCACGCGTTCCTGACGCTCCTGCTGGCGGGGTTGCTGGTGGCCGCGTTGACCGGGACCGACTCGCTCCGATCCCACGCCGAGCGGCAAGTCGAACGTGGCAAGATGTCGGCCCCGGCGGCCGAGTCGCTCGTCGAATCGTCACCGGCAAACCGCCTCGCGTCCGAGTTCGGGGAGACCGTCGGCAAGATCGGGATCCTGATCGCGTTGGCGAGCATCATCGGCGGGTGTCTGCTCGAATCGGGCGCCGCGGCGACGATCGTCGACGCGATGCTTCGGGTCTCCGGCGAGCGGCGCGCCCCCGAGGCGCTCGCGGCGAGCTCGTTCGTGCTCGGGATCCCCGTCTTTTTCGACACCGTGTTCTACCTGATGGTCCCGCTCGCCCGGTCGCTCCGACGTCGGGTCGGCAAAGACTACGTGTTATTCCTGCTCGCGATCCTCGCCGGCGGTTCGATCGCCCACTCCCTCGTCCCGCCGACCCCCGGGCCGCTCCAGGTCGCCGAGATCATCGGGGTCGAAATCGGAACGATGCTGATCGCCGGGTTGGTGATCGGAGGCTGCACGAGCGTGCTGTCGCTCGCCGCCGCCCGGTTCATCAACCGGTTGGTCGACGTCCCCCTGCGGGCCGACGAGTTCGGCGAAGGGGGCGACGAGGATCACGCGGAGCCGGGAAGCCGTGACGATTCCCATCGGTTGCCAGCGTCGGCCATCGCCGGAGCCGACACGGGGGACCGAGCCGACACGGGGGACCGAGCCGACACCGGGGACGGGAACGGGGCCGACGTCCGCCGTCCCCCGATCGCCGCGGCGCTGCTGCCGATCGCGATCCCCGTCGTCTTGATCTCGGCGGCGTCGGTCGTCCGCTACCTGATCGATGCCGGATCTCTCGCCCCCGGGGCGGCCGCCGGGTGGATGCTCCGCCTCGGTGACAAGAACATCGCGATCGGGATCGGCTGCGGGTTCGCGTTCGCGTTGGTCCGCTACTGCCCCGTGGACAAGCGGCGGACGCTGGTCACGCGATCACTCGCGTCGGCGGGAAACATCATCCTGATTACCGCCGCCGGCGGCGCGTTCGGCGCGATGCTCCGTCAAGCCGGGATCGCCGAGGCGGTCAGCGAGTTGACACGCGACGTCCCGGGGCTGTTGCTGTTGCCCGTGGCGTTCGCCGTGACCGCCGCGATCCGCACGCTGCAAGGGTCCGCGACCGTGGCGATGATCACCGCGGCCGGCGTCCTGCAAGGGTTCGTCGAAGCCCTCCCGTTCCACCCGGTCTATCTGGCGATGGCGATCGGGGCCGGCAGCAAGCCGGTGTCGTGGATGACCGACAGCGCGTTCTGGGTGATCACCAAGATGAGCGGCATGACCGAGGCGGAAGGGCTTCGGGTGATCTCCCCGATGAGTACCGCGATGGGGCTCGCCGCCCTCCTCGTGACGATGCTCTTCGCCGCCCTCTACCCAGCTGTCTAACCCCGCGTTCGCGCCCCTCCCGTTTTCGCGCCCCTCCCGCTATAGGAACGAGTCGTGGTGATGGCGGACGATTTCGCCTTCGACCAAGTAGATCACTTCTTCGGAAATGTTCTCCGCCATGTCGGCGATCCGCTCCAGATGCCGCGACGCGCTGAAACAATGGACCGCCGGCACGATGTTCTCCGGATCTTGCTTCATCGTCTCGTGCAAAATGTCGATGACGACCCGGTTCAGCCGGTCGACTTGGTTATCCCGCTTGATCACCGTCGCTGCCTTCTCGGTATCCCCGTCCACGAACGCGTCGAGCGATTCCTTGACCATTTGAAGCGTCGTCGTGACCATCTCGGTCAAAACCGCGGGGACGGGAAACAGCGGGAACAGGTCGAGTGACTTGGCCCGCTCGGCGATGTTGCACGCCAAATCGGCGATCCGCTCGAGCTCGCCGTTGACCTTGATCACGGTCACCAACCACCTCAGCTCGTCGACGACCGGCTGATGCAGCGCCAAGATCTTCAGGCACTCCTCCTCGATCAGCACGTCCTGCTCGTCGACCTGGTTGTCGGTTTCGATCACCCGATCGGCGAAATCGGGTCGCCGCTCGGTCAACGACCGGACCGAGAGCTGGACCATCTGCTCCACGACCCCGAACTGGCTGATCAGCTGTTCGCGGAGATGATCGAGGGCGCGTTCGAGGTGTTTCGACATCGGCTACCGTCCGTGGGGGTCGGAAACGGGCCCAAGATAGCGAGCCTCAGCCAAACTTTCCACGGACGTAGTCTTCGGTCTGCTTTTCTTTCGGCTTCGTAAAGACTTGCTCGGTCTCGCCCGCCTCGATCAGCCGGCCCTCGAAAAAGAAGGCGGTCTGGTCGCTGCACCGAGCCGCCTGCTGCATATTGTGCGTGACGATCACGATCGTGTACTGCTCGCGAAGCTCGAAAATCAGGTCCTCGATCGCGAGCGTGCTCGCGGGGTCCAGCGCCGAGCAGGGCTCGTCCATCAACAACACCTGCGGACCGACGGCGATCGCCCGCGCGATACACAGACGCTGCTGCTGGCCCCCCGAAAGCCCCATCGCCGGGGCCTGCAAACGGTCCTTGACCTCGTCCCACACGGCCGCCTTGCGGAGCGCCCATTCGACCAAATCGTTTAGCTCCGACTTGCGGAGCTTCATGTGCAACCGGGGCCCGAACGCGACGTTGTCGAAGATGCTCTTGGGAAACGGGTTCGGCTTCTGGAACACGATCCCGATTCGCCGCCGCAGCCCGACGACGTCGGTCGAGCGGTGCAGCAGGTCGAGATCGCCGAGCTTCACCGACCCGGTGGCCCGCGCCGAGACGATCGTGTCGTTCATCCGGTTGAACCACCGCAGCAACGTGCTCTTCCCACACCCGCTGGGCCCGATGAACGCGGTCACGCGGTGACGGAGGATCCGCAACGAGATGTCGTGCAACGCCTTGAAGTCGCCGTACCAAGAATTGAGCGACTCGATCGAGATCGCGACGGGCGCGGCCTCAGCCGTTTTGGCAGGAGGGACGTCGGGGCGCGGCCGAACGGTCGGTTGGTCTGTCATCAGCTTGGTCATGTCGACGTCGGCGGGATTCTAACGTAGCGAGCAGTGGGCCTAACGTAGCGAGCAGTGGGCCTAACGCAGCGAGCAGTGGGCCTAACGCAGCGAGCGGTGGGCCTTGTGACGGATCAGTACCGCCAGCCCGTTGAAGAACAGCAGCACCAGCAGCAACACGATGATCCCCCCGGCGGCGATGTCGTGGAACTCCGTCTGCGGGCGACTCGTCCAATTGTAAATCTGAAGCGGCATCACGGTGAAATCGTCCATCAAGTTTTGCGGCGCCGAGCGAATGTAAACAATCCCGGCAATGATCAGGATCGGTGCCGTCTCCCCGATCGCTCGGCTCATCGCCAGGATCGACCCGGTCATGATCCCGGGGATCGCCGTCGGCAACGTCACGTTCCACACCACCTGCCAGCGGGTCGCGCCGAGCCCCAGCGCGCCCTCGCGGAGCGACGAGGGGACCGCCCGTAATGCCTCCTGGGCACTGATGATGATCACCGGCAAGATCACCAACATCAGCGTCAACGCCCCGGCGATCACCCCGCGGCCGAACGGCAACCGCAAGTAATACCAAGATTTCCTGCTGATTCGACCCGCCTCGCTGTCCGAATAGAGCGTGTACGCGAGCTCGTCCTCGTCGTCGGGATAAGGATCACCGGCCTCGATCACGTTGACCGACACCGGATTCAAATCGGCGTCGTACGCCCGCATCCCCTCCTGGGGCGTCGCGATCGGGTCCGACCGTGACTCGACCGGGACCAACACCACCCGGTCTCCCTCGGTAAAGAACTGGTCGTAGTACCGCGCCCCCACCTCATAGGCCGCCTTGCCGTCCCGGCCCGAATCGGAAAAGACGTTGAACATCGCGACGAACGCGGTCAGCCCGAGGATCCCGTAGACCACGCTGGGGACCCCCGCGAGGTTGCTAATGTTCAGCTGAATCACGCCATAAATCCACGCCGAACGCCGTGACTTCGGCTTGAATTCCTCCAGCAGAATCGCGGTCGCGATCCCGATCGGCAACGTGAACACGCCGCACAGCGCACACACCCAAATCGAGCCGTAAATCGCCGGCCGCATGCCCGCCTTCGACGGGTCCGGCTCCGGAGTCCCGCTGATCAAGTCCCACGAGAGCGACGACGATCCCTGGATGCCGATGGAGACCAGCAGCACGGCCAGCACGACGACCGAGGAGGCGGCAACGACGACGCAGACGCGGCGGAAAATCCGGTCCAGAAGCAACCGCCCGCCGCTCCCACGGTACTCCCGGTGAGGCGTCGCCGACGGGCCGGCCGAAGACTCCCCGTCCGCTCCGGTTCCGGCATTCCCAGTTCCGTCGGATACGGCCTCGTCGGCGCCGTCGCCAGGTCCCGGTTCCCGCGTCGATTCGCTCACTCGTAGGTCTCCCGAAACCGACGCCGGACGACGTTCCCGATCATCGTCAACGACAGCGTCATGACGAACAGCGTGAACGCGACGGCGTACATCGACGAGTATTCGATCCCGAAGTTCGACACGTCGCCGCTCGCCATCTGGACCATGAACCCGGTCATCGTCTGCATCTCTTCGCGGGGGTCAAACGTCAACTGGGCCCGACTCCCGACACACAACGCGACGATCATCGTCTCGCCGATCGCCCGCGCGACGGCCAACAAACAGGCGCTGATGATCCCGCTCAACGCCGCCGGGAAGATGATCTTGACCGACACGTCGAAGCGGGTGCCGCCCAGCCCGTAACCGCCCTCCCGCAAGCTTTGCGGAACCGCCTGCAACGCGTCCTCGGCAAGCGAGCAGACGGTCGGCAGACACAAGATCCCCACGGCGATTCCGCCACTCATCGCGTTGAACACGTTGAACCCGTCGTGAAACCACTGCAACATCGGCGTGATCGTCGTCAACGCGAAGAAGCCGTACACCACCGTCGGGATCCCGGCCAACACTTCCAACACCGGCTTGAGCACGTCGCGAACCTTCCGCGGCGCGTACTCGCTGAGATAAACCGCCGTCACCAGACCGAGCGGGAGCGCGACAAGCATCGCGATCGTGGTCACCATCAACGTCCCGCCGATCAACGCCCAAATCCCGAAACTCTTCGTCTTCCCGAGCAGCGGCGTCCACTCGGTCGACCCCAGGAAATTCGCCAGAGAGACCTGTTCGAAGCGAAAAAAGCTGAGCGTTTCGCGAAGCAACACGGCGACGATCGAGACCGTCACGACGAGCGAGAAAATCCCGCACGCGACGAGCAACACGTAGACCAGGAACTCGCTCGCGCGGACCGCGACCAACGACCGTCGGTCCCCGCCGAGCAGATCGCGGACACGATCGTTCAGTTCCATGTCGACACCCCTCGGGCCGCCACGGCCACCGCCACCACCACGGCCGCCGCTACCACCAGGGCCGCCGCTACCACCAGGGCCGCCGCTACCACCAGGGCCGTCGCCAAGACCGCCGTCACCGAAACCGTCGGCCGGGGGCGCTCCCACGCTCATCCGGTCGCCCTCCCAAGGGTCGTCGCACGATTCACGGGGCTCACTTCGTCCCGGTCAGGTTCGATTCGACATATACCTCGGTCACCGGCCCGCGACGACTCTCCAAATCCGACGTCAAGTAATGCGTCCCGACCTGCCTCGCTCGCGCCCTCGCCCGGGCCGCATCGTAAATCGACTCCGGCAACGGGACGTATCCGGTCTCCAGAGCCATCTCCGCGGCGACGTCCAGGTAAAAATTGACGAACCGCTTCACCTCGGGCCGTCCGATCGACTCGTTGTTGACATAGATGAAAAGTGGGCGGCTGAACGGGGCATAGGTGCCCTTTTCGACCGTCTCTCGATTGGGAAGCACCGCCTCCCCCGTCTCCGGGTTGACCACCGGCACCGCCGTCAACTTCTCCCGATTCATCTCGAAGTAAGCGAGTCCGAAGAAGCCGATCGCGTAGGGCGACCCCGAGACGCCGGTGACCAGCACGTTGTCGTCTTCGCTCGTGCTCATGTCGGACCGAAGCGTCCCGTCCTCCCCGGCGACGACCTCCATGAAATAGTCAAACGTCCCCGAGTCGGTTCCCGGGGCGAAAATCTGGATCCGTTCGTCGGGCCAACCTTCTCGGACCTCTGACCAACGCTTCGCCCCGACGTCGGCGCGAAAGATCTTCGCGATCTCTTCGATCGTCAACTGATCGACGAACTCATTCTCCTTGTGGACCACCATCGTCAGCCCGTCGTAGGCGACGGGCAACTCGAGAAACTCGACGCCGTTTTCCCGGGCCTGCGCGAACTCGTCCGCCTCGATCGGTCGCGACGCGTCCGAAATGTCGATCTGGCCACGGCTGAACCGGTCAAACCCGCTCCCCGATCCCGACGCCCCGACGACCACGTTGACGTTGGGAAATCGCTTGCTGAACGCGCTCGATACCGCCTCGCTGATCGGATAGACCGTGCTGCTGCCGTCGATCTCGATCTTCCCCTGCAACTCCAAATTCGGGGCAACCGACCCTGACTCACCGCCATCGGCCTCCGGCGATCGCGTCGAAGAAGGCTTGCAGCCGGCCATCAGGACGGCCAACGAACAGCAACCGACCATCGCCGCGTCACCGAAAACCCGCCCGCCATCCGACCCAACCAGCCGTCGAACCGAGCCGACCAGCCGTCGAACCGAGCCGACCAGCCGTCGAACCGAGCCGACCAGCGATCGAACCCGCGTGGGAACGGGCCACACGCCGCTCCCATGACAGAAAAGACCCCGCCGTCGGGAGTCTCGCTCCTCGCGGCACAGACGGCTAAGAATAAGATTCATGTGTACACGGATCTTCAACGAGGGAATGTCACGCCAAGAGGAGTCCGACCGGAAACCCGGATCCATCCGACGCTCAACCTAGCATCGCCCCGAATGCCTGACGAGACGCGGAACGTTGACCATCACATGAAGATTCGATGAAGACGGCGAAGACGGCTTCGCACCGCCAATGCGTCATCGGACAGTCCGTCATCCGAACCTAAGCAGGCACCTGGGAAACAGGTCCGTCGGCCACTCAATTCCGCGA
>JAWLFY010000287.1:0-3186 GCA_041685355.1 Pirellulaceae bacterium | reverse complement strand
TGAACGATCTCGGCACGTTCGTTGACGACAATCCCGGCGGGGCAAAATCGGGCAAGGATCATTTGCTCGATCAGTCGCTCGACGGAATCAGACTGCCATAAGGACCCGTCTTCGTCTCCGGAAAGCGGATCGCGACAGGGGTCGAACTCCGTCGCTTCGCCGGGCGCCGCGATGGGGATCTCCACCCGATGAGTCGTTGCTGTCGCCTTGCGGCGAAAGATTTTCCACTTCTTGTCGACCGGCTCGAACAGTTCGCAGAAACTGCCGACCGTTTCGGAGGTTCCAAGGAAAAGAAGCCCGTCGGGCTTCAACGAGTAATGGAACAACGGCAGCAGCCGCCTTTGCAAGTCGGCGTTCAAATAGATCAAAAGGTTACGACAACAGAGGATGTCGAGTTTGGTAAACGGCGGATCCCCGATGACGTTCTGAGAGGCGAAGACGACCGACTCGCGGATCTCTTGACAGACCCGGTACCCTCCGTCTTCGCGGACGAAGTAACGCTCCAACCGGTCCGGCGACAAGTCCGCGGCGACGCCGTCCGGGTACCGGCCCGAGCGGGCCACTTCGATCGCCGCGCGGTCCAAGTCCGTGCCGAAGAGTTGGAAGTCCGCGGGGCGATCAAGTTTTTCGGCGCATTCCCGCAACAAGATGGCCAAGCTGTAGACCTCTTCGCCCGAGGCGCAACCGGGGACCCAGCCTCGCAGGGTCGCATCCTCCGCTCGCGACCGTAGCAGCTCGGGGAGTGGTCCGCTGGCCAAGGCCTGCCACGCTTCCGGATCTCGGAAAAAGCTGGTGACGCTGATCAGCAGCTCTTTGAATAACAGGTCGATCTCGTGCGGGTTCGCTTGCAGGAAGCGGACGTACTCGCGCGGCTCTTCGATCTGATGGACGCTCATCCGGCGGATGATGCGGCGGCGGATCGTGCTGGGCTTATAAGACGAAAAATCATGTCCCGTGCGTCGGCGGAGCAACAGAAAGGTTTTCTGCAACGGCTCCGCGGCGACCGCGGACGTTGCGGCAGGCTCGACGGCAGCTTGCCATCGGGGCGTTTGGGTGTAGGCGGCGAGCTGACCCGCCATCTCCGTCGGCGGAAGCACATAATCGGCCAGCCCGGTCGCGATCGCGCTCAGCGGCATGCCGGGGAACTTGGCCGACTGCGGTTCTTGCACGATCACCATCCCCGATTCCGCTTTGACCGCCTTCACGCCCATGCTGCCGTCGGATCCGGTGCCTGAGAGCACGATGCCGATCGCACGCTGCCGCTGGTCTTCGGCGAGTGAGCGAAAAAAGTGATCGATCGGAAGCCGCGGCGATCGCTCGCTTTCCAGCTGGATCAATTGGAGCATGCCACCGAAGATCGCCACGTGTTGGCCCGGCGGGGCAACATAGATGTGATCCGGTTCGACCTTGACCCCGTCGGTTACCTGAGCGACGGGCAGTCGGCTCTCCCGACCCAACAGCTCCGGCAGCAGGCTGGTGCGTCCTGGGCGTAGGTGCGTCACGACGACGAACGCCATCCCCATTTCGGCCCCGAAGCTTCCGATCAGCTCTTCGAGTGCCTCCAATCCGCCGGCTGAAGCGCCGATGCCGACGATCGGAAAGCCCTCATCGCGCGCGCCGGACGGGTGACCAAGAGCCGGTTGGCTGCAGGCCCCCGCCGTCGCCGGCGACTCGCGGTCCTTCGGCGGCGGCGGCTGACTGTCGGAGCCGTTGCTAGTCGAAGCCGCGTTCGTCGAAGTTGCGTCGTTTCGGGCCATTGGTCGATGCTCTCTTCCCGCCGTCCGATCGTCGGACGGAGTTTATCGAACCGCGCACGCTGTTGGTAGTGCCATGTATACCGAAACGCCGGGCCTGAGGGTTCGAAACGTGGGACCGCCCAGAACCGTGGCGGAAACTACCACGCCGAAATGGTCTCCGCGACGATTCCCGTCGCCGGGTCGGATCGCCACAATTCGGGTTCCTGTGCGTGAGGCACGGAGACGTCCACCGGGTCGAGATTGACCCAAACGGGGCGAGATTGACCCAAACGTGACGTGCGGACACGGGATTCGACTGACGAATCCTTTCGACATTCCCTGGAGACCTAAGGAGCGAACCATGAACCTCTCAGCAGAACAAGAGCTGAAGCACATCGGAGAAACTGAAGGCTGCGCCGCACATGATCATGACATGATTCATGAATTGAGCCGCCGGCTCGATGCGTTGTGGCGTTACGATCAGTACATCGCCAACTGCGAATGGCGAGACAAACAGCGGCAATTTTGGGAAGACGTGAAGCGACAGGAACTGGAGAACGTCGAACGTCTCAAGGGACTGATCGCTGAAGAGGTCCACAACGGCTGCTTCTGAGCCCGAGTCGAAGTACGGGTCGGGAGGCATCCGTCGCCGTGCCCAGCATCGCTCGCGTGCGTCGGCCGAGGAGCCGAGGATGCTTCGCGTCGAGAAAACGTCAGCGGTGCGATCGTAATGGTGCGATCGTGTTGAGTGGCCGGGTGCCTTCACCTTATATGGAAAAGTCGCGGTGAGTCCATGTCGACATTCCGACCAGCAAGGAAGCAGGGAGCGATACGATGCAGCCCACAGGTTCTGATCGTGGATGACCATGCTTTAGTGCGTGAATCGTTGCGGTTCGTGTTTGCCGTCGCGGGTATCGACCGAGTATGGGAAGCGACCGAATGCAAAGAGGCCGTCGGAGTAACGCGGGCGAATCGTATCGACGTCGTGCTGCTCGACACCAACGTCGACGAGCAGGACGGGATCGACCTGTTGCGAAAGATCAAGGCGACCGATCCGGCCGTCGCGATTTTGGTGCATTCCTTCCACGACAGCCCCCGGTTGCTTTCACGTAGTTTTCATGCCGGAGCGGCGGGTTACCTGATTAAGGGTGAGGATAAGAATTCGCTGATCCATGCCGTGCGGCAGGCGGTCGCCGGCGAGAAGGTGTGGACCACCGAGCAAATGGGGGAAATCCGCCAGGCGGACGCTGAGGCGGGCGACTGCTCTTACCACACGATGGCAAGTCTCGGACCCAACACCGATCAAGCCTGCTGACATTGGGAACTGATCACAAGCATTCGACGAAGGAGAGATCTTGATGGGATCCGACGCAGGCGTTCAGCACGCCGAGCCCCCCCAGTTTTCCGGAACCGCGCCAGGGGGCAAAGCGACGACGCATTTCAACACGCA
>JAWLFY010000286.1:0-3197 GCA_041685355.1 Pirellulaceae bacterium | reverse complement strand
GTCCTCGATCCGCTGCAGGACCCCCTCTTCCACGTCCCGCGAGTTGGCTCCGGGATACGGGACGGTGACCCGTACCTCGCGAGGCCGAAAGTCGGGGAAGGTCTCCCTCCGCAGAAAGCCGAGACTCAAGAGGCCGCTGACCAGAATCGCGATCATCAACAAATTGGCGGCGGTGGGATGACGGACGAAAAAGGAAATCAGGGCCTGCATTCAGCGCACCTGCCCGTCGCTCGCCGTCTGCCGCTGATCCGACGCTTGATTTTCGATCGGCTCAATCAGGGATCCCACCACCGCCGGCATCGGATCGGTGATCACGACCCGCTCCCCGGCTTCGATCTCTCCCGTGACCACGAAGCCTCCTGGCACCTTTTCTTGCCGTCTCACCCGGCGACGAGCGAGCCGCTGATCGGAATCGACCACATAGAGATGATCGCCTCGCAGCGCCGACTCGGGCACGACCAAACGGCCGGGGCGAACCGGGCCGGTCAGCTCCACTTCCGCGAACATCTCGCGGAGCAAAGACGGGTCCTCTCCCTGCTGCGGCACCGACACGACAATTCCCAGCGTCCGTGTGTTCACATCGACCAGTTCGCGGACTCGCGAGATCTCGCCCGACATTTCCCGCACCCACCGACCGCTGCGGATTCGGATCACCGCCGGCGTCCCGGCAAGCCGGGTCGTCAAGGGGCGGGGATCCGCTGGCGGCGAGCTCGCCGAAGCGGTGGCGTGATCCCCGTCGCTGTGAGAATCTTCCCCGCCACAACTCTCCGTGATGGCGTCAGGGGGTAACAACGATGGCAGATCATCCAGGGGGATTCGCGCCTCGACCTCGACGACCTTCGTCCCATCAAGCTCGAATAGTTCCTGCCCCGCCGTGACCACTTGTCCCTGCTGAATGAATACGTTTGCCAAGCGGCCCTCCCACGGTGCTTCGATCACGGTTCGGTCCAAGTCGCGTCTTGCCAACTCGAGTTCCTTCTCGGTCCCTCGTAGGGAGGCGTTCAGTCGCTCCCGACGGACCGGCGTCAAACGCAGTGAATTCTTGAGTGATTGGACGCTCCGCTCGACATTCAACCGCTGCTGTCGTTGACGGTCGACCGCCGAGTCGCTCGCCGCATCTTGCCGTGAGAGTTCCCGAAGCCGCTTCAGCTCCGCCTCGGCGACCCGCAGCGATTCCTGTTCTACCTCAAGCAATTCCGACTGATTGAGTTCGGTCTGTTCTAACTCCTGAAGTTCGGCACGCACCGCATCGGCTTGGGCCCGGAGACGATCCACCTGCAGCTGATAATCGGTCGGATCGATCTTTAGAAGTACCGTGCCACGCGAGACGACGATGCCCGCGTCCAGCCGAGGGTGCGTCTCGACGACCTCACCACCGACCTCGGCGACCGCCCGCCAAATCCGCGTCGGCCGGGCGAGTCCGTAGGCGATCACTTCAGGCCGCACGTCGCGGCGCTCGACCGTCGTCACGCTCAGCGGCCGGGCCGCCTCCGCCGCCTCCGAAGCCTCCGGGACCTGGCGGCGGAGAAACGCCCACGCGAGCGCTGCCGCTCCCAACAATATCGGCAGCAAGAACAGCAAAGCCCGACGAGGAGACCAAGATGTCATGTCTCGTCTCCTCCCTTGAAGGATTGGCCCGATCGGCGACGTGGCCGGTTCCGACTCTCGCTCGCACGACGCGACGATTCTCGCGGAATCTGGAGTGCCCGCGGGACCTCGGGAAAGTCATCGTGGTGAACGCTATGCGACCCGATTGCCGTCGCGGGCCACGCCGCGATCGGCCCCCAAGATGGCCACCGGGACGGCCACCGGGACGTGGGCAACTGCCGTGCCGAGCCGAAAACGGTCTGCCCCCTTTTCGGACGGGCTCTGACTCCTTGGAAAACGTCGCAAAACTGGCTCATCGAGACGGTACACGTTTTGCGTGTTTTCGCAGCCCCATCAGCCGGCACAGACCCATCAGCCGGCACAGATCGAGTGAGTCTCGATCCGATTAAATGTCCAAAAACGAAAGAGGTGAAGATCATGTTAAACAGGTTATGCTTCCGGCTTCCGTCAATGTCATTGGCACTCGCCGCGACAATTCTCGCGACCCTGGCGGTTCCCGCAACGCCCGCTAAGTTAACGGGACAGGAGAATTCGAAGCCGCAGTCCGAAGACTCCGCCGGTCAAGCCGCAAACGACCAACCCACGGGCGACGACCAACCCACGGGCGACGACCGAACCACGGGCGACGACCAACCCACGGGCGACGACCGAACCGGGCCTCGGGTGGGGGCCATCGTTGCGCCCAGTCCCAGCGGCAGCCCTTTGGTCTTGCGGGTGCAGCCAGGCAGCCCCGCCGACCGTGCCGGGATTCGCCACGGCGATTATATCCTGGCGGTGGATAATCAAGAGATCGAATCGCTGGAGCACCTTCAAAAATCGCTCAAAGATCGAACGGCGACCGACAAGGCCGAGTTCACGATTTGGCGCGGCGGCAAAGAGCACTCTTATTCCCTCGACTTGGGAGTACCGGAACGGCGCCGTGAACGGCGAAGAGATTCTCGTGCGTGGTTGGGCGCGATGATTCGTCCCGCCGGCGATTCGGGCGTCGAGATCGCTCGTATCTATCTGGACGGTCCGGCGAACGAAGCCGGATTAAAACCGGGTGACCGTGTGACACAGATCGACGGGGAGGACGTCACGTCGCCCACCGCCGTCACCGAACGTATCGCGCGGCTTGAACCGGGATCGACAGTCGAAATCGTGGTCGATCGCGACGGCGAAGAAGTGACCGCACAGGTCGAGATCGGTGATCTGGAGGACCTGCACGAGCGACTGTTCGGCAAGCGGTTTCGCCGAAGGTTCGACGATTTCCGAGAGGTTTTCGATCCCGACTTCGACGGCATTCCGGAAGGCGTTTTCCTGTTCCGGGTGAACCCCGACGAGAACAACGACCTGACGGTTCGCGAACTGCTGGGAGAAATGCGGAAAGATATCAAAGCGTTTCGACAGGAACTTCGAGATTCCGAAGATCGCGACCGCCAACGGTCGCACAAAGGGGCTGACGCGTTGAACAAGAAGGCTGACGCATCGCACGACAAGCCCGACGCGTCGGACGACAAGGCTGACGCGCCGAACAAGAAGGCCGACTCGCCGGACGACGGGCGTTGAGCCGCTACCAAGCGACGGTCGAGAAAACGGGCCGTCCGCGT
>JAWLFY010000285.1:0-3226 GCA_041685355.1 Pirellulaceae bacterium | reverse complement strand
CCCGACCCGGGCCGTCCGCCGGGCCCGACGTCACGGCAACGGTAATCCCAGCGGATCTCGCGGCCGACTTCGGGATCGCCCCCGCCGTCTCGGCTCGGACGGTCGATCACCGGCGGCGTCGAGTCGAGGGTGACGTCGGTCGTCGCGTCGTTGCGACGGGCGCCGTCGGTACGCAGCTCCGCGGCGAAGCGAAGGAGCGTGTCTTCGCGGCGGGCCTCCGTCGTCCATTCCAGCACCGGATCGTCGACGGTCGTTCGCAGCGCCAGACCGCCGTCATCCCCGATTTCGGTCGCGACGGTACCGACCACGCGATCGGTCCAATAACGGCGGGCCGACGCGTCGTTCACCGACACGACCAATTCCGGCGGCGAGCTCCCCGCGGTTCGGTCGTAGCCTTCCAAAAGCAGGCTCGAGAAATCGGCGGCGACGCGGGTCACGATCCGTTGCCCCCCGCCGCGAAAGACGACCCGCTCCGGATACCAGACCGCGCCGGGGACGATCGGATCGTCTTCCTCGCGGGACGTCGGCGGCGGCTCGCCATGGTCCATCTCGACCGACAGAAAATCGATCGTGTTCCGCCGCGTGTACGCCCGCCCTTGGGCACCTTCACGATGTTCGACAACGCGATGGATCGCACGCGGCCAACCGTCGACCTCCAACCGCACGAAAGTCCGCTCGCGATCCGGGACCGGCAACTCCATCGTGCCGCTTTCCGCCCCATTGAGCTCCAACAACCGGAACCGCGGCGTTCGTCGTGAACCCGCACGATGCCGAGTCCACTGGTCGTCCTCGACCCAACGGACGAGGACCGGGCGGTCGGCGATCTCCGGGATCCGCTCCGGCCGATCGTCCCCGTCGACCCGAGACTTGATCGCCGCGCGGACGCGGACTTGCCCCTCTCGGTACTGCACCAGCGGCAAGTCGATGTAGCTCTCGGGATCCCACGGCTTGGGAATCATCCATACGATCTGGTCGGGCTGCCGCATCGGCTCGCCGGACGCGTCGAGCATCCGCACCACCAGCGCCATCCCGTGCGAAACGTTGAACGCCGACGAGCTCCCGTCCTCCACGCCGTCACCGGGCGCCGGCGCCGCGACGGAACCGTCGCCCTCCGCCGCGTCGTCCGCGGTCGGCCGGCTCCATCGGACCGGGACGCGGATACGGTCGGCGGGGAGTTCGATTTCCGCCGGACCTTTGAGAGCGGCGGCGAGGAGACGCGGGACGACGCGACCGTCGAGGTCTCGGATCCGACGTGCGATCCCGTCGAGTTCGCGGCGTTGCATCCCGGGCCAATAGCCGCGGATCCCTTCCGACGCGAAAGGGTCGTCGAGCCGGATCATCCAGACGCGTGCCTTCGCGGCTCGGCCGGCGTCGTTGAACACGGACATTTGAAACGGCGTCGTCCGATTGACGTAGGTCCGAAGCCAGACCCCGTCGGGCAAATCACCCTGGCCGCTCACCATCGTCTCGGTAAAACCGACATCGTCGCGGGGCGTCACGGCCAAACGGACCCGGTTGCGACGGGGTAACCGCACCGCGAGCTTCCGGACGCCAGTCAGCCCGGGTAACGCCTCGCCGTCGGTCGCCGTCACACGGATCTCGATCTCCGATTCGAACCCGTCGACGGCCGAATCATCGACGGCCGAATCATCGGCGGCCGCGATCTCGACCGCCAATTCCCGTTCCGCGCCCGCCCCGATCGTGACTTCACGCGGGCGATCGGTGGGGCGGTCCCGCCACTCGGGTTCGCCCCAACGGACCTCGAGCCGCGATCCGGTCGGCTCGATCGCGACGGCCAACCGAGTCGGTCGGTCCGAATCGGGACGCATCGTCAGCATCACGCTTCGAGACGTTTCGACGTCCGGTAGCTGCAACGACTCCAGCCGCTCGCCCGACCCGCCGGTGATCCGCAGTGTCGGCATCGGGACATGAGGCTTGGCCGCGACGCGGTGCCCGATCGGTCGATCGAACGCCGAACGGTCACGCGCGAGCCCGCGAGCGGTGTCGCGGGGGTCGATCCGAAGCGCCGCGGCGACCCGGCGGACCGGATCGACGTCGTCCGACCAAAGCGGTTCCCCGCGGGCGATCGCGTTCGCCCCACCATCGATCGCGATCAAACCGATCCCCGGGGCCGCGACCGTCTGGCGATAGACCCCTTCCCACTGACGCACCGCCTCGGCCGCCGATCGCTCGGTGCGACCCGCCGAAAGTTCGGCGGCGGTCGGCCGACCGGTCCCCGCAGTGTCCGCCAGGTCTTCGGGGACGCGACCGGCAGCGTCGCGGATCGCGGCCCGCAACCGCTGTCGCTGGGGGCCACTCGGCAAAGCGCTTCGGAGCCACGCGTCGCCTCGGCGGATCAGCCCCCACGCGTCCTTCGGCTCGCCCCGACTCAAGCCGCGAAGCAGCTCGTCAATTTCGGACGCCACCGAACGGTCGAACCGCTCGACCGCCTCGACGATCCGGTCGCGGCGATCGTCCATCGCCGCCGCGTCGACCGCCGACCCTTGCTGCTCAAGAAGAATTGCCTCGCCCCGCTCGGTCCGTTCGCGGAGTTCCGAATCGTCCCCGAGCCCGGTCCCGCCGGCGACGATCGCTTGGTTCTGGTAATCGAGCCAGTTCCAAATTCGCGCTTTCGCGATCGCAACCGCTTGCTGCAGCCGATCCGCCGCGCGAACCTGTTCGTCGACCCGCTCGTCCGACCGACCCGAACGCCACTGTCGCCACGCGGACGCGATCGCGTCAACCTCGACGATCGCGCCGCCCGGCCCCGAATCGTTCCCCGTCGACGCGTCCGACCGAATCGCCGAGCCACTCCCTCCCGCGTCCCCCGCGTCACGAGACCCCGCTTCGAGGTCACTCGCGAAACGACGGATCGCGGCCACGGCCCGCCGGGCCCGCGCGGCCCGGGATCCCGATTGGCCGTCCAACGTTTCGATTTCCGCGTGGAGGACCTGGCGAACCAGCAATCGCCACAGGTGCGGCGTCAAACCGACCGGGCCGAGACGTCCCGACGCGGAGACCGATTCCAACCGGTCACGCGTCTGCCAAAACTCGTCGGCCCAATCCGCGGGGGAGGCGAACGCCGCGTCATTCTCCGTTTCGACGCCTGCCGCCTCGCCAACGGCGTGCGAGTCGCGGGCCTGTTCAGGGGCTTCGGCCTGTCCGGAGTTGACGGCCTGTTCAGGGGCTTCGGCCTGTCCGGAGTTGACGGCCTGTTCAGGGTCTA
>JAWLFY010000284.1:0-3231 GCA_041685355.1 Pirellulaceae bacterium | reverse complement strand
GACGTGTCACCCGGAACCGATTGGAACGGAATACTGGATGTGTGCAGGAACGGCGAGTCGATCGGCTCGAGTCGGGAACCGGGTCGCTTGGTGGTTGGGGACCGCTTTGGGCGCCGTCAGCCTGCTGGCACCGGCAGCCGAACCGGTCCCGCAGGCAGCCGAACCGGTCCCGCGGGCAGCCGAACCGGTCCCGCGGGCAGCCGAACCGGTCCCGCGGGCAGCCGATGAGGGACCGCAAGGACGCGAAGCGCAGATCGCCGAGCTTTCGGCTCAACTCACGGAGCTCCGCCAGGAATGGGAAAGTCACCAGGAGGAGCTCGCCGAGGCGGCCGCGGCCGCCGAGAGAAAGTCGTCATGGAAACTGACGGGACGGGTTCACCTCGACAACTGGTCTTTCCCCGACGAAGACGCCGGAATCAGTTTCTTAGAAACGGGCGACCCGACGGACGACCCGGAAGACCGTTGGGATTTCCGGCGGATCCGTTTGGAGTTCGCAGGCGAAGTCCCCGACAACATGCTGTTCCGGATTCAGATCGACTTCAACAATCCGGCGGCAGCCGAGATGAAGGACGTTTATCTCGGGTTCAACGGATTGCCACACAACCAGACGTTTCTGATCGGCAATCAGAAGCGTCCGTTGGGCTTGGACCACCTCAACAGCAGTCGTTTCAACGTTTTCATTGAACGCCCGTTGGCGGTGGAAACGTTCAACGAAGACGCGCGGCGTCTTGGGGCGGCGATGTACGGCTACACCGACGACGAACTGTATCACTGGCGGTATGGGCTGTTCTTCTTGGAGAACATCACGACGGACGGACGTTACCGCGGCGACTTCGACCAAGGCGGTCTGTACGGCCGGATCTCGTCGAGTCCCTGGTATGACGAAACGAGCGGCGGTCGCGGCTATTACCATTGGGCCATCGCGGGTTCGGCGAACGTCACCCACGGGCGTGGGGATCCGAGTCGGCACGAACATAGCAACGAGGCCCGATTCCGCACCCGTCCGCTTGCCCGCAGCACGAGTCGGTGGTGGAACACCGGGCGGATTTCGGGGGCCGAGAATTACGAGCAACTCGCGGTCGAGTCGATGCTCAACCTGGGATCGCTGCAGTTCACCGGAGAGTATTTCGGCAACTGGGTGCAACGCGACCCGTTCGCCGGATTCGCCGGTGACGACATGTTTTTTCATGGAGGCTACGTGTTCGCCTCTTACTTCTTGACCGGAGAGCACGTCCCTTACGACCGTACCAAGGGGGTGATCGGCCGTGTGAAACCGCTGGAGAACTTTTTCGTGGTGGAGCGAGTGCGGGAAGGCATCGGTCGTGGTTGGGGAGCTTTCGCGGTGGGATTGCGTTTCGACTATCTCGACCTGACCGACTCGGACATTCAGGGGGGACAAGGTTGGGCCGCGACCGCTGGTCTGAATTGGCACTGGACCGCCCATTCCAAACTGCAGACGAACTTGATTCGCGGCGAGATCAACGACGCGGGCGAGGCGCAAAACCCCTCGCCCAGTCTCGCGGGGGTGGATGGCGATTTCACCATCGTCGGCATGCGTTACATGCTCGACTTTTAGCGGCCCTCGCCGGTTTGATCCGTATCGCCTCACGGCCCGCGTGAGCCGTGCGGAGGACAAGCCCGCGGGGAGCGCAATCCGACGCGCCCCCTTCATCACCTCGACACCTTCATCACCTCGACACCTTCAACATCTCGACACCTTCAACCCTTCAAGAATCGAACGATGCTTGACCGACGCCTCGCCCTGTTGTCGATTTCGGTGGGACTGTTCTCGTTGCCGACGATCACGGAAGCCGAAGATCAGCGGCGTCCGTGCTCCTGTTGCCGGCGAACGGTTTGTCATGTCAGCGCGGAACGCGAGGAAGTGGACGACACGGGGTTCCGAGTCCGACGCGAAGACGTGTGCATCCCGCCGATCCGGTTTTGGTGGGAATGCGGTCCGATTCGCCGTGGCGGCAAGGTCCGGACGGTGTCCAAGTTAGCGCAAGAGACGACCAAGAAGACGGTCTGGACCTACGAATGGAACGCCCTGACGATTTGCGGCGATTGCTACCGGGACGTTCACCGCTTGCGGTGCGACGAGCTCGGCGTGCCGTTGGAGACTCCCGCCCCGCGGGTTGGCCTTCCGGTGGCGGTCCCACCGATCCGCGAGAACGATCACGATCCGGTCCGTTGAGAGGCGCCGTCGAGGGAGTCGGTCGGCTCCGCCGACAAGTGACCTGATTGGCTCTCAGTCCTCGGACGCCGCGTGCCTATCCGATAAAGCGGGCCGACCCTTTGTAGATTGCCGGCTAACATCGCGGCAAACGGCTTTCCCACGTCCTTGGTTGACCACCGGCTCGCTCCCAGAGAGGGTCGGCCGCCTTTGTCGGCTAGGCGGGGTCGCTGTCGGGGTCGACATTTTCGGCGGCGTCTTCCCGCGGCGGGTCGTCCTCCGCGGCGGCTTCGGGGTCGTCTCGGTAGTAGGTGCGGAGCGGTTCGGGGAGCGGGTCGAAGGCGAGTTCGTCGCGAAGGCAGCCCTCGGCCTTGGCCGTTCGCAGGGTGGCGATCGCGTCTCCGTAGCCGCCGCCGACGGCGACGATCCCACGGATCACGTCGGGGAGATCGGCCGGGACGACGGCGCGTTGGTCTTCGGCGCCCGGTTGAAAACGGCTGATCCGGACGTGCCCGGGGCGGCTCGGTTCGGGTTTGATCATCAGCCCGGCGGGGCCGCGGAGGAACTCGGCGATTTCGATCGGGGCGGGATCGCCGAAGAGGACGATTTCGGCGGTATCACGGAGCGAGGCGACGACGGCGGGCCGGGCCTGGGAGGGGACCTGGTAGAGCCGGAACGCGTCGCCGACGGTTTCGCCGATCATCCGGTTTCGGCCGTCGGGCCGGCGACGGATCGCGCAGAACGCGCCGTAACGGGCTTCCAGACTTTCGGCGTCGGCGAGTTTTCGGAGGGCGTCGACGACGAGGGGGCTGTCGAGCCCTTGGAGGGCGGCCAGCGCGGAGTGTCGGAACGCGGGGGTTTCACGGGCCGCTTCGACGAGCGGGGTGATCGCCTCTTGGCGGTCGAGGTAGGCGAGCGATTCGGCGGCGTAGAATCGGAGTTCGCGGTTGTCGGTTTCAAGCCCGGCCACGAGTGTCGGGATGGCGTTTTCCCCGATCGCCTCGAGTTGTAGCGCCGCGTCGGCGGCGGTCGCAGGGTCGGCGAGTCGCTCGGCGAGT
>JAWLFY010000283.1:0-3245 GCA_041685355.1 Pirellulaceae bacterium | reverse complement strand
GTCCCGAGTGGATCTGGGATTTGGGGCGGGATCTCCGCGACCTCAGCGGTCGGGTCACATCGGCGTTACAACCGCCGGCCGATCCGGAATCGGAATCGGAATCGGCGTCCGAGTCATCGCCCAATCGCGGCGCGGCATCTTCCGATCGCGGGGGACCGAGCGGAGCCACCGAACCGCCGCGACCCGGGAGGCCGGTTCAGACACCCGCCCCCGAGCCTTCCCCCGAGCCTCCCTCCGAACCTCCCGATGTGACGCCGTTGCGGATGGCGGGCGGGGACGTGATCGTCGTCGCCCGTTCGAGCGATTTCTTCACGCCTTCGGGGGCCGCGATGATGCGGGACGTCGTCGGGTCGCTCGAGGCGCTGTCGCATGTCGACCGGGTGTTCTGGCTCGACCGGATCCCGGTGTTGAACCTGTTCGGGCTCCCGCAACCGTTGTTGCCCCGCGACGACGCCTCACGGGCCCGCTTCGAAGCCGCCCGCGACCGGGCGTCGAGGCACCCGTTGGCCGCCGGCCAAGTGATGTCGCCCGATGGCGAAACGTTTCTGTTGATGGTCGACATCGATTGGTTGTTCGTCGAACAGGACGGCGATTGCACCGATCGGTTGCGTGACGTCGCGACCCAGGTCGCCGAGGGCTACCCAGACGTCGAGGCGACGTTCGCGGTGACGGGAAACGTCCCGATCCGGCTCTCGCGTGCCGCGAGCAATCGGTCGAACGAAATCAAGTATCAGTTGATCGGGAACGTCACCGCGATCGTGATCGCGTTGTTCTTGTTCCGTGGCCTGGCCGCCGTGATCGTCGTCGCGCTCGCACCGGCGGCGGGGGTGTTTTGGACGATGGGGGCGATCCGGCTGTTGGGGATCGCCGACAACGGCTTCACCGCGGTCATCTTGCCGGTGCTGATTTGCATGATCGGCTTTACCGACGGGGTCCACATGATGGTGCACATTCGCCGGCGACGGGCCGCCGGCGACTCGCCGGGGATGGCCGCGAAGGGGGCGATCCGGGCCGTCGGGATGGCATGTTGGTTGACGTCGTTGACGACGGCGATCGGGTTCGGTTCGCTGATGCTCGCGAGCGAGGACGTCGTCCGCGAGTTCGGAATGTGTTGCGTCGTCGGGGTGATGCTGACGTTCGTCTCGGTCGCGACGATCATCCCTTGGGCGTCGGCGACGCGACTGGGGAATCGGATCCACGCGGGCCATGAGGGGAACGTCATCGACCGCGGCCTCTCCCGAGTCGCGGGGCTGGTTCACTGGGTCGTGCTCCGCTCGCGACTCGTCGCGGGCGTGGGGATCGCCGTCACCGCCGCGTTGGCGTTCTCGGCTTCGCGGCTGACCCCTGACCAACGGCTCACCAGTTCGCTCGACCGCGGCAGCGAGGCCGCCGCGGCGCTGCAACACGTCGACGAGGCGTTGGGAGGGCTGGAAACGGCGAACGTCGTCGTCCGATGGAGCCCTGAGATCGACTCCGATTCCGGTCGGATCGCGGCGGTGGTGGCGGAGGTGGACGGCGCACTCCGCGGCGAACCGCTCATCGGCCATCCGTTGTCCCTCGCCAGTCTGCTCGACGCGCTCCCCGGGGACGGGCCGCCGGAGACGAGGATGTCACTGCTTGATCTGCTGCCGCCGCCGCTGAAACGGGCCCATTACGAACCCGAACGGCGACGGGCCGAGGTCCGCTTTCGCATCCGCGACCTCGGCATCGCGACCTACGGCCCGGTATTCGAACGGCTCGAGAAACGGTTCGCGGCGATCGAGCGGGATCACCCCGGATTCGGAGTCACGATGGAAGGGGACGCGGTCCGTCGATGGGAACGGCTGTACCGGGTCGTGGTCGATTTGGCGACCAGTTTGGGGACCGCCAGCGTGATCATTTTCGTCGCGTTGACCGTCATCTTTCGGTCGCTCAGGCTCGGGCTGATCTCGATCGTCCCCAACCTGTTCCCGTTGGCGGCGACGGGAAGTTTGATCCTTGTCGGCGGCGGCCATTTGGAGATCGTCAGCGTGTGCGCGTTCACGGTCTGTTTGGGGATCGCGGTCGACGACACGATCCACTTCATGACACGATTCGTCGATGAGCGGCGGCGAGGGAAGCCGTGTCGCGAGGCGATTCAGGACGCGTTCGTCAGCGTCGGGACGGCGTTGATCATGACCACGATCGTGTTGGTGATCGGGTTCGGCACGGCGCTGCTCAGCGACGCCCGCGACCACCGGATCTTCGCCACGATGGGAATTTTGACCATCCTCACCGCGTTGTTCGCCGACCTCGTGTTCCTGCCCGCGTTGCTCGACCGGTTCGCCCCTTCGTTCGCCGATGCCGACGATTCGCGGTCGTCGGACTCGTAGATCGCCCCGTGGGCGAAACGGCGTTTTCGTGAAGCCGTGAGACCGGCCTGCTTGCGCCGTTCCGCTACAAGGATTTCGGTCTTGTCAGGCGACCTTCTTGCCGCCGGGGGCGCGGAGATCGAACAGGCCGAAGATTTCGTCGCGTGTCAGCCCGCCGCCGGACGCGGCCTTCGTCGAGTCTCCCGAGCCGGTTTCGGCAAACAGCGCGTCGAACATTTCGCGTTTCTGATCGAGCACGTCGGAGATTCGCTGTTCGATCGTGTTGCGGGCCAGCATCCGTGTCACCGTCACCGGGCCGGCGGCGCCGATCCGGTGGGCGCGGTTGATCGCTTGGTCCTCAATGGCCGGGTTCCACCACCGGTCGAACAGGAACACGTACTGGCAAAACTGCAGATTGAGTCCCACGCTTCCGGCGCCGTAGCTCATCAAGATCACGCGGCTGTCGGGGTCGTTCTTAAATCGCTCGATCACCGTTTCGCGTTTCTTGTGCGGGATCTTTCCATGGTACTCCAGCGGTCCGAACCGCGCGAGTGCCCCCTTCATGCGTTCGATCGACCCGGTCCATTGGCTGAACACGATCGCCTTATGGCCGCTCGCCGCGACCTCCTCCAGGTCGGCCTCGAGTCGCTCGAGTTTCGTGCTACTGCCGGTCGCCGGGTCGAAGTTGCAGATCTGCTTCAGCCGCAGCACGAGTTCGAACACGTGTTGGATCGTCAGTTCTTGGCCGAGCCCCTCGAGGGTCACGACGCCTTGCGACTCGGCGGCCTCGTACGCGGCCCACTGCTCGGGGGTCAGATCGAGGTCGGCGTCGCGGTACATTTTCGGCGGCATATCGTCGAGCACCATGTCTTTGGTCCGACGCAAGATGTAATCACGGCTGGCGTCCGCCATCTG
>JAWLFY010000136.1:0-13507 GCA_041685355.1 Pirellulaceae bacterium | reverse complement strand
CGGTCAATGTCGGACAGTGGCGTCCGTTCGTCCGGCGGGTCTGGTACGTCGGGCGGATCGGGTACGTCGGGCGGATCGGGTACGTCGGGCGGATCGGGTACGTCGGGCGGATCGGGTACGTCGGGCGGATCGGGTACGTCGGGCGGATCGGGTTCGGCGGAGCACGGATGGCTGTATGCAGCCGCCGCGGTCGTGGTTCCGGTGTTGGTCCGAGCGGGAACGACATATCTGAGTCAGCGGCTCGCGCAAGCGTTGGAGGCTCCGTCGTCGAGTGATCGGTCGGGGGCTGGCGGGGTTCGGTCGAACGGCGGTCGGTCGGAAGGGGCGGCAGGAGCGGAAGCGGAAGGCGTACCGCAGGATGTCACGACGGGAGGAGGGTTTTGACGTCTGAACGAAGCCGAACGAACGGCCGGTACCCTCGTCGTGCCGACATGGGGCTATCGCGGGCGTCGGCCGTGACGCCCGGCGGGCGATGGGGGCGCGCTCCTGGGGATGCGGTGGCACCGGCCGGAGAGGAGCGGTCTTCGTTCTCTCGGTCGATTAACGGTTGGATGGGGGTGTGCGGTCGGGGTTTTCCGGTCGTTTGTTTAGGGGCGGCCCTCGTGACGGGAGTTGGGATCGGATGGTGGATCAAACGCAGGGGAACGGAGTGAACGGTCCGTTCGTGTCTGGCCGAGGTCGTGGCCCTGAAGCGGGGCGTTCCGACGGGGCGGGTCGCGGGGGCGGTGATTCGGGCAGAGGGATGCGTGAAGGCGTCAGTGGCGTCGCGCGGCATGTGTTGGAATTGTCGTCTTTGCAAAGTCAGTTGACCGCCACCGACCTCCGAGAGGCATGGGGGAAGGCGTCGATCCCGTTGGCGTGTTTGGGGACCGCGGTGACGTTGGGGTTGGCATCGTTGCCGGTGGTTCTGTTCGGGGCGGGGCTATGGCTGGCCACGGCGTGGGACATGTCGGAGGCGACCGGGTTATTGCTGGTCGCGGGGGGCGTGGTGATCGCTGCCGCGGTGTGCGGGGGGGTTGCGTTGCGGAAGTTGCGGACGGCGGTGTCCGTACTGGAGCGGTCAAAATCTGAGTTGATTGAGAACGTGACGTCGATTCGCGATACGCTCGCGAGGCGTGACGTCGATTAACGACTTCCGTGTGTGAATGCGGGAGGTCAAGTTTCGCCAACGAGAGGAGAATCCGTGATGAACCAGAGAACGAAACAGGAACGAGAACGGCAGGAACGAGAACGGCAGGTTGGGGGGCGGCCATCGGTGCGGGCCACGGCCCGCGCGGACGGGTCGCAGACGCCGGTCGAGTTTGGGGAATTTTTGAGGAAGTACGCGCAGGAGAAGCCTGACGTGGTGGCACTGTGGTGCTTCGGGCTGGGGTTCGTGATCGGTTGGAAGCTCAAGCCGTGGTAATCGTGGATTGCCGCGGGGGTGTGTAATGAGTGTGGAGGCCGAACCGTTGCCGTCGTCCGATCGCCCCCATCGTCCTGCCGGGGGGCGGTTCGGCTCGGGGGTCGGGTCACCCGCGATTCGTTGGCAAGCGTCGTGCTGTTGGGGTTGATGTTGGCGGTCGGTTCGGTCGCGGCCTACTTGGCGGTCCCGGCCCGCGATTGGGTCGAGCGGGCGCCGGCGAAAACGCAGGTGGTCGGCCAGAAGTTGGACGTCGTGCGAGGGCATTTCCAAGGGATCAGCGAGGTCTCCGAGAAGGTCCGGGAGATGACCGAGGCGTCGGGCGAGGACGAGGAGAAGGAAGGGGAGAACGGCGAGGGGGACGAAGAGGGGTCGATGATCGCGGAGGCGAAGCGCTCGAGAAGTTTGACCGGACGCGGGCGTTCAGCGTGCTGTTGGGTGGATAACGGCTGCGTCGCGTGGCGTGATGTAGGTTCTCTTTGACGTTTCTCCCCGCCCCGATTCTTGACGCTCCCCATCTTTCACGCCGCGATCGTTGACACCCCGATCGTCGATGTTTTGTACGCGGCGCGGCGGACGGCGTAACCAGGACATTCTGTTATGTCAGCATTTTCGGCACGACCGTTCCGTCACGCGGCGACTTCGGGGTCCGGCATTGCGACGGTTTCGGGCACGGGAACGATCTGGTTTGTGCTCACGACGTTACTCGGTGCGTTCCTGGTGTTTCAGGTTCAGCCGGTGATCAGCAAGTGCGTGTTGCCGTGGTTCGGCGGGACGCCGGCGGTGTGGACGACGTGCATGTTGTTTTTTCAAACGCTGTTGTTCGGCGGCTATCTATACGCACATCTGATTCGGGTGTGGTTTTCTCCGCGGGTTCAGGCGGCGATTCACTTAATGTTGCTCGGGTGTGCCGCATGGTCGCTGCCGATCGAGCCTTCGAAGGCCTGGGAGCCGTCGGGTTCGGAGTCACCGGTGTGGTATTTGTTGGTACTGCTCGCGGTTCACGTCGGGTTGCCGTACTTCGTGCTTTCGGCGACGGGCCCGTTGGTGCAGGCGTGGCTAAGTTACCGGGATGATCATGAGCGGGTGTATCGGTTGTACGCGGTGTCGAACTTCGGTTCGCTGGCGGCGTTACTGAGTTACCCGTTCGTGGTCGAGCCGTTGTTGTCGGTGTCATCGCAATCGACGGTTTGGTCGCTGCTTTTCTTGGGGTTCGTGTTGGTCCAGGGGGCGGTGGCGGTGGGGCTGTTGCGTTTGTCATGGCGACCGAGGGAGGGGGTGGAGGACGATTCCCGCGGGGAGGCATGGCCAGGGGGCGGCAACGGTGTCGGCCGCCGCGAGCGGGATCCGTCGGAGGAATCGGCGACGGGGCGTGGGGTGATGGCGGCTTGGTTGTTGCTGCCGGCGTTGGCTTCGATCGTGTTGTTGACGGTCACGAATCACGTCTGCCAGGACATCGCGGTGATCCCATTTCTGTGGATCTTGCCGCTGAGTTTGTATTTGGTCAGTTTTATCGTTTGTTTTGACTCGCCTCGGCACTACCGGCCGAAGGTTTACGCCGCGGTGACGTTGTTGTCGTTGGGGGTAATTCAGGGCCGGGATTTCTTACCGCCATCTCCGCGGCTGATCGCCGAGGCGGTGGGTTGCATGGTGATGTTGTTTGGGGTTTGCATGCTGTGTCACGGGGAGGTCGCGCGGTTGAAGCCTGGGGTCCGTCGGTTGACGCAGTTTTACGCGTTCGTTTCGGCGGGTGGGGCGTTGGGCGGGATCATCGTGGCGATCGTGTGTCCTTTGGTGTTCGACCGGTTCACCGAGTGGCCGTTGGCGATTTCGGTCGTGACTGCGATCTCGTTCGTGTTGTTGTTCGTGTGTCGGGGATGGGGCCGTTCGACGTACGACTGGTCGGCGGCGCATCGATTGAGGATCCCGGCGATGACGTTGGCGGTGGTGCCGACGGTTGTCGCGTTCGCGTTTCCGAAAGACGAATTGGTGATGTCGGACCGCAACTTTTTCGGCGTGTTGCAGGTGACTCGGGGGGAAGAAGGGTTGCGGTTGGTGCACGGGAAGACGATTCACGGGATCCAGCGAGCGGGGGATGCGTCGCGGGAGCCGACCAGTTATTACGGCCGGGAGAGCGGGATCGGGAGGGCGATCCGGGTGATGCGGGAGGCTGAGCCGCGATCGCGGGACACCGGGCTGGGAAAGCAGGGGGGCGAACGGGAATTACGGGTGGGTGTGGTCGGGTTGGGGTGCGGCGTCTTGGCGACCTACGGGCGTGACGGGGACCGGTTCGACATGATCGAGATCAACCCGTCGGTGGTGTCGATCGCGGACCGGCACTTCAGTTTCTTGCGGGACAGTCGGGCGGAGATCCGGCATCATCTTGGCGACGGTCGGTTGGTGCTCGAGCGGATGCGGGACGCGCGGTTCGACCTGTTGGTGCTCGACGCGTTTAGCAGCGACGCGATCCCGGCTCATCTTTTGACGCGAGAGGCGGTCGGGTTATATCGGGAGCGGATCGGGCCGGGGGGGGTGATCGCGTTCCATCTTTCGAACAACCATCTTGAGCTATGCCCGTTGGTCCAGCGGTTGGTCGCGGAGCAGGGGATGGAGGGGCGGATGGTTCGGAGTCGGGGGGACGAGTCGCTCGCGACGGAGTCGGCGGATTGGGTACTCGCGGCGGAGCCGGGGCATCCGATGTGGGATCATCCGCTGCTCGATGTCGCGACCGAGGCGTCGGAGGAGACGCTTCGGGAGGCCCCGTTATGGACGGACCGGAACCACAACTTGGCGGGAGTGCTGAGGTTGTGGTGAGGTTGCCCTTGTCGTCGGTTTCACGGCTCTGGTACCGTGCGGGAGATCCGTCGTCCCGGGCGGATGAAGATCGTGAGGAGAATCGTTGGAGCGAGGAGTCGAGGCGGCCGATAACGATACTGTTTTCGCCCTCTGCGCTGTTGAAGTCTCTCTTTCGGCGATCGGATTGCATTCCTGGGACAAGGATTGCGGCGCTGACGACCGGCGCGAAAACGGCTTTCCCATGGCGCGTCCGATGCGGACGTGATTCACGGGAGGGTCCGGTCACCCCCGCGCACCGGAATCCGATCCCCTTTGACGAGCTTGGCGGAGATTCCGTCGGCGGCGTCATCGTTGTCGGATTCCACGTCCCAGATGGGAGCAGATCAACGATGCAAATTTTTGGACCGTTTCGGGTTTCGACGACGCAGGCGGCTGGTGGTGCCGATCGGATTGGGCCGCAGCAAGCGGCTTCGGGTCCGGCCGCGCCCAAGCGAGCGGGCGGGCCGATCGACCAGCTCGACCTTTCGTCGTCTGCCGGCGAGATTTCGTCGACCGGCGGCGTCGAGCGGTTGTCGGCCGCGGAATCCGCGGGTGGCGAGATCCGTGTCGAGCGGGTAGCCGATTTGAGGCGGCAGATTGCTGACGGCGGCTATGACACGCCGGAGAAGCTTGACGCGGCGCTCGACCGGTTGTTGGACCGGCTCGGTTAGCCGGCTATTCGCCATGGGGTGTACATCGCCTATGATGGGACGGTAGCCACGTGGATCTCGGCGTAACGTTCGGCCGGATCCACTCAGCCAAATCTTCAGCAGACGGATAGGCCGTGTCGACCGGGCAAAAACCATTGGAGCCGTTGGACGTTGCGCTTTCGCCGCAGGAGCGTTTCGAGGAGTACCTGCAGTCGAAGGGGCTTCGTCAGACCGGGCAGCGTCGACATTTGGTTGAGATCGTGTTCAGTCAGCACGAGCATTTTGATGCGGAGGAGTTGATCGAGCGTCTTCCGCGTCGAGGGGACCCGAAGTACGTGAGTCCTGCGACGGTGTACCGGACGCTCCGCGAGTTTGTCGACGCGGGTTTGTTACGGAGTTTTCAGCTCGACGGGCGGACGGTTTACGAGCACGACTACGGTTATCCCCAGCACGACCATTTGTACTGCACGCGGTGCCGGAAGTTGTTCGAGTTCCAGAGCGAGGAGCTGATGCGGATTCGGGACGAGGTTGCGGGTGAGTGTGGATTCCGCGTTTCGGGGCACCGGATGATCATCCAGGGGGTTTGCCGTGATTGCGTCAAATCTCGTCGGACGAAGCGGAAGCAGGATTTGGTTTAGGCGTCGCGTTTCGCTTCGTCTTCCTCGCCGGTCGCGCCGTCGCAGAGTTGTTTGAGGACGGCATCGAAAACGGGGAGGTTGGCGTCGAAGTCTCGGTTTTCGGCTTGAGCCTGGACGATGTAGCGTGCATCTCGGCGGGTGATCAGGATTAACCGCGAGACGATCAGCAGGTCGAGGAAGTAGAAACGGATCTCGGCCGCGGACGCATCGATTTGGCGGGGCGGGACGATGGCCGGATCGAGCGGGATCGGTTCGTGCTCGGCGTCCTGATAGGCCTGTCCGACCGATTCGACCAGTTCATCGAGGATCACGTCGGCCGGGCGTGGGTCGTGGACTTTCTCGACCGAGAAAAAGCCTCCGCCGGGAAGTTCGAGCGTGACCCCATCGGCGGCGTCGGCATCCCTGGGAAGTTCGACCCAATTGTCAGGGTAGAGGAACTTCAGACCGATCGAATCAAACTTGGCCGGCATGGAATTTGGGGGTGGCAGTGTAGGGCGAGGGGTTCGAGAGTCGCGTGGGGTCATCTTCACGGGCGATGCGTCGATCGTCCACCGCGGGTCTTCGGGCCGATGGCGGTAGTTGGTTTCCGTTGCGGGGAGTTGGGGCGATTTGTTAGCAGAGCAGGATTCCGGTCGATCGGTGTTGCGGGCCCGTCATGAATCTGAATTTCTCACGATTGGTGATCGCCGGTTTGTTGGCGGCGCTGATATCGCCGTCGCTGGGGTGCCGCGCGATCGGTCGATTCGGGGAGAGTCGGCAATCGATCGCGGCGAGGCGATTATCCCGGTTGGGATTGCAGGCGATGCACGAGGGGCAGTGGGGGACGGCTGAGACGTTATTCGGGGAGGCGTTGGACGTGTCCGCCGGCGACGACCGCGCCCACGCCGGGTTGGGCGAGACGTTGTGGCAGCGGGGGGAGCAGGCGTTGGCGGTGCGTCACATGGAGGAGGCGGTCCGTTTGAGCGGTGGGGACCCCAAGCATGTGTTGCGGCTGGGTCGGATGTACTTAGAGAACGGTCGATTGGAGGAGGCGGAGCGGCAGAGTTCGGCGGCGCTTCAGGCGGATCGGGGTTCGGCGGAGGCATGGACGTTGCGGGGCGATTGTCTCCGCGCGGGGGGGCATTCGCCCGACGCGTTGGCGGCGTATCACCGGGCGTTGGCGATTCAGCCTGGGGCCCACCGAGCCCAGATGCAGGCGGCCGAGATCTATCTTTCGATGGGTCGTTACGATCGGCTCCTGGCCACCGTCGACCGGCTTCAGGAATCGCGGGCGGGGGAGCAAACGCCGGCCCGCTGCGACATGCTTCGGGGGCTTGCGATGCGTCAGTTGGGGCGTCCCGCGGAAGCGAGGCGATGTTTTGCGAGGGCGGCGGCGAAGGAGCCGTCCGACGCTTCGCCGCATTTGCAACTTGCCTCGTTGGCGATCGACCAGGAGGACTTGGCCACCGCCAGTCGGTCGTGGGCGAGGGCGATCGAGTTGGACCCCTTGGTCGCGAGAGACCCGCAGGGGCTGGACGCCGAGGCGGTTCATCGGGTTCGTCAGACCCCGTTGTGGGTCGCTGACCAGGAGGCCGGTGGGCGGCCGTCTAGCGGAATCCGCCGATAGTCGGGTTTGGGGGAGGTTGCCGGACAGGCCGGACGGGTTGTCTGAGCCGTGCAGTCCGAACGGGTTGTCTGAGCCGTGCAGTCCGAACGGGGAGTCCGGACGCGTTCGCGAATTCACTTCGGTGGGTCGGTTTCCCGTTGATCTGTGGCCTAGATTCCTACCGGAATGCGTTCGCACAGGCTTCCGCAGGGGATTTCCGGCGGGGGTTTTCCGGCGGGCATTTGCACGGGGTTTGAGCATCGCGGGGGTTCGCGATTTCTAGTCCCTTCTTTCGGCTTTCAAGAGCGACTTCATGTCATTGACCAGCTCGAGCTTCACCGATCCGTCCCAACCGCAAGTCGTTTCCCAAGCGGCAACGGGGGCGGACGTTCATCGATTTCCGGAGCGATTTCTGGAGCGACGGGGCCGATCGGGCGGCGTTGGCGGTCGAGCGGGTTCGGCGGCAGGCGCCGAGCGGCGTCAATTCGGGAGTTCGCACCACGGACTGTCCGAGGCGGGACGCGAGCTAGCCCAGGCGATCGACCGATATAAGTTGAACAATCACCGCCGCTACATCACCTGCGACGAGATGCTCACGGTGCTTCATGAGCTCGGTTACCGGCGGTCCGACGAGGGCGGTCGTGCCGGGTAGGTTTCGTGTCGGCGGGGCGTCTACTTGATCAGTGGTTGGAGCAGTTGCCGCCGCGTGACGATGGAGCGAGGCACGTTTCGTTCGTCCGCCATCACGGCGACGTCGCTTTCGGCGTCGACCAGTTGCAGCAGGACTTTCAGGTGGCGATCGGTGACCCGGGCCCGAATCACGGGTGTCGGGACGGGTTTCGGGTCGGGGACGGCCAGGTCGGTGTATTTCACGTAGCCGACGATCTTTCCGCCCCGCCGGACCAAGACGATCGGCTGGTTTCGGCGGCGTGCTTGGTAGCGGGCTTGGTCGAGATCCAGGGGGGCATCGACGATCGCGCAGCGGTCTTGGGTAGCGCCGAAGGCGACGGCGGGGACGTTCCCGATCTCGAAGATCCGCTGCGCCAAGGAGCGTTGGCTGGCTTCCAGGATGCCGGCTTCGTGTCCGGCACGTAGGAGTTGGTCGAGTTCGCCTCGGGCCATCGCGAGTTGGATTTGGAACGGGGTGGCACCTGTGATCACACGGAGCGCGGTGCCGAGCAGTCCGAGCAGGCTGGTGATCGGTGCGAACAGGACGGTTGTCAAGAAGAGAAACGGGCGGACGAGACGCAGCAGTCGGTAGGGCGCCTGGTAGAAGAGCGATTTCGGCAGCAGTTCCCCGAACACGAACACGACGGGGGTCATCAGGAGTGTGCCGATCAGTTCGGCGGCCGATCCGGCGTCGAGCCACATCGCGACGGCCCACACGACGCCGAAGCTGGTGAGGTAGTTCGCGATGTTGTTCCCGACCAACATGGTCGCGACGAAGATCGCGGGGTGGTTCAGCAGCCAGACGGTCGCCCGGGCGGCGCGTGACCCGCTGAGGGCGTCGAGGACGAGTCGGGTGCGTGGGACGCGATAGAGTCCCGTCTCGGTCCCGCTAAAGAGTCCGCTGAGGACGAGTCCGATGAGGAACAGCATACAGGGGAGCCAGATCACGACTCGTCCTCCGATGCCGAGATGTCGGGCGCGGCGGGGTGGGCTTCGATCCAGACCGCCAGGTCGGATTCTTCGACGACGGTGAGTTCGAACGGTCCGAGTCGCCCGGTATCGCCGAGTCGCGGCCGGCGTTCGTTTTGGCGTTGCAGGTGACCGGCGACGGTCGCGCTCGGTTCTTCGGGGACTTCGACGCCGAGTTGCTTTGCCAGGGCACGGAGGCTGATCGATCCGGGCAGCCGATAGCGATCTTGGTCGAGCGACCGGATCGCCTCTTCGGGGTCTCCCGGCCGGTCGGGGGCGAGCACGTCACGGAGGATATCGTCGACCGAGATCGCCCCGATCGCTTCTCCGAACTCGTTGACCACCACGGCGACGGAGCGGGCTTCCTCGGTGAGTCCGTCGAGGACTTGCGCGACGCGGGCGGACCAGGGGACGTAGATCACCGGTTCGGTGGCCGATCGGAGGGAATCGACTTGGCTCGGTCGCAGCGACCGCAGTCCGATCGCGGCGGTGATCAGGTCGGTGTCGGGGTCGGCGATCATCAGAAAGCCGCCCGGTGGCGGCGGTTCGGCGAGGACGGACTCGTCGACCGTGGGGGGGACGATTTTCAGCCGGCTCCGCGGTCGCATCACCTCGACCGCCCGGGCTTCGGCGAGTCCGACGACCGCTTGGAGCGTTTCCCGTTCGCGGCCGGCGAGTGCCGCGTCGTCGGTTCCGAGTTCGATCGCCCGCTCGATGTCGGAAAGTTCGATTTCCGGTTCGGGGCGAAGCGACGGCCACACGAGGCGGCTGGCGGCGAGGTTCACGAACTTGAGGAGCGGCAGGATCGGGCTGACGATTCGGACCGCCCCGTTCAACACGGGGGCGACACCGATCGAGAAGCGTTCGGGGGACAGGACGGCGATGCTCTTGGGGAGCATCTCGCTGAAGAAAATGATCGTCAGCAGGCTTGCGGCGGTGAAGGCGAGGGTCGCCGAACCGGCCAAGTCTTCGCTCGACTCCAGGCCCGCGGCGACGATCGACGCGATCCCGAAGTACGCCATGTTGACGACCAAGTTCCAGAACAGGATCGCGGAGAGGAGTTGCTCGGGGTCTCGGAGCAGCGTCGCCACCGCCTGACCCGCCTTGCCGTGTCGGGCGAGGCGTCGTCGGTCGCGGACGTTGAGCGAGAACATCGCCGCCTCGCTGCCGCTAAAGAACGCGCTGACCAGGATCAGTAGCCCCATCGCAAGCAACCAGGGCCAGACGCGAAAGAGTTCGCTCAAGCGGCGTCTCCTCCCGGTCCACGCTCTCGCTCGAGCGGCACGTCGAACTCGCTGAGCGCGGGGATCAGCATCGCCGCGGTCGTGAACCCGTAGCCCACCGAGAGCCCAAAGAACACGAACAGGTGGTCCGATTGCAGCAGGAACTGGGTGATGCAGTAGAAGGTCACGACGGGGAGCAGGAACGACGCGGCGAAGATTGCGGTCGACGGGTTCCGCCATCCGAGCGACGCGAACAGCGCGGCCCCCCCACCGAGGATCATCAGGAGGAACGGGGCGAGTTGGAGTTGGAAGGCACCGCGAAAGCTGACCATGATCGTCATGCAGATGGCGATCCCGACGCACAGGAAGAACACCGTGCCGAGGCTCGCGAGGGTCGCCGTCCGTCCGGCGACATGGCTCAGTCCGGCGTGGATGCCGAGCGTGATCACGAACACGTCCAGCACGGCCGCGGCGGACAACGTGTAGGCAAGGTTTTCCGACGTCATGACCCCGTTGGCCGCCATGTAAACGGCCAACGCCATCGGCAGCAGGATCATTTCTTTCGCGACGTACAGCACCCCCAGCAGTTTTCCGAAGATGAATTCGCGTGGGCTGATATCGGTGACGAGCAGCAGGTCAAGTGCCAGGCCGTCGCGTTCGCCGGTAATCGAGTTCACCGCGAGGGCGTTGGTGAGCACCAGGCTGATCACGCCGATCGCGGCCAACGGAATCGTCGCGGCGGGCAACGCCCGTCCCAACCGGCCGGCCGACTCGAACGCCACGCCGGTATCGATTTGCCAGCGGATCGTTCCGGCGACGAGCAGGAACAGGAGCACGAACGCGAAGCGGATCAGAACGACCTTGCGGCCGTAGGCCCAGGTGCGGGTCTCGCGCCACAGGATCGGGTTTCGCCACACCGGACGGGGCTCGCGGGCGGTCCACTTCGGAGACGTCTCTTGGGCCGCGGCCTGTTCGGACGATTCCGCTTCCTGGCCTCCGCCGCGGACTTCGCGAGACGGGTTCCAGACGCGGACTTTGGCGATTCCGAGCCCGACGACGGCGATCGCGATCAGGGTGGTGAGTGCGACGAAAGAGGCGACTCCGATCGCGACGTCGGGGGAGAGGCTCGCCAGCGGCGAGGCGACCGCGGCGAGTGCCCGCGGCGGGCTGAGGGCAAGCAGCACCGGCGCCCAATTCCTCGCGGCAACAACGTATCCCAGCAATTCACCCAGGCCGACGTACATCAACAGCAGCAACACCGTCAGCGCGATCGCCTGGAACGTCTTCTCACGCCACAGTGCGACGACGGTTCCGGCCGCCGCGGTCAATAAGACGGTTGCCGTGGTGACCGCGAAGACCGCGAACACCTGTGCCGGCGAGACCCCACCGAGCAGCGGCAGGCAGAGGAAAAGCGGCAAGGCGGCGAGCAACAGCGACAACGGCCCGAGCAACGCCGCGGCCATCTTCCCCGCGACGATCTCGAACCCGCTCAGTCGGGTCATCATCAGCAGCAGGAGTGTGCGACGGTCTTTCTCCTGGGCGACCGCGCTGGCGGCCCCGACCGCCGCGAGGCTACTGAGCACCAGCAGTTGCAGCGGGGCGAGCAGACCGAACATCCCGCCGCCGAAGCGGGCCGCGTCGGCATTGCCCGCGAGCGAGCGACCGCCATCGAGCACCAGATAGCCCGTGCAAACCAGTGCGTAAAGCGAAAGGACGTAGACGGCCCGCCACAAGTAGGTCCGTGGCCGTTTGGGCGACACGAGCGCTTCGAGGTTGAAAACGGGACCGAGCATCGGGCGACTCGTGTCGGGGTGAAACCGGGGCGTCGGCGTGCCACGAGTTTTGGGGGATCTGAGAAGAACACCAAGGCCCTAAGTTAACACCAACGCCGCGGGACACCGAGGGGCGAGTGGCGGGAAAGGGGGGTGGGGGCGGTGAGCGTTGCGGCGTGTCGATCGGCGCGATCGTCATGACCCCACCGGTCGGTGCCCCGCGATGATCGAGTTGCAACCGCGTGAGCACGGTTGACCGCCCCCCCGGGTCGCACGCGGGGTAGGCTTCCGGAGATCACCACCACCGGGTTGTCGATCCCCAGCCGTTTCTTCTCTGACCGACCGAATCTCCCACCGCCGAATCTGATGAACACAACCACCTGTTTGCGGGCG
Organism: Pirellulaceae bacterium; assembly: GCA_041685355.1. Taxonomy (GTDB): domain Bacteria; phylum Planctomycetota; class Planctomycetia; order Pirellulales; family Pirellulaceae; genus JAWLFY01. The sequence goes on along the minus strand of JAWLFY010000136.1, from coordinate 1,371 downwards.
ATCCTCACGTTTCTTGTCGAGGAGGATGGGCCGACCGCCATCGAATACGCCGTGATGCTCGCCTTGATCGTCGCCGTCTGCATTTCGTCGGTCGGGTTCCTTGCGACGCAAACCGCGGATAGTTTCAATTCGTCGTCCGAGGCCATTTCGGGCGCGTTCGCGAACTAGGCTGGGCATCCGCGTTCGCGATCCGGGAGACGGTCGTCTGGGCCGTTCCCAAGCCGCGGAGGGATGACGTCATGAAGATCGCGATTACGGGTGCACGAGGGTTTCTGGGCCGTCACCTCGTCACCGAGTTTGCCGTTCGGGGGCATTTCGTCCGAGGGTGGCACCGCCCCGGATCCGAACCGCCGGAGCGTTTGCCATGGGACGCGTTCGGCGATCATGACCGCGATGCCGCGCGGGCCGCGGAAGCCGATTCGGCCGACCGAATCGAATGGGTCCCCGGACGCTTGGGGGACGCCGACGCGAGCGAGTCGTTGGTTGCGGGGGTCGACGTGGTCGTGCACGCGGGGCTGTTTCGGGGCGGCCCCGATTTCATGTCGGTGGAGGCAGACCCGCTCGAGTACTTCGACGTCAACGTGCTCGGGTCGTTGCAACTGATCGAGGCCGCCGTTCGGCACCGAGTCGGCCGTTTCGTGTTCATCTCGTCGGGGGCGGTGCATCAGCGGGTGGCGGCCGATCGGCCGCTCGATGAGGCCCATCCTCAGTGGCCTGAAACGCTGTACGGTTCGTACAAGGCCTCGGTCGAATCGTTGGTTCATGCGTACGGATGGTCCGGGAAACTCGCCGCGTGTTCGCTTCGCCCGACGTCGATTTACGGCGTCGACGATCCGGTCGAGGAATCGAAATGGTTCGGGCTGGTGCGGGCGATCGCGGCGGGCGAGCGGGTGGAGGTCCGCGGGGGGAGCAAGTCGGTGCATGCCGGTGACGTGGCGGCGGCGGCTCGTCGATTATCGGAAACGGACGCGTCGATCGCCGGAGAAACGTTCAACTGCACCGACCGAATGATTTCCGAGTACGAGGTTGCGCACGTGGCGAGGCGTTTGTCGGGGAGTGGCGCCGAGATCGAGGGAACCCGTAAGGAGGCGAGGCACGAGATCGTCACCGAGAAGCTCCGCCGGCTCGGGATGCGTTTCGGCGGTCCGGAGCGGCTCGAGCGGACGGTCGCCCAGCTGATCGCGAACGGATAGCGATCGCGAACGGTTGACACGCTTTGCCTAGCCGCTACGATCACCGATGGCTTGTGGTGACGTTCGCCGAATCTTTTGGTGACCGTGAACAGGGAACTCCGGTGAAATTCCGGGACGGACCGGCCGCTGTGAGCCGCCAGCCCCTCGATCGACTTTGTCGGGATCGCTCTCGGCGAAG
>JAWLFY010000282.1:0-3254 GCA_041685355.1 Pirellulaceae bacterium | reverse complement strand
TTGATTCCTGGGATGTCGGCAGCCGGTTTTGGCTCACGCGCCTTCGCCGACGTGTTCCAGCCGCCGTTCAATTTCCTGCATGACGGGCGGCGTCAGGGACAGATCAACCTGAACACGTTGTCGGATTACCCGGTGTGGATCGGGTTGATGCATGGCCACTTGAACGCGGCCGAGTTGAATTCCCAGGAGGGGGACATTGGTCAGGAGATCGCGTTCCAAGACTTCCAGCGGAGTCGGCGGGGGTATCCGGTTGATGGGACGGCAGGCCAGCGACGGATCTTCGACACCGGAAACGTTCGGGCTCGCGGGGGTGGGTGGTACAACTACGCCCCTGAAATGCTCGACGGGCGTTTCCCGACGCAGTACGCGGGGATGTACCGCAACATTGCCGATGCGGACCTGGCGCCGGTGTTGCCCGAGATCGCGGGTCAGCCGCCGAAGCTCGGACGGGCGGGGGTGGTGAATTCGCTGCTTCGCCAAGACGTCGAAGCGGACGACGCGTGGGATGAGCCGCTCCCCGCGACCCCGTTCTTCGTGCGGGAGAACCAGAACGACGCGCATCGGGACGTCGATCGCAATCCGATGGCGCACTATCAGACGTTGATGCGGATGCCGAATCTGGTGTCGAAAGATTCCCAGGTCTTTATTGTGCGGGTCACGATGGGGTTCTTCGAGGTCGACCCGAACAACACGGAAAGTTTGGGGCGTGAGTACAAGGAAGAGATCGCGGAGAACGAGCGGTATCAGATGCTTTATCTGATCGACCGTTCGAAGCCGGTCGGGTTCGTGCCTGGCGAAGACCTGAACGCTCGAGACGTCGTGGTTTATGAACGGCGGTTGCAATGATGAATTCGATCGATGGAAACAGCATGTTGATTCGTACCGCGACGGGGGACCGGGAGGGGAGACCCGAGGGTTTGCGTTGTGCGGTTAGGGAGTCGGCCGGACCGGACGGCTTGCGCCGTGCCGTTAGGGGGAAGAAGGTTGCTCGACGGTGTTCGCGGGCCGGGTTCACGTTGGCGGAGATGTTGATCGCGATGGCGGTGACGCTGTTGATGATGGCGGCGCTGGCGAAATCGTTCGGGGTGATCGGGGAGTCGGTGCGGGACGGGCGGGCGAAGGTGGAGCTGACGGCGATCGCGCGGGACGTGACGTTGCGGATTAACGACGAGCTTTCCCGATGCACCGTCCCGCTTACGCCGCCGACGACCGAGAACAGCGGCTCGGGGTACTTTTTGTACTACGAGGGCCCGCTCACCGACGCGACATCGGCGTTGCTCGGACGACGCGCCGATCCGGCGGCGGTGACCGATGACCCGACGAATTTTCTCGACACCCGGTACGGCGACCTGGACGACTATCTGGCGTTCACGGCGGTGGCCCCCGAAGGGCATTGGTTCCGCGGCAAGGTGCCCCGGTTTGTGCTCGATCAGAAGACGGCCGAGATCAACGGGAACGCGTATGATTCGACAAACTTTCCGGGCGAGCCGAACGACCCGATCATGATCACGTCGAAGTACGCGGAGATCGTTTACTTCGCGTCGCCGGAATACGCGACGTCGGCCAGCGGCGGGGGGGCGATCTATGAGTACGACAATGACGACGAAGGGAACCCGATCTACGTCGATGTGGAGGGGAACGGGTTGCCGGATCGTGTGCAGCTCCACCGCCGCGTGCTGTTGATCCGTCCTGATTTGAACCTGAGCAATCCGAACAGCGTTCGCCCGGATCTGAGCTTGTCGGCGGACGACATCGCGCTCGGCTCGTTTGTTCCGCCACTGGAGTTCAACATCGGCGGCGACGATGTCGAGTATTTGGCTCCAGACATTTGGGACAGTGACAACACGAGCGGAGTGATCCCGAGCATCAAAACGGTCGCTGACCATGGGATTTCGGTCGAGCAGTTCGCGAACGCTTGGCTGATCGGGATGGCGCCGGTGCATCAGCAGTGCGATTTGTCGGTCCGTCGGGTGACCGACCGCCGGGGGCGTCCGACGAACCGGATCGCGGCGAACTCGCTTGGCGATTTGACGAAGCCGGAGAACCGGTTTGCCCATGTGCGGATGCCGGGTAACCGGTTCATTGGCGGCAACACGTTCACATCGATGCCGCTACTTGCGCTCGGGGGGACGCCGCCGATTTTGAACCCTGTGGGGAATCCGACCCCGCCGGTGCTTCCGGCGCCGGGGGGGGTGGTGATCAAGCCGAGGAGGATGAGCGGGTTCTTGCGCCCCGAATTCGTTTTGGGCCAAGATTACACCCACACGGACGTGGTCGGCGACGGGTGGGGGCTGGACCGGATGGGCGAGGACATTTTGGCAACGAACGTGTTGGGGTTTGACGTCAAGGCGTTCGATCCCGGGGTGCGGTCGTTCATCACGTCGGGTGTGGACGGGTCGTTCGGATCGTCGTCCGTGGCCGCCGCCGGTTCGACGGCTTCCGATGACGTGTTGGTGACGCCGAACGATCTGGCGTTTCGCGAGGCGCTTGCGAGTCTGGGATCGGTTAGCCCTGGCCAGCAGGGCGGGTTTGTCGATCTGTTTTATCCGTTTAACGCTGGCGGGACGGTCCGCGGGTTTGGCGCACGGAGCTCCGACGCGTTCGGTAACGGCCAGACGACGATTACCGAAGGGGTCTTCCGAGGCCAGCTCGACACGCCGATGTCGGGGTTGAGCAGCGCGTTCCGGTTACCGGCGTCGGCGACGAACCGAAACGCGTTTTACAGCCGGGGTTTGTACAAGTCGGGGCGGGTGATTACGGCCCGGGATCGTCGCGTGATTTTGATGCAACCTGCCTATGACACGTACACGGACCATTACGAGCGGGATGGGTTTTTGCAGACGTTCCCGTCTCGCAACGGGAATCCCAACGGTCCGTTCGGGACGATGTGGTATTTCAACGAAGCGAACGGGACGTTCCCGACGGGCTATTCGCGGGATCCGGACTTGGGCAGCAACGGGATCGATGACGGCGGGGCGTTCGGCGTTGATGACGCGTTGGAGCAGGAGACGGAGTCGCCGTTCGGTTCGCCGCTTCGCGCGGTGCGGGTTTCGGTACGGTTGGAGAATCCCGCGACGCGGCAGATCCAGCAGATGTCGTCGGTTCGTGAGTTCATCGAGTAGCGTTCGATCATGAACGTCGTGGCCTCTCTTTGAGCGCCCTTTCAGGGCTTGGGGGGCGTTTGGGGTCTTGGTTCCCGGGGCGGCGCTGCGCTCTGCCCCGGGCTGGTCTCTTGACGCCCTTCGGGCGGACCG
>JAWLFY010000135.1:0-13534 GCA_041685355.1 Pirellulaceae bacterium | reverse complement strand
GATCAGCATACTTCATTCAACATTCGGACATCGCAGCGATGCCTGAAAAAACCTCGCCGACGCCAGCCCGCAAGCCACTAAAATCGCGGAAGAGCCACATCGGGAGAGGGCCCGGTCGTTGGGGACCAACTGTCTCCTCTGTCGTCGACGTGCTACGCTCTGACGGGCGAACGCGGCGGTCCCCGGAAAGACGCCCGGGTTCCCCGGGGAGACGCTCGGTTGGTCTGACGGGCTCGGTTGGTTTGGGGTCGCTCTTTTTCTTGGAAACCGGGGCAACGGACGGAAGGGCCTGATCGCTCGAACGATTCTTGCGTGAAACAGGAAACGGGAACCGGATGGGAGTCAGCATCGGATTTGTCGGGACGCGATTCGCCGGGACCGATGGGGTGTCGTTGGAGAGCGCCAAGTGGGCGCGGGTGCTTTGGGACCACCGCCACGTCAGCCATTGGTATTCCGGGCTGAGCGACCGGGACGAGGAGGCCGCGATGGTGGTCCCGCACGCTTACTTCGCGCACCCCGACATCGAATGGATCAATCGACGCGCGTTCGGGACCCGCACCCGGGCCCCCGACGTGACGCAGCGGATCTACGCGTTGGCGGACTATTTGAAGGGGACGTTGTACGAGTTCACCCGCCGCTTCGATCTGGACCTGTTGATCATCCAGAACGCGCTCTGTATCCCGATGAACATCCCGCTGGGAATGGCGATCACGCACTTCATCGCGGAGACCGGGTTCCCGACGATCGCGCACCACCACGATTTTTACTGGGAGCGTGATCGGTTCAGCGTTTCCGCGGTCACGGATTTACTTTGGATGGCGTTCCCGCCGGCGTTGCCCCAGATCCAGAACGTCACGATCAACTCCTTCGCGCAGGAAGATCTGGCGCACCGCCGCGGCGTTTCGTCGGTGTTGGTGCCGAACGTGCTCGACTTCGAGAACGAGCCGCCGGAACCGGACGACTACGTCCTATCGTTTCGCCGCGACGTGGGGCTCGAACCCGACGACATCCTGTTCTTGCAGCCCACTCGGGTCGTCCCGCGAAAAGGGATCGAGCACGCGATCTCGCTCGTCGCGGCGCTCAAGAACGACCGCTGCAAGCTCCTGATTTCGCACGCCAGCGGTGACGAGGGGAACGAGTACCTGTCGGTGCTCAAGGACTTGGCCGAGGCGAACGGGGTCGACTTGAGGCTGATCGACGGCCAGGTCGGTGACCGGCGGGGCACGACCGCCGACGGCCGCAAAATTTACACCCTGGCGGACGCCTACTCCCAAGCCGACTTCATCACCTACCCGAGCATCTACGAGGGGTTCGGCAACGCGTTGCTCGAGGCGTTCTATTACCGCAAACCGGTATTGGTGAACCGCTATTCGATCTTCGTCGCCGACATCGAACCGAAGGGGGCGAAGGTGATCACGATGGACGGTTATTTGACCCGCGACGTCGTCGGAAAGGTCGAACGGATCATCGGCGACCGGGCGTACCGCGAAGAAATGGTCGACTTCAACTACGAAATCGGCAAGGCGTTCTTCAGCTACAGCGTGCTGCGGCGAAAGCTCCGTGCCTTGGTCACGAACTTCACCGGCCAAGAAAACCTCTAAGCAACGGTCGGTCAATCTCTGTCCATCGCCGCTGCCGCCGCGCCGAGCGGTAGGACCGGACGGCTTGCTCCGTTCCGCGACGGGGTGAAAGGGCCCACGTCAGCGGAGCGAGGCGCCGCTCCCGGGCGTTTCGGCGAGGAGCACTTGTCCGCGGTCGATGTTGACGCCGACGGCGGGGTCTTCGCGGAGCAGCACGGCGCCGTCGAGGTCGGCGTAATCGAGCAGCGGAAGGAGGTGCGCCGCCCCGCTGATCCCGATCGTGCTTTCGACCATGCACCCGACCATCGTTCGCATTTTTCGCTCCCGCGCCTCGCGGAGCATTCGCAACGCGGGGGTCAGCCCGCCGCACTTGCAGAGTTTGACGTTGACGCCGTGGAACACCCCGTGACAACGGGCGACGTCCGCTTCACGTTGGCAGTTTTCGTCGGCGACGATCGGCAGACGCGACCGTTCGAAGACGCGGCGGTGCTCGCGCCGGTCGGCGTCGGGCGGGAGAGGTTGCTCGATGAATTCGACGTTCAACTCGGCGAGTTCGACCGAGTTCGAGATCGTCTCGTCGGCGGTCCATCCGCAATTCGCGTCGACGCGGAACGTGGCGTCGGTGTGTCGGCGGAGTGCACGGACGATCGAGAGGTCGTCGGGCGTGCCGAGTTTGATCTTGTAGATCGGCCAACCGGGGCGTTCTTGAAGTTTGCTGACCATCGCGTCGACGGTGTCGATACCGATCGTGTAGCTCGAGGCAGGGACGTTTTCCCACGCCAACCCCCATGCCTGGTACAGCGGGACGCCCCGGGTTCGGCCGTGCCAATCGTGCAGCGCCATGTCGAGCGCCGAGAGGGCGAACGAGTCCCCCTCGGTGATCCGCTTCGACTCGTCCCACGCCAGTTCCGGCGTGAGCTTCGCGAGCCGATCGAGTTCCGGGAGGACCTTCCGCAGCGACGTTTCGATCGACTCCAGCGAGTGGCCGTAGTAATCGTTCGCGGTCACCTCGCCCCAACCCGTGACGCCCTCGCCGTCGACGCGGACGACGAGGCTGAGTTGGTGATGGACGGTCCCGCGTGAAATCGTGAACGGATGCGCGAGCGGGAGGCTCAAGCGGTGCAGCGTCATCCTCATGGCGTCACCGTGAGCCTTCCGGGACGCGGGAGCCATCCGGGACGGTCGCCCGATCACGGAGGGCGAGCACGGCGTCGGCGAGCACCCCGGCCCCGTCGCGGTAAACGTCGCACGCGGGCAACCCGAGGGTGTCGGAGGCTCGACGCACTTCGGCGGCGGCGTCGGCCGGGGACAACGTGCGGGTGTTGACGGCGACGCCGATCACGCGGCACGGGTGACGCAGGTTCGCGACCGTCTCGAGCGCCTCGATCAGCGACTCGTGGGGCGGGATCGGGACGTCGCCGAGCCCCTTCACGAAGTCACGCCCCGCCTCGTAGCAATACACCAGCCCGTGGGGCGCGGCGCCGTGCAGGAGCCCGAGCGTGACGGCGGAAAAGGCGGGGTGGGAAATGCTCCCTTGCCCCTCGACGAGGAGAAACTCGTGGTGTTCGTTGTCGCGGACCAATCGCTCGACGGCGCCGTTGATGAAGTCGGACACGACGCAGTCGGCGGGGACGCCTTTGCCGCTGATCATGATCCCCGTCTGGCCGGTCGCGAGGAACGCGGCGTCTTCGCCCCGTCGGCTGAGTTCCCGTTGGATCTCGAGCGACACCACCATTTTGCCGACGGTGCAGTCGTGGCCGACGGTGTTCACGCGGAAGCAACCGGGGCGAAACGGGTGGCACTCGGCGGTCTGTTTCCACGCGTTCCGCCGGACGTCGATCAGCCGCCGTCCGTACGTCTTGGCAAGGCCGACGAGTGCCGGATCGTCGGTGAGAAAATCGTGCAGCCCGGAGACGACGTCGAGCCCCTCACGGACGGCCTGGGCGAGGATCGGACGCCACGCTTCGGGGACACGGCCGCCGGGCGGCGCGATCCCGATGAACAACGCGTCGGCGTCTTGAACCTGTGACAGGTCGCCGATCACCGGCACGTCGACGTCGACTCCGAACAGACTCCGGGCGTCCGCCGCGTCGGCTTGCGAGTCGAGCACGGCGGCGACGTCGCCCCCGCGGTACCGGAGCAGGCTGATCGCGGTCTTGGCGAGGAACGGCGTCGAGTAGCCGTCGGTGATCACCACGATCCGCCGATACCCCGCCAACGCTTGCGTCACATCGGAAGCGGGGACACCCGTCGCGGCAGGACTGCCTTCGCGGTCGGGCGGGGCATGTCCCGTTGACGGACCGGGGGCGCCAGAGTTCGATTCGTCTTTCATGCTTCAAGGCTCTCGGATGCGACGACGGAAGGGGTGGCGAACGCGACCGCGCCGACGACCGACGCGTGGTCCCCGCATACCGAGAACTTGACCGGGGGCGGGTCCCGGAACCCGTTCAAGGCGCGTTCCCGGTAGTGACGCAGGGCGACCTCGAGGTACCTGCGGCGGAGCGGTTCGATCAGATCGCACACGCCCCCGCCGACGACCAACAGATCGTAATCGCCCACGTAGTTCAGGCACAGCAGCGCGACCCCGAGCGCCGCGGCTTGGTCGTCGATCAATTCCGTCGCCAACGCGTCCCCTTCGGCGGCCAATTCGCGGAGTCGCTTTGCCTTGTCCCGGTGGCTCCCCGCGGCCCGGTTCAGCGGATGATCCCGCCAGCGGTCGAGCGAGAGCCGATAGCGGAGTTGGTGCGTCAAAGCGGTCAACGAGATCGCCGCCTCCGCCGTGCTCGTGGAGTTCCCGACGCGGAGTTCGCGTTCGTGATCGTATCGGAACGCGTCGTGGGGGAGCATGATGTGTCCGGCGTGACCGGCCCGTCCCCGGCTTCCGCGGGTCACGCGACCGTCGCGGACCTCGCCGCCGCCGAGCCCGGTCCCGACGGTGACCATGAAAAGCGAATCGAGGGAGCGATCGGCGTCGAGATCGGCGGCGTCCCACTCGAGCAGCCCGCGGCGGATCGAGTACTCGCCCAGCGCCGCCGCTTGGCCGTCCCCGATGTAGCGGACCGGGATCGAGACCCCCGCACGTGCGAACGCGCGCCGCAACGTTTCGCGAATGTCGCAGCCGTCCCAGTCGGGTGACGTCAGGTTCGGGGAGGTCGACAACACGCCGTCGACCGTCGCCGGCCCCGGGCTCGCGATCGACGCGGCCGCCAGGTCACCGGGAGAAAGCCGGTGGCGGTCGAGTTCCGCCACGGTCTGGCTCACGATCGCCTCGACGGCCGCCGCCGGACCGACATCGGCGTGGGTCGGAAACTGGTTCGACACGCTGACGATTCGCCGCTTGGCGTCACCGATCGCGATCGTCGACGTCGTCCCCCCGATGTCGGCCCCGAGAAACAACGACACGGCATCATCCTTGTGGGCGGCGAGTGCGAGCTTGTGGAAACGTGAGCTTGCCAACGGGCGGCGGGCGGGCATTCAAGTTACGGGATGCCCCCGCCGAAGCAAGCCCGCGCCGCCGCGAGCCGGTCAGTTTTCGTCGGGCCCTGGCGTGCGACCGCTCGGATCCCCGAAATGACCTTGCCTCGCCGCGAGCATCCCCCCTAGTCTCCCCAGCCGGCGCCGCGATCCCCGCCGCCGCTGGCAAGGAAACCGGGAAAGATGCTGATCAACACGCGACGAACTCGACCGACGCGGCTTGGCGTGGCGATATGGATCGTCACGCTGGTGATCGTGTCCGGGTGCTCGCAAAACCCGTACCTCGCCGGGCCCGGGGGCGTTCCGTGGCAAGGCCAGCCCGCCGGGGTGAGCCCGGAGCAGTCGCAGGTCGCCGAGTTGAGCCGACGGGTACAGCTCCTTGACGACAACAATCGTCAGCTCACGACGCAGCTCGCGCAAAGCGAACAGCGGGCCCAGGTCTACCGAGACGAGCTGGACTTGGTGCGGAAACAGCTCGCCGAGACGACCCAACAGTTCGAAGCGGCGAAGATCGCGGCGGACAACGCCGAAAACCGTGCGAAGAGTTTCCAAGCGTCGACCCAACTTCGCGGCGGCGCGTCGATTCAGCCGAATACGAATCTGACGGCGCAAGCCCGCCGGTTGAACCTCGGCGGGATCGCGGTCGAACCGGACGGGGATCGCGTGCGGATCGTGTTGCCCGCGGACCAGCTCTTCCGACCGGGGACGTTTCAGCTCCTGCCGGCCGCCGCCTCGGTGCTGGACCCGGTCGCCGCGCAGATCCGCGGCGTGTTCCCGCGTCAACGGGTAACGATCGAGGCCTACACCGACAACGGGCCGCTGTACGGCGGCCAGGCTGCCACGCCGCAGCAGCTGACCGCGGCCCAATCCGCCGCGGTCTACGACTTGTTGACCCGCCGATCGGGGCTCCCGAGCGAACAGCTGTCGACGGTCGCCCACGGGGCGAACGACCCGCGTCAATCGAACGACTCGCCAGCCGGACGCGCGGCCAATCGGCGGGTCGAGCTGGTGATTCGGCCCGAGTCGTTTTAGCGGGCCGTTGGGAAACCCTTGACGCACGCACCACACGGTAGCGGAACGGCGCGAGCCGTCCGGTCCCACGCGCTGCGAGACGCACCGCAGGGCTCGCGCCCGGCCGCTCACTTGTCGAGACACCGCACGCTCACCCCGCGAGCGCGGCGACCGACTTGCGAAAGTATTTCCGTCCCGCTTGTTCGGGCGCGAACGTCCGCGTCAGCTCGTCGGGGTGTTTGCGGAACCAAGCCGCGATCAGGGCGACGGTGTGCGGGTTTTCGCCGCCCCGACCGTTCGGGTCGCTCGCGAGGCTCGCGGCCCACCGCCGCAGCGTCGGCTTGAGCGCGGCGTAGTCGTCGCCACATCGGGGGGCGGCGACCGCCTCGGTCATTTCGCCGTGGCGGATCAGGTACCACGTCCCGCAACCGTCGTAGCCGGAAGCCGCGTAGATGAAGGAATAGTCGCGCCGCGCGGTGGCGAACAGCCGAAGTTTTCGGCGAACGTACTCGAGCGACCGCAACGTGTCGCGGGCGCGGCCCGCCAACTCGTATTGCCGGTTCGCCGCCGCCGCGGTCATCTGATCGCGGACCGCCTCGATCGGCGCGTCACTCGAGCCGTCTAAGTAGCTGGCGGCGGCGGACACTTGGCGGTCATACGCGTCGCGCCCGCACGCCGCGGCGCACGGGCCGAGACAGGTCCCGAGTTCGAGCCGCAGACAGCCGGGGCGGTGTTCCAAGTCGAAGAGTTGAAGCTGTTCGGCGAACCGAAATACTTGCTGCTGGCCGCAATCGCGGAGCCGGAACACTTTGTTCAGGGCGTCGACCGCACGCCCCATCCGGTTCGCCCCGTGGAACGGCCCCTCGACCGCCACGCAATCGGCCGGGCGGGTCCGCGAAAGATAGAACGTTGCTGCCGGCCGGCGGCCGAGACAAAGAAACATCGGCCGTTGACGGTGTGGCACCCCTTGGACGTTCCAACGCGGGGTAAACCGGCGGATCAGGAACTGTTCGCGAAGCAACGCCGCGAAGTCGCTCGGTTGGGTCTCCCAGCGGATGCCTCGGGTCCGTTCAATGATCCGACCCCCTTTGTCGTCGGCGGCGCTGTCGGCGAAGTAACTCAGCAACCGCGAGCGAAGCGATTTGCTCTTGCCGACGTAGATCAATTCGCCGTGACGGTCGTACATCCCGTACACCCCCGGAACCCGGGGACAGGTTTCCGCGACATGGCGCCGCAGCGACCGATTGTCTTTTCCTCGAACGCGGTCGGTGGGACGAGCCGGATGGGGATTGAACGGGTCGACGCCAAAGCCGGACCGCCACGGACCGGTCCCGGTCAACGGTTTCGATGACGCCTCCATGCGTTTTCCTCCCTGATGGGGCGCCGATCCATGATTCGGCGCCGATTCCTGAAAGGCCCTGACCCAACAGGACGCCTTGATCACAAGCCATGTCGCCGCGGAACGCGTGCGCCGCGGAACGCCTGTCAAACCGACCCGCCCCGCCGCCGGGCGAGAAAGACGCGGGTCAGTCCGAAACGCGTCGCGTTGCCGATTATGGCCTAACTCGTGGCAAAACCCCAAGCCGAGAAAGCGGGAAATCGTTCAAGTTCCCCTTCCGGCCACGCACGCCCCGACCGGAGTTCCGTCGGGAATTCGACACGGTGAGTTATACTAAGCGGTGTCCCCAGTTTCCCCTCCGTGATCGCGGAACCCTCCATGTCCGTCGCCCAGTCGCCGCTACGCGTCCCGCCGGAAGGGCCTGGCGGCCAAGTCCCGTCTGGTGACCGAAGCCCCTCCGGGGTGCCGGGGGCTTCGAGCCGCGGGCGGGCCGGAGACCCGGCGTCACGGCTGATCGACGAGCGGATCGAGGAGGCGTGTCGGGCGTTGTGGTGGACGGAACTGGTTCGCGGCGGGCTGACGCTGGTGCTCGTCACGATGACCGCGTTGCTCGCCTGGGTCATGTTCGATCATTGGATCTACGCCGGCGGGTTTTGGGTTCGTGGGCTCGCCTTGGCGGGCTTAATCGTGTGGGCCGGGTGGTTTCTTGTCCGCCGCGTCGTGCCGCTGTTGCGAACCCGGGTCCGTCCGGAGTACGCCGCCCGCTCGCTGGAGCACGACGTGCCCGAGATGCGTCACGCGTTGACGAGCTACGTCACGTTGCGCGGCGAGGGGGGCCCCATTTCGGGGCTGCGGAACGTCGTCGTCCGTTCGATCGGGACTCAGGCTGCCGGGCACCTGAAGTCGTACGATCGGTTGCCCCGCGAGGCGACCGGAACGTTCCCGTTGTGGATCGGGTCGGCGGTGGCGTTGGCCGCGTTGGTCGGCTACGCGCTGCTGGCGCCGAAGGACTCGTTCAGCTCGGCGGGGCGTCTGTTCGCGCCGTTGGCGTCGATCGAGCCGCCTCGGCGGGTTTCGATTCGCGATGTCTCCCCCGGGGATGCCGACGTGACCGCGGGGCGCCCGATCGAGGTTTCCGCGACGGTCGAGGGACTGTCGGGCGACGAGGCCGTTTGGTGCCGCTGGGAAATCGGCGGTGGCGAACGGTCGGTGCGGCTCGAACCGGGGGAACGTCCGGGCGAGTTCTTCGCCGTGGCGGAGGTCGACCCGATGGCGAGCGGAGAGATTCCGTATCGGATCGAGGCGGGGGACGCGGTCGCGGGCCCGTACCAATGGAACGTCGACGATGTCCCGGTTGTCGCGCTGCGGTCGATCGGATATGAGCCCCCCGCATACACGGGCAAACCGGCGCGGGTCACGACCAGCGGATCGATCACCGCCATCGACGGGACCGCGGTGACCGTCCGGGTCGCGGTCAACCGGCCGGTCCGGCGGGCGACCTTGGAATTGAACCCGCGGGCGATCGGCGATTCGACCCGGGCAACCGCCGGGACGGTCGACATGAAGCTCGGCGACGATCGCCAGTCGGCGGAGGTCACCTTCCCGCTCCGTTCGGCCCGCCGCCGATCGGCCTCGGTGGAACCCGATAGCTACCAAATCCGTGTGGTCGACGACGCCGGCCGGGAAAACTCAGACCCGATCGTCTATTCGATCCGGGTGATCGAGGACTTGCCTCCCGAGATCGCGATCGTCGTCCCGCAGAAAACGCCAAAGAATATCCCGATCGACGCACAGCAAGTGATCGAAGTCCACGCCTTGGATGCCGATTTCGGGCTGAAGGAAATCGGGTTGCGGGTGCAACGTGGGATCCGTCAAGTCGACGCCCCGACGCTGTGGACCGACGCGGAGGGGAAACGGGGCAACCAGGTCGTCGAGTATCGCTTCCAGCCACGCCGGTTGGGGCTCCGTGTCGGGGACGTCGTCCAAATTGTCGCGACCGCCGCCGACAACCGCTCGATCCCGGACGACCCCTCGGTGGAACCGAACCTGACCGAATCCTCCCCGATCGAATTGAGGATCGTTGCCGCGGAGCCCGCCGACCGGCTCGACCCCGACGACGGGCTGGGGCCGGTGGAAGAGCCGCCGCAGGAACCCGAACCCGACTCGGGCGACGACGCCGGGGAGAAATCGGGCGACGGTTCCGAAAGTGGCGGCGCGGGAGGCGCGTCCGAAGGCGCCGGCGAAGCGGGCGAATCGGGCGAATCGGGCGAATCGGGCGAAGCGGGCGACCCTTCCGGTTCGGGGGATCCCTCCAGCGGTGACACCCCCGAGGCCGAAGGCGAGACCGATGCCGAGAGCTCCGGCGGTGGAGGCTCCGAGGCCGGAAGCCCCGACGATTCGACCGAGGGCAACAACCAAGGCAGTTCCCAAGGTGGTGGCCAATCCGGTGACGGAAACGAGGGACGATCGGGCGAATCGGAAGACTCGATGAGCGGCAACGAGCAACCGACCCCTTCGGAGGGTGGGGATCAAGCGGCTTCGGGGGAACCTTCTGCTGAAGGCGAACAGCAGTCTGCCGGCCGGAATCAGCAACCTGCGGGCGGCGATGACGACTCGACGCCGTCCGCCGGGCAAGATTCGCCGTCGGCGGACCCCGGCGGTGCGGGCGACCCGTCGTCCGGTGCCGGTTCCCAAACCGAAGCCGGCGACTCCCCTGGTGGCTCCGAAACGCCGACGGACGACGCCGATCCGCAAGCGGGCAGCGATGCCGACCAGGGCAGCGATGCCGATCAGGAATCTTCGAACGGGGACCGTTCCCGCCCGCCGGAGCATCCCGGGGAAGCGTTCGAGCGGATCCGTGACCACATCGAACAGACGCGGGGTGAAAACGATCGCGGATCGCAGTCGGATGACGCATCGCAGTCGGATGACGCATCGCAGTCGGGTGACGAGTCGCAGTTGGGTGACGAGTCGCAGTTGGGTGACGAGTCGGGTCCGAGCACGGAGCGTCCGTCGTCAGAAGGGGCTGATGGCAGCGAGTCGGCGGCTGGTGATGATTCGTCGGCCGCAGACGAATCGGAGTCGACACGCCAAGACGATGCGGCTGGCAACGGCGAGTCGGCAAGGCAAAGGGGGTCGTCAAGCCAGCCAGACGAGTCGGACGGCGCGGATGGATCGGACGGTTCGGACGAGTCGGATGTTTCAGACGAGTCGGACGGGGCGGACGGTTCAGACGGTTCGGACGGGACGGACGGTTCAGACGGTTCAGACGGTTCGGACGCTTCGGACGGGACGGACGGGACGGACGGGACGGACGGGACGGACGGAGACCGAGACAATCGGTCGGGCGAATCGGATGCCGGTGACCGGGCAGACGAACCGACGCCAAAGTCGGGGGACGACATGTCGGACGGGGACTCAAGCGAAGACGCGGGGGATGGCTCCCCCTCACGCGATGCCGGGTCAGATGCCGGATCAGACGCCGGATCGGATGCCGGATCAGACACCGGGTCGGATGCCGGATCAGACGCCGGGTCGGATGCCGGATCAGACACCGGGTCGGATGCCGGATCAGACACCGGGTCGGATGCCGGATCAGACACCGGATCAGACGCCGGATCGGACTCGCAAGCGGGACCGTCGGGGGACGCGGAGTCTTCGCAGGGGGATCAAGACGGATCCGAGCGGTCCCAATCGACCTCCGGTGCCGACTCGAGCTCCGCCGGCACCTCCGGGGGCGGGAACGCGTCAGGCGCGGCCGATGGCCCGGGTGCCGGGAGCGGCGAGGGGGCGGCGGCGCCGACCCCAGATGAGCCCGATCTGGAATACACTCGCGAGGCGACCGATATGGTGCTCGACTACCTTGAGCAGCAACGAGACGCTCCGGACCGTGAGCTGCTCGAGAAACTCGATTGGACCGAAGAGGACCTGCGTCGATTTTCTGACCGCTGGAAACACCTTCGTGACGAAGGTTCGAACCGCGCCGCCGAGGATTCACGTCAGGTCGAGGAGACACTTCGGAGTCTGGGGATCCGCCCGCCGACGCGGGCGACGACGCAGCGTCGTGACGACGGCGACTCGCTCCGTCGCGTTCGAGACTCGGGGAACCGTCAACCGGCCCCCGCTGCCTATCGCGACGCGTTCGACTCGTTCCGGCGGGCCGTCGGTCGTGACTAGCCCCCCCGACCTGACCTCACCCTCCCCGGCCTTCCCTCACCCGATAGCGGCACGGCGCAAGCCGTCCGGTCCCGCGCCTCGATGCGCTCGGCGCGCCTGGCGGTGCACGGAGGCGATGCACCATGACTTGCCGACCGTCGCGAACGCGGCGCGAGCCTGGAGGCTGCCGGTCCGAACCCCAAGTCCGATCCGTGTCCTCCGCGAGCTCCGCAAGGCGAATTACCGTCCGTTTCCCTGATTCCCACTGGCCGGTTGATCCCGGCTGGCACAGTGCAGCGCCCCGAGTCCCCAAACCAGGTCGCCGCAGGGGACGCCGGTGACGTCGACCTGCGGGGCAAGTTCGGCCAACACGCCGAGCGCGACCGCGTCGGTTTCGGGGGTGCCGAAGGTGGGGACGAGGAGGCGTTCGGGGCCGAGGCGGAGGAAATTGCAATAGCTTTCGGGGACCCGCTGCCCGCCGATGAAGCGGGCCGGCGGGATCGGAAGCCGGTGGACGTCGACTTTCGGGTCGGTCCCGCCGCCCCACAGCCGAAGTTGGCGATAGTTCTCTTCGAGCGGTGCGTGGTTCGGGTCATCGGTGTCGTCGCACACCGCGGCGACCACGTCCGTGGGGCTGACGAAGCGTGCCAGCTGGTCGATGTGGCCGTCGGTGTCGTCACCGGCGAGCCCGCCGCCATCGAGCCAAACGATTTCCGTCACGCCGAGCTGGCGGTGAAGTTCCCCGGCGATCTCGTCGGCCGTCCAACCCGGGTTGCGGGTGTCGGTGAGAAGGCATTCCGGGGTGGTCAGGAGTCGTCCCCTCCCGTCGGTTTCGAGGGCTCCCCCTTCGAGACAGAGTTCGCTGCGGGTGACCGGGATCCCGGCCGAGGCGGCGATCCGCTGGGCGGCCGCATCGTCATCCTCCCAGGGAGCGTACTTTCCGCCCCAAGCGTTGTATCGCCAATCGACCGCTCGGAGCCGTCCCGTCGATCGGTCGAGAACAAAGCTCGGGCCGTAGTCACGGACCCAGCAATCGTTCGTGGGGACGTCGACGATGTCGATTCCGGCGGAGGAACCGAGAGAATCGCGGGCCGAAACGGCGGGGTCGCCGGCAGCGAGGATTCGCACCGGGATCGACTCGGCCATCAACCGGGCCCAGCGGGCGAAGAAGGGGGGAACCGGTCCGAACCGCCCCGGCCACGTCTCCGGTTGGTGCGGCCAAGCGATCCAAACGCACGCCAACGGTTCCCATTCGGCGGGGACTCGAAACGAGCCGCTCGGGTTAAGTCGCAACTCGGACGTCACGGGGGGCTCAGCCGACGGGGGCTCAATCGATCGCGATCTGCTCTTTGACCTTTTGAACGAAGTGGGGAGACTTGCCCCCTTTGCTGAGCTCTTGAGCGCGTTTGTCCGCGTCGTCCTTCTGGTCGAATTCGAACACGGCGACCCGCTTCAGGTTTTGACTGAACACCCCCCAGTAGAGCTTCATCCGCACGTCTGCGGCGGCCTTTTTGGACTTCCGCTTGGTCGCCTTTTTCTTGGCCGGCTTGGCGGATTCGAGCTTTTCGGCTGCCTCGGCTTCGGCAGCCTTCGCTTTACGACTGACGACCTTTCGGGCCATGAATGGAATCGGGGTTGGGGGATTCGGGTGGTAGAATGAGGAGGCAAAACGATACCATGCGGCCCAGCGATTTGTCAGGGGGAACCCGGCCGGGCCCCGTCCCGAAAAGGCCTGGGCAATCCCCGAAAAGGCCTGGGCAATCCCCGAAAAGGCCTGGGCAATCCCCGAAAAGGTGTGGGCCCCGTCCTGAAAAGGCTTGGGCTGGGTGCGGAAAGCCTCGCTATCCCCCGTGGCGATTGTCGCTTATGCTGTCCGCTTGAGGTTCAACCGCATTGCCGAAGCCGGTCGAAGGGGAGCCGACATCCGATGTGACTCGTCACACGACCCGGACATCACGTCGACCCGTTCATCGAT
>JAWLFY010000281.1:0-3276 GCA_041685355.1 Pirellulaceae bacterium | reverse complement strand
GGTGGTCGAACGGGTGTTCAAGTTCGAACGCCCCGTGGAAGGTCTTCGCGTCTTGGTGAGCGACCGGGCATGGATCGAGGAGGGGGCGGCAACCAACGCGGAATCCGCCGACTCGCTACCGGTGGATGACCGTTGATTCGCGTCTCGATGGTCGGACCCCTTTTCGGATCGGCTCTCAATAATCGACTTCGACGCCGAAGTACGGGGTGATCCCGGGCGAGTAGACGAACGTGTTGCCGAACCGCCCGTTCGCCGGCAACCGCAGGTCGAGGTGTTCGAAGTACGTCTTGTCGAACAGGTTTTCGATCCCCGCGGTGATCGTCGTTCGGTCGCTCGGGCGGAGGAACCCACGCAGGTAGGACGTTCCGAACCCGGGCGTCGACGATTCGAGCGGGATCGGGTTGGTCCCCCCTTGGACCGGCCGCAACGTTCCCAGCCGGTCTTGCCGGGCGACCAGACGGAAGCCCCACTCCAATCCCCACCGGTTTTCCGGCGACAAGTCGGAGAATCGCAACCCGAGTCGGCTTTCGAGCGGATAGATGCCCGGCAGCGGCTGATCGATCTCGCGATCCCGACCGTCCTGGTACGCGAGGCTCGCGAAGCTTTGAATCCCAGGGACCAAGTCCGCCTCGCCGTACATTTCGAAACCGGTGAGCGTCGCCAAGTCGGTGTTCACGGTTTGCAGCAATCGGGCACCGGTCGGGTCGGTGATCTGGTTCGCTTGGTAAGTGACGTAGTCGACGATCCAGGCGTGGTAGGCGGTCCAGCGGGCGCGGACGTATTCGTAGTCGGCGCTGAGCCGCAAGTCCACCTGCCAGTTTCGTTCCTTGCGGAGCGACGGGTTCCCGATCACGCGGCTGAACCCGCTTTGGATCGTCGCCAGGAACATCCCGTCGGCGTACCGGTCCGAGAGGTTCGGCGCCCGTTCGGCGTAACCGAGTCCGGCCCGCAGCCCCCAATTCGGATCGAGTTCCAGCTCGTTCGAAAAGAAGAACGACGTGACGACGTGCGTGTTGCTTAGGTCTTCGTCGATGTTGCCGTTGATGTCCGTGAAATTGCTTTGCGGGGCCGACAAGATGTCGCCGCGATCGGCCTCGGTGTGCGCGACGCCGACACGGACGCCGGTCGCCAATCTCCAGTACTCTCGCAACTGGAGCGACGTTTCGCCGTAAAGCCCCGGCTCGAACAACTCGGACCGCGGCAACTGGGTGCTGATGACGTTCGAGCCGGTCGACGGGTTCCGGTTGTCCAGGACATAGTCTTCCCCGATCCGCTGGCTGATGTATCGGATGTCGGCGCCATAGCCGTACGACGTTCGTGGGTCGACCTTGATCGTTCGACCGGCGCGGGTACCCGCGGTCGTTAATTCGCCACCGACGTCCCCTTCGAAGATCTCGGGGATCGGGACCGGCGGCGTCGGGTTCTCGAGGAGCGCCGAATCGACCCGCTGGAGGACCGCGAAGTCGCTCCGACGTTTCCCCCCCAAGTCCGTGTCCCCACGGAACTCGGTGTCGTTGAACCAGGTATCGACGCGATACGCCGTGCCGCCACGCTCGTCCTTGTTGATCAGACTGTGGGTGACCGCGTTGCTCTTCAAATGATCGACGTCAAAGAACTGACCGCCGTACTCCGTCTCCGCCTGGTTCAGGTGCGAGTATCGGATCACGCTCCGGGTGTTGTCGTCGATGTCGTAACCGAACACGCCGAACAGGTTCACCGCATCGTAGCTGGTGGGGATCTTGAGCCCGTTGCCCGCCTCGTAGTCGCTCCCTTTGCGGTACCCGACGTTGACGTAATAACCGGCCCGGGTGCCGCCGCCGTAGAGCGTCGCCGTGTTGTACGATTGGCCGCCGTTGGTGCGGATGTTCGTCCCCAGACGCATGTGGTGTTCGGGGCCGGACTCATACCGCGGCGTCGGGATCATGTCGATGTTCAAGAACGAGAATCCGCTACCGTACCGCAACCCGTACGGGCCGCTGATCACTTGGACGTCCGCGATCAGAGATTGGTCGAGTTTCGTCAGGATCGTGTCCAAGTCACCGCGGACCGGGGTTTGAAACGCGCCGTTGAGTGACGTGTAGATCTGGCCGTTGTAGTAGCCGCGGATCCGCGGGTCGAACGCGACCGGGCTGCGTCGCCGTGCCCGAATCGTTTGGGTCGTGGGGTTCGAAACGAGCGTCTCCCCGACGTCAGGAACCGTCGCCAAGTTGAACGTGCTGGCCGTCACAACGTCGACCGACGCGGTTTCCTTCAACGCCACTTGATAGTCGCCGCGGACGTCCTCGATCGCCGTAACCAGTTCGGGGGCGTCGAGCGTTTCGTTCGCCAACGAGGAGAGCCGGGGGGCGCTCGCCTCGTCAAACTGCGAAAAGTCGAAATCGCTGTCGAACGCAAGGCTCCGCTGCGTCAGCCCCGAAACGTCACTCGGCTGCTCGATCTGCTCGGCCGACTCCTGGAACTGGACCAACCCGATCGATGCCAAGTCGTCGCCGAGGGAAGTCGAGAAGAGATCGGACCCGGCAAACGCGTTGCCGAGGGTGAGCGGTAGCGGCTCGTCAGCGCCATCCCCCGCGATGAAGATCGCGCGGCGGAGAAACCGGAATTCGGGACCGACATCCGCCCGCCGCTGGCCCGTCTCCCCCAGGTGCCGGCCGACGGTCGACCGCGCGGACGACGGCTCGGATTCGGTCGGTGGGGCCGCGGTCACCGGTTCCCCCATCAGCACCAAGCAGGCAAGCCCGGCGGCTGCCGACTTGGCGCGGCGGAGCCTGCGGATGCCACACGCCCGAATCAACGTCACCGGTGAACTCCGTTTCGATCTCATCCTGCGTCCCGTCCGATCATTCGGCGTGACGTGAACACGTTCACTCCCATCCATAGGAGCGCTGACCTCTTTCATCGGTTGAGGCCCCCCCGGAATCCGCGGAATCAGCCGTTTCTGAATCAAGAACCGAAAGGTGCGCCCGCACGAACTACCCAGACTTCCATCCGTCCCGCTGGCGACCTGTTAAGCTTTGACGAATCAAAGTCCCCGATTCAAAGTCCCCGATTCAAAGTCCCGAACGGGGGCGATTCGCCCGATCTACCTTCCAGGTTCGAGAGACCCGAATGAGCCCGATCCGCAGACGCCGTTTCCTCGGAACCCTCGCCGGCTCGCTCGCCGGGTCGGCACTCTTTTCCGGTATCGGCCGTTCGGAACAGGACCGGCTGGTGCGTGGCGGGATCCGGGGGGACGTCGTCGTCGTAGGCGGCGGACTCGGCGGCGTCGCCGCGGCG
>JAWLFY010000134.1:0-13693 GCA_041685355.1 Pirellulaceae bacterium | reverse complement strand
TTGCCGGCATTGGCGGAGCAATTGATTTCTCGGACCATTAAGAATGTCATCCTGTTGATCGGTTTCGCGATCGCTTTGACGGCGTTGGAAATCGATGTCACACCGATCGCGGCGGCGATCGGTGCCACCGGCTTGGTCGTCGGGCTAGCTCTGCAGGGGACCCTCAGCAATTTCGCGAGCGGTTTGATGATCTTGGTCAACCGCCCGTTCGATGTCGGCAACGTGGTAACAGCTGCCGGAATTACCGGCACGGTCGATGAGATGAACCTTGTGTCAACGAAATTTCGGACTTTTGACAATCAAACGATTTACGTTCCTAACAACGAAATCTGGGAGAATGTCATCACAAATATCACTGCCAACACGAAGCGGCGGGTCGACCTCGATTTTGGAATCGGCTTCGGCGACGACTTCGAGCAGGCCGAGCAGATCATCCGCGACGTCGCACAGTCACACGAACTGGTGTATTCGGAACCGCCGCCGGAAGTGGTGATGCACGAGTTGGGAGAATCCTCGGTCAATATCGTCTGCCGCAGTTGGGCCAAAACTTCCGATTGGTGGCAAGTGAAAACGGATCTCGTGCGCGAGGTCAAGCGGCGATTCGACGCCGCCGGGATTACGATTCCCTATCCGCAGCGCGACATTCATATCCATCAGGCGCCCTGGGACGAAGAAAAGCCGGCAGCCTTGCAACAAGCCTGAACCGTGTTGTGAGGATTCGTACCGTGAATACCCTTCGCGAATCGGTGACGTTACTGGCAGGCGTTTGCTGAGCAGAATATACTTGCGGTGAGGCGTTTCCGACGTTTCATTTATAAGACCGAAAAACGACTTCTCCCGAGAATGAAGCAGCATCCATGAGCCGAAAGTTCGTTTCGCTTGTCTTTTTCGCGTGCGTTTCTACGTTCTCGATCGCCGGTCATTGTCCAGCGGAGGAATCCGCCGTTCGTCAAGTCATCAGCGATTATGTGAAGGCTTTCAACGCCGGGCAAATCGACGCCGTTGCCGATTATTGGGCCGCGTCCGCCACACACACCGATCTCGAGACCGGTGAGTTGACCCAAGGACGAGAGGCGATCCGTGCCGACATCGAGGCGGGGATCGAGGGACAGCCCGGTCTTCGGCTACGCGAAGAAGTCGAGCGGGTGCGGATGATTACGCCTCAGGTCGCCAGCGTCAAAGGCACGATCGTGGTGACCCGGGGCGAACAGCAGCCGGTCGAGTCGAGGTTCTCGGCGATCCTGGTCAACACGGACGGTAAATGGCGGATCGAAACGATCGAAGAGTCAGCGGTTCCGCTGCCTTTGACGCCCCACGTCGCCTTGCAGGAACTGAACTGGTTGATCGGAAGTTGGGCCGAGGCGACCGCCGATGCGACGGTGACCAACGACGTGCAGTGGTCGTCGGAACGGGCGTTCTTGGTTCGCTCGTACGACGTTGCTTCCGAAGACGGCGGTAGCTTGCAGGGAACTCAGGTGATCGGGTGGGACCCCCGTGCCGCCCAAATCCGCTCATGGTCTTTCAACTCGGACGGTTCCTTCGGCGGCGGAATGTGGTCGAAGAACGAAGACTCATGGCTCGTCCGTTCGGCTCAGACGCTTGCCGACGGCCGCGCCGCCTCGGGAACCTACGTGCTTGAAAAAGTGAACGAAGATCAGCTCACCTGGCGGCTGATCGGACACGAGATCGAAGGCGAGCCGCAACCTTCGACCGATCCGTCGCTGCTTGTCCGCATCGGGGATGCCGCGGAGCAAACCGACTCAGACGAGACATCGGCCGGCGGTGACGGCATTCCCGCCGTTTCTGGCAATTGATCCTCTCCCTTGAAAGTGAATTCGTGAACAAACGGGTCAACCGGACCGCCATCGCGGTGATGATCGGCATTTTCGTGGTCGCCGCGAAGGCGGAGGCGGGCGGCGGGTTCAAAGGGGGCGGGATGAGCCGCGGCGGCGGAGGCATGAAGCGCCCGGCGGCTCGTCCCAGTATGCCGAATCTGGGTGGGGGGCGTCCCAGCGGAGCCGCGCGACCGGCCCCGAGTCGCCCGAACATCAGTCGCCCGAACATCAGTCGCCCGAGCGTCAGTCGCCCGAACATCAGTCGCCCGAGCGTCAGTCGCCCGAGCGTCAGTCGCCCGACCGCGCGACCGTCTCCGAACCTTCCGAACCTGAGTCGGCCGAACCTGAGTCGGCCGAGCCTGAGTCGGCCGAGCCTGAGCCGGCCCGCTCCGGGGCGTCCGCCGCTGAGTGGCCCCTCCGGGCTGAAACCCTCGCTGCCCTCCTCTCGACCTTCGTTCTCTTTGCCGTCGAACAACCGGCCCGGCGTCTCGCGGCCTTCCCTGACTCCAGGCACGACCTCACGCCCTGCGGTGATTCCTGGAACCTCAACGCGTCCGGGAACTCGGCCCGCAATCCAGCGACCGTCGACCCGGCCGAGCTACCCGGGAATTGGCGGAAATCGGCCTTCGCCGTCTCCCGGTGGCGATCGTCCCGGATTCAAGCTTCCCAACCGGCCCGGCGGGCCCGACGGTCGGCCCCAATTTCCCGAGTTCGGCGGGCCAAACCGTCCGGGGATCGCGAGACCACTTCCCGGAGATTTGGGTGATTTCTTGGGGATGGATAAGCCGCTGCGGCCGACGCCCTTGCCGAACTTCCCGGCCGGGGGCGACAAGCCGGGACTCGGTGGCATCGGCCGTCCGGACGGTAACTGGCCGGGGCTGGGCGGAGGCAATCGTCCCGAAGGCGGGAATCGTCCCGGACGACCGTTTCGCCCCGGTGGGGACAACAACCTGATCAACATTGGAGAAATCAATCTCGGTAACAACGGAATCATCAACAATCGCCCCGGCTGGGTAAACATCGGAGGCGACAAGATCACGAACATTCGAGACAACTGGGGCAATCAGATCGGCCAACTCGGCGGTTGGCACAACCGTTTTCCCGACCGCGTCGAATACTGGAACCGCTGGGGAAGCGGCGTGAGGGATCGCTGGCATCACCACCATCACCACCACGATTGGTTTCGACCCGGCTGGTGGGGCCGTCACCATCATCACTGGTGCGGCTGGCACTACGGTTACAGCTTTTCCAACCACAGTTTCGATTACTGGTGGACGATCCCAACGTTTGCCGCCTGCCGAAGTTTCTTCCATTGGATCACCCCTTCCTCGGCCCGCTGGTCCGAACCAATTTATTACGATTACGGGTCCGGGGGAAACGTCGTGTATGAAAACAATGTCGTCTATATCAACGACCAGCAGGTGGCCACGGCGGACGAGTTCGCCCAAAGCGCGATGCAGTTGGCGACAGTACCCCCGCCGGCGAGCGAAGAGGAGGCAGCCGCCGCCGAATGGATGGCCCTGGGGACTTTCGCGGTCTCTTCCGCCCAGGAAGACGTGGAGCCGAATCGGGTCATTCAGCTGGCGGTGAATCGGGACGGGGTCGTCAGCGGCACGCTTTACAACAATCAAACGGACCAGGCGGACACCGTCCAGGGCCAGGTTGACCAGGCAACGCAGCGTGTCGCGTTCCGCATCGGCGAAAGTGAAGACGTGGTCGTGGAAACCGGCCTCTACAACCTGACGCTCCAAGACGTACCGATTCTGGTCCACTTCGGCCCCGAGAAAACCGAAAACTGGCTGCTCGCTCGCTTGGACGCCTCCGAAGAAGACGCGGACGACTCCTGACACAACGGAGGCATCATCGAGTGTCTTGCAACCAACCGTTCACCACTTTGCTGTGGGTTCTGATCCACCGTTTCGCGTTTTGATAGGGGCTGTTCTCTCGATGCGCGTTCCACAGCATTAGCTGTCCGATCTGGTCGTCGTCCAAGCGGAATCGTGCTAAAAAAGCCTCGACGTCCGCAAATGAATCCCGGAACTCCTGCCGAACGATCGGATGGATGCTTCCGGTTCCTCCAAAAACGCCATCGGGATCTTCGAGAAACCGCAACGACCAGCGACGGGTCATCCAGTGCGGGCTCCAGCCCGTTAGGACGATCCATTCTTCGTTGCGGAACGCGCGGTCAACTCGCTGGCGGAGCTCCGCTTCCGTTCCTTCCCTCAAATCGAACGACTTCAAGCCATACCGCTCAATGGCTCTCTCCGCTTGAATCGCAATCCCTGTCTCCGATTCCACGCCGACGATTTCGTTTCCGAACCCGAAGGCATGAGCTTCCAAATCCGCAACGGACCGCACCGGTACGTCGAAACGCACCCTCTGTCCGTCTTCGCCCGTCTGACGTCCGCCCGAGCCGTCAGGGACCATCAGGCCCAGACGCGTCCCCTGATAGAACGGCCCCAGCACCTCGATACGATCGCCATATCGATCCAAGTAAAGCTGATGCGTCTTGGGCAGCCATGCGGAAACTGCTAAATCCTCGTTTCCCTCCGCCACGTCCCGCCACATCTGTTCGGTACCTACCTCCTTGATCCGACAGCGATAGCCCAATCGCTCCTCGAGCACGGCTCGGACCAGATTGGAGATTGCGATGGAGGAGGAAGAGTTGGTTGCCGCAAGGCGGACCAGGCCGTCGCGAGGCGTTACCGTCGCGAGGGGGCCGTCGGACCGACTCGATGATTTGGCAACAAACAATGCGATAATCACCACGGCGGCGGCAACCATCGAGCCCCAAACGGCGCGACTTCGCGGCCCGTGCCGCCGGGACGTCGGCTCCGGCGTGACTACCGGGGGAACATCCGGGAGATCCGAACTGCTGCGAAAGGTCGCCGGATAGTAACTTCGCAGCGAGATGATCAGGCTGACGCACATGACCAGCAGCACGATGGAGAACGGCAGCCCCGTGGAAATCGCCGCCGCTTGCAGGGCAACCAGGCCGCCCCCGTAAAGCAAAGTGGCGGCGACCACCCCTTCGGTGACGGTCCAAAAGATCCGCTGCGCTACCGGCGGATCGGGATTCCCCCCCGCGGTGATCATATCGATCACCATCGATCCCGAATCGGAGGAAGTCACGAAAAACGAAACGATAACGGCCACCGCCAAAAGGCTGGTGACCAAAACCAGCGGGAATTGCTCCAGCAGTTTAAACAGGGCGATCGGCACATTTTCTCGAACCGCAGCAGTAATCCCGCCCGCACCAAACAATTCGATCTGCAAAGCCGTGTCACCGAACACGGTCATCCAGATGAACGTGATGAACGGGGGAACCAACAATACCCCGAGCAGAAACTCGCGGATGGTGCGGCCACGAGAGACCCTCGCGATAAACATGCCAACAAAAGGTGACCAGGCAATCCACCATCCCCAATAGAAGACCGTCCAACCGTTTTGCCAGGCACTATTCTCGAAGGTCTCGTTCCAAGTCGACAGCCGCGGCAAATTTTGCAGATAGTACCCGACGTTCTCGATGAACCCGTTTAGCAAAAACAATGTCGGCCCCAGGATGCCCACGAACAACATTAGCAGCAGTGCCAGCAGAATGTTAAGCTCGCTCAGCCGGCGGATCCCTCCGTCCAGCCCCCGCACGACCGAGACCGTCGCCAAAACCGTGATGAAGGCGATCAGCACCACCTGGATCGAACCGCCGATCGGAATTCCGAACGTATGGTTCAAGCCCGCGTTGACTTGTTGCACGCCTAAACCCAACGATGTGGCAACACCGAATAGCGTTGCCACGGTCGCCAGGATATCGATCGCGTGACCCGGCCACCCGTGGATCCTGTCACCGAGCAACGGATAAAACACCGCGCGGATCGACAGCGGTGCCCCGCGATTATAGGAGAAAAACGCCAACGCCAGCCCGACCAGCGCGTACACAGCCCAGGGATGCAAGCCCCAGTGCAGGTACGTCAAGCCCATCGCCTGCTGCGCCGCCTCGACGCTGTAAGCCTCGGCAAACGGCGGGCGAATCGTGGCGTGGTACAACGGCTCCGCGACGCCATAAAACAGCAATCCGATGCCCATCCCCGCGGAAAACAGCATCGCGAACCAGCCGAGCCAAGTGAAGTCGGGCTCCGCCGTCTGCCCCCCCAGTCGGATTTCCCCGAACCGGCTGCCGATCAGAAAAAAGACCGTACCGAGTACAAGGTTCATCGTCAAAACGTAGAGCCAACCAAAGTTGTTGGCCACTTCCGTCTGTGCTCGAGCGAACAGGTTCTCGAAATTTTCCTGAAACAGAACCGCGGCCAACACCAGCGCCAGGATGATGAAGGCGGACGGGTAGAACACGGGTGCCAGAACCTCCCACCTCATTCCCAGCAGGGTCGTTGAGGGGCGATTCTCGGAAGTTTGCCGTGCGGAAGCGGCGACGGAATCCGGGTCCGTTGTCCCGTCATCAGAATGCCGTCTGCCTGGAGGCTGATTCATCTCGGTCCCAACTGAAATTGATTTCTAGACACCGGCCGTCGCTAATTAGAAAAGATAAATCAGTTGCAGGATATAGGTGTCGGAATCGGCGGCACCTTCGCTCCGCGCGAAGGTGTGGTTGTAGCCGAAGACCGCCGTGGAGCCTCGAAACATGGGCGTCCCCGCGGACAAAGCCAACCGCCCCGTCCGCTGGGACGACGTCACCACGACGTCGTTCACCGCCACCTCACCGCCGAACGCCCCCATGATCCCGGCCCCGACCCACAGCCGATCGTACACCAGCGAACTATAATGACACTCGACACTCGCCAGCGGACGCTGGCTCAGGGTGTTCGTCCCCAGATATTCCTCGTTCTCCGTGTAAACGAATAAGCTGCTGTAAAAGTCGATCCACGAATCACCCTCGTCTGACGTAAGGCTGTAGTTCAACAACGGACGAAACGTGAAGCGGTTGGATCCGAGGTTCGCCGCGATGTCGGGATCGTACTCGCCGAGTGGCACCCCGAACAGGAAGTGCAGACCGCAGTAGTCCCCCGGCGTCCAGTCTTTCATTTCCTCGCGCTCAAGCGCCGGCGCGCCAAACAGATTCATTTCAAACGTGATCGAAGGATCCCCCAGCCCCGAAAGCCGGGCGGTGACCAGTTCCGACTCCGTGTCAAAGCTGAGCAGGTCGGCGAACGGTACCACCAACCCGAGGCCACCGGTGCGGCCGCCGACGTCAATGATCCGTGAATAGATCAGCGATTGCGTTTGCAGACGCGTTTCTGTCTGCGGAACCGGCAAGTTCTTGACCCCTCCGGTATTGGAGCGGGTACCCGCGTAGGAGTACATCACGAGGTCCCCTTGCGGCGCGTTGAGGTACGCCCTCGGGACTTGGCCCCGCGCCGGGGCGACCGCGGCCACGCAGCCGAGGAGCCACAACGATGCTATCAGCGTCCATCGCCTCATCCGAAAATTCCTTGCTGGCAAACCGTCCCCGGGAACGACTCCGTCCGTTGGCGGGCGATCGATCGGCTGTGATCCCGATCCGGCTCGGATCTTGACTCGTTCCCGCCTGGCCGCCATCGGCAGAACTCGAAATCATTGCACCTCCTCGGCGGGAGGTCCCTCTTGGCTGTTGGATTCGGCCTCCGACGTCGCGTCGGGCCGAGGGCCCACCACGCCGGACGAAGGTTTCGTTTCCGTCGGCGGACTCGCCGTCCGCGATGCCGCCGAGGGCAACAAGCGATCGGCACGAATCCCGGAATCGTTATTCAAATAGGTGGTGACGCTGGGGAAGGCGAAGCCGCTGCCCGCCTCATCCACCACCCGAATCACGTCAAGCAACAGTTCCTCTTGAACGCTCAAGAACTCGGTAAAGTTGGTCGTCAATACGTACGCTCGGAGGTCGATGTCAATGGACGAAGCACCGAACTTCAACAGCCGCACGCGGGGCATGTCGTTCGTCTCCTCCACCGTCGGATGAGCGGCGATGCGACGCCTCAACTCGTTCAACAGCCCTTCGAACTGATCGGGCGTGGTTTCGTAACGGACGCCCAACACGTGATGGAAGAAGCACTTATCACGCAGCGAGTAGTTCGTGATGTGCATTTTCGACAGATCGGCGTTCGGCACGGTGGTGAGCGTGCCGTCGAGCCCGCGGATGCGGGTCGAGCGTGGCCCGATCATCTCGACGATCCCGTCGGAGTCCCCGTAGTGGATGAAATCGCCCACCCGAAACGGACGGTCCGCAAAAATGCTGACACCGCCGAACAAATTTTCGACCGTCGACTGGGCCGCGAGCGCCAACGCAAAACCGCCGACCCCGAGGCCCGCGAGCATGCCCGCCGCGGGGATCCCGATCTCGTTGGCACCCCACAGCAAAATCGCCACGCTAACCAGCACGCCGACCACGCGTGCCACCAGACGCAGCAGGTGAGCGTCGTAGCTCTGTTCCGGGATGGTGGGAAGAGCAATCACGGTTTCGACAAGCAAATGGATCAAGATCCACGCGGCCCACATGGCCGAGATCGCGACGCCGATCACCACGACCGAGCTGACCAGAGAGGCAAACGTGCCAGACGTGTTCAGCTGCAACTCGATAATCGATACATAAACATTGTGGACAAGCAACAGAAGCAGAACGGGGACCGTCATCCGCCACGCTAATCGCACCACCGCCCCGCGGCCCGACGCAAAACGGCTGGCCACTCGCGACCAAAACAGCGTCAAAATCCCGATCATGGCTGCGATCACCAACGTGATCAAAACCTTCCACAGCGGCGTCCCCCAAAAGTTCACCCGGAAGGATTTAGGAATCCTGTCGGTCAAAACGAAGGGGAACAGCGGCCCGGTGAATCGGTAAACCTGTTGACGGGCTCTCGGATAATCGGTGGGACGCACCGGCGGAAGATGGATGATCGCCGCATGGAATTCGGGCAATCGGCTCACCGTTTCGGCGGAGAAAAGATATTCGCCTTGCCTCGGCCCTTCGCTCATTCGCCGAATCACGATCTCCGTGTCCGGAAACGTCCAATCGTCGACCGTCTCGGGCTCGAAATCTGGCCCCCCGGGGATCTCGCTGCGGTCGACCGGGGGAAGACGCACGAGAATGTCATGAAGAAACGAAAAAGACGCCCCGGCTGTTTTAAGCCGGTACGCCTTCGGCGTCTCGCTCAGATCGAACAGGTCTCGTCCGTCCGCGAACACACGCACGCATTTGATGTACTGCTCCAGCGTCTGCTCTTGCCGGTACGACGTGAGTGCCTGTTCGACCCGTGCCGATTGCTCCCAGAACGACTCGATCGTCGCGCGAGGGCTCGAAGTGTCGAGAGGTTTCAGCGGGTTTGTCGTTTGCCCGACCGCCGATTCCGGCAAAACCAAAAGTGCAACGAACAAACCCCAACCCGCGCCGCGAATCGCTTTCGCTACCGCCGTCTGCCACACCGGCGTCTGCCACAACAGACCCGGAGCGTCGTCATCCGGTCGCATCGATCTGCCTCGCGGGTCGCGAGAGCGTGTCCGACGAAAAATGATTCGAATCCCTCCAATTCGGCCCAAGCTGTTTTGCCACCCGCGTCACCTCAGACGGCGTCGGAAACTCCCCACGTCTGGGCCCCGCGACGGCGGGTATCCAGAGGACGCGGGGAGCTTCCGCGGGTTTCTGTCGATTCGCTCGCTCAGCCGACAAATTGGCCAAGCACTCCTTCGTCGCCCCAGCTCGCCACCCCGTCCGAATGGCGGGACGGCGAATTCGGGGCGGACAGCGGCCACACGGCCTGCCTGTCGCAGGCAGTCTAACAGATCGAGGAGTGCTTGCCTTCGGGACCGGCCACCGGTCCCTTCATGGCTGTCGCCGGCTCCTCAACGGTATCACTCATCGCCCTTCGGTTTCCAGGGCAACTTGGGATCTTCCGGCAAACTGCGACTGATCGGCGGCCCGAGAGATCCGTCGGAGCCATCCGCGTAGGGATCGGTGAGCATGATCATCTCGGTGAAGCCCGTCGCCACGATCGGGCCGTCGGGCGAGCCTTCGCGGAGCTGGATCACCCCTTCGATATAGGCACCACCAAGGCCATAGCCCTCCTGTTCGGGGATGGTCGGCTCGTAGTAGTACGTGCCCTGCGGCGTCTCGATCCGGCCATACCAGGGATAGACCTTGCCCGATTTCGGCGAGGTCCACATTCTCGACGGGATCACTTTCAAGGAAGGGCCGAAGGCATAGCTTCGCTCGAAGGTCTCGCCATCCATGAAGAAGTAGCGATTCACGTTGTAGTGGGGGTTCTGGAAATCTTCGCCTTCGTAGTACTGGCGGAAGGTCATCATGTCGCCGTTCTCGAAGCGGAACCACGCCCAGAAGTAGCGGTACTGCAGGGTGTTGCGGAAGTTGCCCCACTGGTGCTCGAACCAGCCGGTTCCCTCGAAGCGGACGGTCCGCCCGCCCACCTCGACGGTGCCCGTCGTCGCCACCTTCGGCGCGGTGTAGTAGTAGGTCAGCCCGTACATCGATTCGGGGTTCTGGCGGCGCTGCGGGTCAACGCCGATGCTCTCGAGCCCCCAGTACGCCATCGGCACGTAGCCCGGATCCTCGACCTTGCCGGTGAAGTCGACGCGGAAGGGCTGATTCCACTTGTCGTCCTTGGTGTTGTAACCGGACATCTCCCACGTTTCCGTGTCGTGGGTGTAGGCGGTGGTGAAGCCGTTGTTGCCGTCGTCGATCTCGTAGCGGAAATGAAAGTCCTCCGCGTCCGGCGCCGAGCCCTCGGTGTTCATCGGCCCGGTGACGTAGATCATCGAGGTGTGGAATTCGCCGGTGTCGAGGTTGTGGAAGGCGAACAGCACGTTGTGCAGCGGGCGGGCGTCTTTTTCCACCCAACCTTGGCTGAGCGGCACCCAGAACACCGAGATCCGCTCGCCGGTGTCGAGGTCGCGACCGAGAATGGTGATGTAGTGCCACTCATTAAAATCATTCGTCTTGTAGAATTCGCCGCCGTGCCAGGCATGATCCCGCGGCAGCGAATAAACGGCCTGCCCGGTTTGCGTTTCCACGCCGGGGCCGGAGAACGGCGGTTGATCTTCGCTGGAGACGCCTTGTGCCCGCACGGCCGACGGCAGGCACACGAGCAAAGAGGTGATCAAAACTCCAAACTTCATTTTCTGCATCCAAATAGCCAATCGAAAGAAGGTCTGTGAAAGACTGCGTGCGAGTCGCACTCGCCAGCGGTTAGCGGGCGTCACCCGCAACTGCAGTTTCGCTCACGCGGCAACCTTGCCAAGGGAATTTGAGCCCGAAAAGCAATGACTCGAGAAAACGCGGATCATAACCGTTTATTTGAACAGTTGAAACGGCGGTCTGGCGATGATTACCGAATGACGGCACCCAGACGCGGCTTGCCCAACATTTCAAGTCCGAAGGCACGTTCCCTCGAGCCTTCGCGACCGCACAGATAGAGTGAACACCGGCAACTCGTCCCGCCATCGGCGAGTGACGAGCCCCGCGTTCTATTTTTTATCGACCGTCGGCTTCCAGGGCCCATCCGGATTTTCCGGCAGGCCACGTGAGAACGCTGGCCCGTACGAAGGATCGTTGCCGTCGGGTAACGGATCGGTGAGCATGATCATCTCGCAGAATCCGGTCGCCACGATCGGCCCCTCCGGCGAGCCTTCGCGGAGATGGATCACACCCTCGACGTAGGGCCCCGCAAGGGCTTTGCCCTCCTGCTCGGGATGGCTCGGCTCGTAATAGAAGGTACCGTGCGGCGTCTCGATCCGTCCCCACCAGGGATACTGCTTGCCCGATTTCGGCGAGGTCCACATCCGCGAGGGGATCAGTTTGAAGGCCGGGCCGAAGGCGTACTCTCGCTCTAAGGTTTCCCCGTCCATGTACAGGTAGCGGTTCACATCGTAGTGCGGGTTCCGGAAGTTTTCCCCCTCGTAATACTGGCGGAAGCTCATCATGTCGCCGTTCTCGAAGCGAAACCACGACCAGAAGTACCGCCACTGAAACGTGTTCCGCAGATTACCCCACTGGTGCTCGAACCAGCCCGTGCCCTCGAAGCGAACGGTGCGGCCGGCTATTTCAACCTCGCCGGAGGTGGCCATGTTGGGCGCGGCGTAGTAATAGGTCAGGCCGTACATCGTTTCTGGGTTCTGACGCTTCTGCGGGTCGATCCCGATGCTCTCGAGGCCCCAGTAGGCAAACGGCACGTAGCCCGGCGCCTCGGCCTTCGCCGTGAAGGACAAGCGGAACGGGTCGTTCCACTCGTCGTCCTTCGTGTTGTAGGACGTCATCTTCCACGTCTCGGTGTCGTGGCGGTAGGCGGTCGTGAAGCCGTTGTTACCGTCGTCGATGGCGTAGCGAAAGTGGAAGTCCTCGGCGTCCGGTGCCGAGCCCTCGGTCTTCAACGGGCCGGTCTTGGGGAAGACCAACGAGCTGCGGAACTCGCCCGTGTCAAGGTTGTGGAACGAGAACAGAGCGACGAGCATCGGCCTTCCCTCTTTGCTGATCCAACCCTGGATCAATGGCGACCAGAACACCGAAATGCGATCGCCGGTGTCGAGATCGCGGCCGAGGATGGTGATGTAATGCCATTCGTTGAGATCGTTGGTCTGGTAGAATTCCCCGCCGTGCCAGGCGTGATCGCGGGGCAGGCTGTAGACGGCCTGGGCGGACTCCGTTTCGATCCCCGGTCCCGACATCGGCGGCGGCCGGTTTTCACTCGGTTCGCTTTGCGCCAAGGCCACCGTTGGCAGACAAACGAGCAACAGACTCGCCAACACTTTCATCTTTTTCATCCGAGAGTTCCTAACAACATGAGTTGGGCTCGCCCCGCGGTGACGCCGCGGGGCCAATTTGAAAATTACCGGTTCGACGCCCATATTGTTTAGGCGTTGAACACGAACGCTTTGCACACCGTCGCGCGACTCCCCGAGAGGAGCTTGGGCTCGAGAAGCAATGGCTCGACGGCGATCTGATGCCGCCGCTATTTGAAAAACTTAAACGGCGGAGCCGGCGGCATCCCGCCATCAAGTTTCCGGCGGATTTCTTCTCGCTGCGGTTTGTCGAATCCGCGCGGAATGTAATACCAGGGCACGATCATGTTCTCGTGATACGCTCGGCCCACGATCGGGCCGTCGAGCGAGCCCTCGTGCAGATACACGCAGCCTTCCCAGAGGGCGGTGTAGTCGGCGAAACCGATCGCCTGTTGGTTGGGATATTCCGGGGCCACGTAGAAGGTTCCTTGCGGTGTTTCCAGCTTTCCGTAAAGCGGAATGTCAACATTCTCGACCACGGTCGAAGGCCAACTTTTGATCGTCGTCCAGCGCACCGACTCTCCCAACGCGTATTCCATCCGGCCGTCGGCATGGATGTAGGCATAATTGGTGATTTGCTCCGCGATGGAGAGGTCGGGCTTCCGCCAGAACCGCAACCGGAACATGTCGCCGTTGTCGAGATAAGCGTTCTGCCAAATGTAATGGCCTTCGAGGTGATCGGGCGTGCGGAGGTTGCCCCACTGATGCTCCCACCACGCGAGCCCTTCGACTTCCAATTCTTTCCCATCCACGACGACCGGTCCGGAGATCATCATCTTAGGCGCGATGGTGTAGTAGGAAATCCCGTAAACCGTTTCCGGGTTGTGAAGCCCCTTCCGCGACACGTCATAGCCTTCGTTTTCGAGGCCCCAAGGCGTGTTGAACACGTATCCGGGGGCATACACCTTGCCGGTGATGTCCATGCTGAAGGGCACGGAATTACGCTCGGGTGCCGCCTTCACCACGTTCGCCTTGAAGTTCCACGTCTCATCGGCGGCGCGGTAGCTTTCTTCCATCTGGCCGTGCTCCGGCGTGCCCACGCGATAGCGGAACCAGAAGTCTTCCTTGGCCGCGTCGCCGGG
>JAWLFY010000133.1:0-13718 GCA_041685355.1 Pirellulaceae bacterium | reverse complement strand
GCCGCAATCCGAGCCGGAGCCGGCGGATGAGCCTGAGCCTGAGCCGATGCCGGAACCGGAATCCGAGCCGATGCCGGAGCCGCAACCAGAGTCGGAGCCGCAATCCGAGCCGGAGCCGGACGACCCGTTTGATTTGCCGGCGGATGACGCGGAGCCGATGCCGGAGCCGGACGATCCGTTTGACTTACCGGCGGACGAGCCGGGTGACGCGGATGCCGATGACGCGTCGGACTTGGACGATTTGTTTGCGCCGCCGGCGGACGACGCGGCGGACCCGGAGGCTGCGGATGAGGCGGACGATTTGGGCGATTTGTTTGACGCCCCGATGGACGATGCCCCGGCGGGTGATGCCCCGGCGGGTGATGCCCCGGCGGGTGACTCGCCTGCGGGGGGGGAACCTTCGGAGGACGGATCGCTGGACGATTTGTTCGGCGATCCGCCATCAGGGGAGGACGAGTCGCCTTCGGAGGATGGAGATCTTGACGACCTGTTCGGGATGCCGGAGGAGGAGGAGTCGGACGAGCCGACGGAGGCCAGTCTTGACGACTTATTCGGTCAGTCGCCGGTCGCTTCGACATCGGTCCGGGTGGTTCGTTTGAACGAGCGATCGCAGGCGGACCCGTTGCGTCGGTCTCCGGTCCGGGTGTGGGTGGACAACACGGGGGCGTTTCAGACCGAGGGTCGGCTGATCGTCGTTGCGGCCGACCACGTGCGGTTGCTAAAGACGAACGGAAGGACGTGCACGGTTCCGAACGGGCGGCTGTGCGAGGCGGACGCGGCGTATGTTGATGCGGTGCGTGCGGAGATCGAAGCGTCGCGGGTCGCGATGGTATCGAGCCGCTGAGTCGACGGGGCTGGCAAGCCGCGGGCGTCGCGGCGGGTTGGTCGTCGTGGCGGGTGTGGATTCCGCCTGCTGACGCGGCTTGTCAAACCGGACAGAATACAAACGAGTCGCCCGCCCTTGGCGTGCGGCTCGTTTTTCGTTGGTGGAGCCCCCGTTTTCCTGTGGACTGAACATGGACGCCCCCAAGATACGGCTGATGCATTACGACCCACGGTGGCGTCAGGAGTTTGAGCAGACGCGGAGCAACGTGTTGCATTCGTGTCAGGGTTGGGTGACGGCGGTCGAGCACGTCGGCAGCACCGCGATTTCGGGATTGATCGCGCAGCCGATCCTTGACCTGTTGGCGGGGGTCGACGAGGACGGTTCGATCGAGCCGGCGTCGCTTTCGATCGAGGGTTTAAATTTTCGACCGGTCGAGTTGCCGGGGTGGGTGGGTGACGACTCGGCGCGGATGTTGCAAAAACCTCGTCATGGGGAGCCGACCCATCGGATCCTGCTGCTTCGTCGTGACGGGGCGGCGTGGCGTCGCGCGATCCGTCTCCGCGATTGGCTTCGGGACCATGCCGAGTTGGCGATTCGGTTCGAAGAGGCGAAGGTTTCCCGTTGGAAAGAGGGGGAGGGGGATCCGGATTCTTATGAGTCGGACAAGGCGATCTTTTTCGCGCATTTAGAGGACCAGATACCGGCCGAGCGGTGAGACCGGAGGGCTTGGGCCGTTGTACCGGTTCAGCGGACCGGTGTTCGCTCGAGGCGTGTGCGCGGGGGGAGTTCGCGGAATCTGCATGGGAAGCACACGGGATCCACATCGGTTCTGGCGTGGACAGTCGGGGTCGGGTGGGGGATAACGTTTGCCATCGTGGCGTCGTGCGAGAAGTCGCTGTCGGAGATCCGATCCGAAAGGGGGGCGGACCCTTTTTTCGCACGACGATGTCAACGGGCAATCCACAAAGGGTCCGGCCCCTTTTCGGATGGGCTCTGGGCGTTGCTCGGTTCGCGTCCGGTTACGACCGGTAGGGTCTGGTGATGATGGAAGCTCGCAGGAACCCGCCGCGACAGTTGATGATCGCGGCGGCGGCGGCGTTCTGCACCTATTTCTGCATGTACGCGTTCCGCAAGCCGTTTACGGCGGGGACGTTTGAGGGCGGGGAGGTGTTCGGGTTCGGTCTCAAGACCGTGCTCGTGGTGTCGCAATTGCTCGGATACATGTTGTCGAAGTTCATCGGCATCAAGGTCATCTCGGAGACGGACGCTCGTCACCGAGCGGTGGCGATTTTGGGGTTGATTTTGGCAGCGGAGGCGGCGTTGGTGGGGTTCGCGTACCTGCCGTTGAAGCTGAAGGTGTTGATGCTGTTTCTGAACGGGTTGCCGCTCGGGATGGTGTTCGGGTTGGTGCTCGCGTATTTGGAGGGGCGTCGGCAGACGGAGGCGTTATCGGCGGCGTTGTGCGCGAGCTTCATCATCAGCTCGGGGGTGGTGAAATCGGTCGGCCGATGGTTGGTCCAGGATTACGGGTTGAGCGAGTTCGAGATGCCGATGGTGACCGGGCTGTTGTTTCTTCCGGCGACCTTTTTGTCGGTTTGGGTGCTTCGGGCGACGCCGATTCCCGATGAGCACGACGTGCGTTTGCGGTCGGAGCGGCGGGTGATGACCCGTGCGGACCGTCGGCAATTTTTGACGGCTTACTGGCCGGGTTTGGCGTTGTTGGTATTCGTGTACGTCGCGTTGACGGTGATCCGAACGGTCCGGGACGACTTTGGCGTGGAGATTTGGCGGGACATGGGGGTCGACGAGACGCCTTCGGTGTTCGCCCGCAGCGAGACGGTGGTGGCGA
Source organism: Pirellulaceae bacterium (assembly GCA_041685355.1). Taxonomy (GTDB): domain Bacteria; phylum Planctomycetota; class Planctomycetia; order Pirellulales; family Pirellulaceae; genus JAWLFY01. The sequence continues at coordinate 11,043 of JAWLFY010000133.1, read as the reverse complement.
TCTTTGTGACCGCGATGAACGCGTTGGCGATTTGGATCACGCACAACTTGACCGCGATCCGGGTGACGATGGGTTTGATGTGCGGGTCGTTCGGTTTGACGGCAGCCGCGGCGTTGTTGCAGCCGACCGGGTGGGTATCGCCGTTCGTGTTCATGGTCGCTTGTGGCGTCGGGCTCTATATCCCGTATGTCGCGTTTCATACGACGATTTTTGAGCGGTTGATCGCGGCGGCTCGGGTGCCGAGCAACCTGGGGTTCTTGATGTATCTGGCGGACGCGACCGGGTATTTGGGATACGCGGTGGTGATGTTGTTGCGTTCGTCGGTGCAGACGACGACGCAAGTGTTACCGTTTTTTCTGGGCGGGTTGTTGATCGTCGCGGGAGTTTCGGTCGTGGCGTTGCTGGCCTCGCTGGTGTACTTTCATCGCGTCCTGACTCCGAAGGCGTTATCGGCGTCGGGGGCGGAGGACGACGTGTCGCTGGGCCGTGACGACGTGTCGCTGGGCCGTTGAGGAATCGTTGATGTCCCGATCGCCGGCCGCTGGGCTTCCGATGTCTGATTTCGCAGATTCTGAGTCGCCGTCCGGTGACGGCGCGACGTGTCGGGTCGCTTTGTTCGAGGGGCCGGGTGAGCCGTTGCGTTTGGCGCGGTTGCCGATCCCGGAGCTGGAGGAATCGGAGGCACTCATACGGGTCGAGTGCTGCACGATTTGTGGCAGCGACCTGCACACGGTTTCGGGGGCCCGTCGCGAGGCGACCCCATCGATTTTGGGTCACGAGGTGTTGGGTCGGGTCGCGAGGTTGGGCGGGAACCCGCCGTGCGGATTGGACGGGACGCCGCTTTCGGTCGGCGACCGGGTCACGTGGTCGACGGTGGTGGCGTGTGGCGGGTGCGACCGTTGTACGTCGGGGTTACCACAGAAGTGTCGGAGTTTGTCAAAGTACGGGCATGAGCGGGCGGAGGGGCGTGGGGCGTTGAGTGGCGGGTTGGCCGAATTCGTTTTGTTGCGGCGGGGTTCGAGCGTGATTCGGGTGCCGGATTCGGTTCCGGACGAGGTCGCCTGTCCGGTGAACTGCGCGACGGCGACGGTGGCGGCATCGATCCGGGCGGCGGGCGAGGTCGCCGGCCGACGGGTGTTGTTGTTCGGCGCGGGGATGTTGGGATTGACGGCGGCGGCGATGGCGCGATCGATGGGGGCGGGGTCGGTGACGATTTGCGATTTGAGCGTCGACCGGCTCGCCCGGGCGGGCCGTTTCGGTGCGGGCCATGCGGTGCGGTGGCATGCCGACCGGGAGGCGTTGCGTCAGGCGTTGCGTGAGGAGACCGGGGGCGACTCGTTCGACCGGGTGATCGAATTGTCGGGGGCGGCGGACGCGGTGGAGGCGGCGTGCGAGTTTGGCGGGATCGGTTCCCGCGTCGTGTTGGTCGGGACGGTGATGAAGTCTCGGCCGGTCGCGATCGACCCGGAGGGGATCGTTCGCAAGTGCCAATCGATCCACGGGATGCACAACTACGCCGCGGGCGATTTACGGGCGGCGGTCCAGTTCTTGGAGCGTTCGCATGATCAATATCCGTTCGGCGATCTCGTCGCGCGATCGTTTCGGCTTGGCGACGTGAATCGGGCGATCGCGTTCGCCATGGAAACCCGTCCCGTCCGCGTGTCGATTTGTCCCTAAACGATTTGTCCCTGAGCATGGAGCGGAGGCTGAACATGAACGTCATCGATCGCATCGTCGGTTTGTTCGAGACCCGTGGCGGATCCGAGTACGGCGGGGAAGCGGTGACGCAGTTGGAGCACGCGTTGCAGGCGGCCCGTTTGGCGGAGCAGGAATCGGGATCCGACGCGTTGGTTGTCGCGGCGTTGTTGCACGATGTCGGTCATCTGTTGCACGACTTGCCGGAGGACGCCCCGGAGGCCGGGATCGATGACCATCATGAGAACGCGGCGGCGAATTTTCTGGGCCGGCATTTTCCTCCGCCGGTGACCGAGCCGGTTCGGCTGCACGTCGCGGCGAAGCGTTATCTGTGTGCGGTCGACCCGACTTATCTCGAGTCTTTGAGCGAGCCGTCGCGGGTGAGTTTGGGGCTTCAGGGCGGCCCGATGAGCGGGGACGAGGTCGCGAGCTTCGACGCCAACCCGTATGCTGCGGACGCGGTGCGGCTACGGCGTTGGGATGACGCCGCGAAGGTGCGAGGGTTGTCGACGCCGGCGTTGGCGGATTTCATCGATCGGGTTCGCAGGGTTGTCGTGATTTCGGATCAAGGGGAAGGGGCATGACGGATCGGGAGCGGTATGACGTCGCGGTGGTCGGCGGCGGGATCGTGGGGCTCGCGCACGCGATGATGGCGGCGGAGCGAGGTCTTGAGGTCGCGTTGTTCGAGCGTTCGGCGGCGGCCACGGGGGCGACGGCGCGGAACTTCGGCATGGTGTGGCCGGTGGGTCAACCGTCAGGGGAGCTTCACGACTTGGCGATGCGATCGTGGGCGTGGTGGGAGCGGATGGCGAAGCGGATCGCGCTTCGTGTCGAGCCGTGTGGTTCGATCCATCTTGCGCACCGCGGCGACGAGTTGGCGGTGTTGGAGGAGTTCGTCGCGGCGGGAACTCACGACGTGAAGCTGTTGTCTGCGTCGGAGGTGACCAAGAAGTCGAAGCTTGCCAACCCGGACGGGTTGTTGGGGGGGATGTGGAGCCCGATCGAGTCCCGGGTCGATCCTTGTCGGGTGGCTGATTCTCTCGCCAGTTTCGCGCGGGATTGGTATTCCGTCGAGCTGCACTTCGAGACGCCGATCGTACGGGTCGAATCGGGGACGCTTCATGCGTCGGACGGCCGCGTTTGGGGCGCCGACAAGATCATCGTGTGTAGCGGTAGCGATTTGCGTTCACTCTATCCGGAGCGGTTCGCCGAGTCGGGGCTTCGGTTGTGCAAGTTGCAGATGATGCGGACGGTGTCGCAGCGGGGGTTGGTCGACGAGGACCAGCCGTCTGTTTTGCCGGAGGGGACGACGGAGATTGGGGAGCCGCATGTGGCGAGCGGGTTGACGCTGCGGCATTACGCGGCGTTTGAGGGGTGCGATTCGCTCGCGGCGTTGCGGCGGCGGGTGGCGGAGGAGACGCCGGAGTTGGACCGGTATGGGATCCACGTGATGGCATCGACGTTCACGAGCGGCGAGGTGGTGATCGGCGACTCGCACGAGTACGGCGAGGAGATCACGCCTTTCGACAAGGTGGAGATCGACGAGTTGATTCTCCGCGAGCTTCGCAAGGTGATACGGTTGGAGGATTGGACGATCCGCGAGCGGTGGCATGGGGTTTATGCGAAGCATCCGGAGAAGGTGATTTTCGAGGACGAGCCGGAGCCTGGGGTGCGGATTTTCGTCGGTCCGGGCGGGGCGGGGATGACGATGGCGTTCGGGTTGGCGGACGAGGCGTGGGACCGCTGGTATCCTGAGCTGGAAGCTGGTGACCCGGTGACCTGGCGTGACGACGACGGGGCGGAGCTTGACGATCAAGACGAGGATAGAGACGAGTGATGCCGAACCCTTGCCAACACCTGCGAGCCGTCGTCTTCGACTGGGCCGGGACCACGATCGACTTTGGGAGTCGCGCGCCGACCGCGGTGTTTCAAGAGATTTTCCGTCGCCAGGGGATCGAGGTGACCGAGGGTCAAGCCCGCGAGCCGATGGGGCGGGCGAAGCGGGATCACATCGCCGCGGTCGCGGCGATGCCGAGCATTGCGGAGGCGTGGGAGGCCAAGTTCGGACGTCCGTGTGAGGAGGCGGACATCGACGGGATGTACGAGCAGTTTTTGCCGTTGCAGAAGGAGACGTTGAAGGGTCACAGTCGGTTGATTCCGGGGGCGGCCGAGGCGGTCGACCGATGCCGGGCGATGGGGTTGAAGATCGGCTCGACGACGGGGTACACGCGGGAGTTGATGGAAGTCGTGGGGGCGGACGCGGCGGCGCAGGGTTACGTGCCCGACTGCATCTTGACGGCGGATGATGCTCCACGCGGGCGGCCCGCCCCTTATCTGCTTTTTGAGGTCGCCGAGCGGCTCGACCGATACCCGATGTGGACGTTCGTGAAGGTCGACGACACGCCGATCGGGATCGAGGCGGGTCGCAACGCGGGTTGCTGGACGGTGGGCGTCACCCGGACCGGCAACGGTGTCGGGCTTTCGGAGGCTCAGATGGCGGAGGCGGACGAGTCGGAGGTGCGCGAACGGTGTGAGCAGGCGGGGCGTCGGCTCACGGCGGCGGGGGCTCATTTTTTGGTCGAATCGGTCGCGGAGATTCCCGAGTTGGTGGAGCGGATCGACGGGATGTACGACCGCGGCGAACGTCCGTTTGAAGCGTTGGGATAACTTGGTCGCGAAGCCCGTGCGTTTCGGGTTCGCGATGGCGGGTTCGACTTGCTTTTGGGGAGACCTGCAGCCATTTGGGGAGACCTGCAGCTTGCCAACCGTTCGGCGGAGGAGACGATCGCGGCGCAGTTAGCGGAGATCGCCCACGACGTGGGTACGGGGCAGGGCTCGAGTTTTGGGGGGGCAGCCCTCGATCCCCGGGGTTTTTCAAGCCTAGCGGTGGCGTTTCACGATTCCCAGCGGTGTCGTTGCCTGGTTCCCGGCGGTGTCGTTGCCTGGTTCCCGGGGGTGTCGATGCCTGGTTCCCGGGGATTGCCTTCCCAGGGACACCGGCGCGACGTGAAGTCGATTTGCGTCCCACACGGCGGTCGATTTGGGGCATAATGGCGGTTTCGAGGAGTCCCCCTCCCAGAAAGTCCCGCCTGATGTCCCACCTCCTGATGTCCCACCGCTTCATGCCCACCCGTCTCGTTGCCGCGTGGATCGCGCGGCGTTCCGGTTGCGGAACGAGCGTGTATGGTCACGGTTCGCCGGTTGATTTTTCGTTCTCCGCTTCGTTCGGCGACGCGGCGGTACCGGGCCTTGGCCGGAATTTCGCGATCGGGGTGTTATTGGCTTGGTGCTTTCTGGGAAGCCCGGCCGTGTCGTCGGCCGAGGACCTTTATGTTGACGAGGTCAAGCCGCTGTTGGCGGAGAAGTGCGTCAGTTGTCACGGTCCGGTACGTCAGGAGGCCGGTTTGCGGCTCGACGCGGCGAGTCTGATTCTTCGCGGGGGCGACTCGGGGGAGGTGGTCGTTTCGGGGGACGCCGACGATAGCGAGCTGATTTGGCGGGTGACCGCCGAGGGCGGGTCGCGGATGCCGCCGGACGACGAGGGGACGCCGTTGACCGAGGGTGAGGTGGCGACGTTGACCACGTGGATCGCCGAGGGGCTGCCCGCACCGGCGGACGAGACGGTTCTCGAAGGTCCTGGGGAACATTGGGCGTTCCGGCCAATCCGTCGCCCCGAGGTGTCAGCCGCGGGGTCATCCGAGCATCCGATCGACGCGTTGTTTGAGGCCAAGCTTGAGGGTCGAGGTTTGGTTCGTGCGGCGATCGCGGATCGCGAGACGATTTTGCGACGGTTAACGTTTGGGTTGTTGGGGTTGCCGCCGACGCCGGAGCAGCGTGCCCGATTTCTTGCGATCACGTCCGATGCCGGTGAGCGTCGATTCGTCGACCGGTTGCTCGCGGATCCGGCTTATGCCGAACGTTGGGCGAGGCATTGGATGGACGTTTGGCGTTACAGCGATTGGAGCGGGTACAAGAATCAACTACGGGGGAGCCAGCGTCACATTTGGCGGTGGCGAGATTGGATCGTCGAGTCGCTCGCCGAGGACCGCCCGTATGACGAGATGATTCGTCAGATGTTGGCGGCGGACGAGCTTTCGCCGCTGGACGATGACGCCCTCCGGGCCACCGGCTATTTAGCGCGGAACTACCACAATTCGAATCGGAACATTTGGCTTGACGCGACGGTCGAGCACACGGCGAAGGCGTTCGTGGGTTTGACGATCGATTGCGCGCGGTGTCATGACCACAAGTACGACCCGCTCACGCAGGAGGAGTATTATCGTTTTCGCGCGGTGTTCGAGCCGCATCATGTCCGCACCGATCGTGTGGCGGGAGTGCTCGACACGGCGAAGGACGGGGTCCCGCGCGCCTATGACAAAGATCTCGACGCCGAGACTCAGTTTTTGATCGGCGGAAATGAAAAGATGCCGGATGAATCGAGGGAGATTCGGCCTGGGGTTCCCGAGATTTTGGGGCTTCCGTTGGAGGTGCGTTCGCGGGAGGTTCCGGTCTTGGCGTCGCACCCCGAGTTGCGGGCCGACCGTGCGCGTGAGGTCATCGAAGCGGCGGAGCGAGCTGTCGACGCGGCGCGTGCCGGGTTGGAGGGTGCCGGATCGGACGCGAAGGGGGTTGCTGCGGCGAAGCTGCGGGTCGCGGAGTCCGAGCTCGCGGACAAGCGGGCCCGGCTCGCGGCGGACCGCGCGAAGTATTTGGACGCCGGCGAGGCGGATCTGGTGACCTTGGCGGCGGCGGCTGCGGCACGTCAACGCGAGCTCGCGGTTGCGAAGGCGAAGGTGTCGGTCGCCGAGGCGGAAGCGGCGGTCGCGAAAGCGAAGCGGGCGTTGAGCAAGGGGGACGACGGCTCCGGGACCGATTCCGAGTCTCCGGAGCTGGCGGATTCCGCGGAGTCGAACGAGTCACCGGAATTAAAGAAGGCGCGTGAATCGCTCGATTCGGCGACGAAGGAACTGGCAAAGGTGGTCAAGACGGCCGCGGCGAGCGAGACCGGGACGACGGGCGATTCGTCGGAGTCGAAGATTTCGGATTACAAGCCGTTCGGTACGGTTTATCCCGAGCGGACGACCGGCCGCCGGGCCGGGCTCGCGGAGTGGATCACCCGTCCGGACAATCCGCTGACGGCGCGGGTCGCGGTCAATCACGTTTGGACGCGTCATTTCGGGCAGCCGCTAGTCGACAACACGTTCGACTTTGGGTTGCGTTCACCGCGACCGGTGCACCACGAGTTGCTCGACTGGCTTGCGGCGGAATTGATCGAAAGCGGGTGGAGCCTTCAGCATCTGCACCGTTTGATCGTCACCTCGCGGGTCTATCGTCAAGCGTCCCAGTTGCCCGCGGAGGCCGATCGGCACAACCGGGGGCTCGACCCGGACAACGCTTACTTTTGGCATTTCAACGTGATCCGTTTGGAAGCGGAAGTGATCCGGGACGCGATGATGGCGACGGCCGGAGGGCTCGATCGACGGCAGGGCGGACCGGACATCGATTACGCGCTTGGCGAAGAGGTTCATCGGCGGAGCCTTTACTTTCGTCATGCTTACGAGAAACAGATGACGATGTTGACGACGTTCGACGCCGCCAGCCCAAACGAATGCTATCGCCGGAGTCCGAGCATCATCCCTCAGCAGGCGCTGGTGCTTTCCAATAGCGAGTTGTCTCGCAAGATGGCGAGTCGATTGACCGAGCAGATTCGGGGCCAGGAAAGTGAGACGGGCGGCGCGGTATCGGGCGACGTGACGTTGACCTCCAAGACGTCGGACGCGGCGGAATCGTTCGTCCGTCGGGCGTTTGTCCGTGTGTTGGGACGTGTCCCCGACAGCGCCGAGCTTGACGCGTGCGTCCGCTTTCTCGAATCGGGCGAACCCGAGGTAAACCTGGTTCACGCGTTGATGAACCACAACGACTTTGTCGTTATCCGCTGAATAGTCACGGCATGATCATGCATGATTCGAAACGATTGTCATTCGGTCCGACCGATCGCCGCGCGTTTTTGAGCCGAGCGGGGGGCGGTCTCGGCGGGATCGCGTTGGCGTCGATGCTCGACCGCGACGCGGCGGCGGCGGGCGACGTGCCCCCGTTTCGTCACTTGGCTCCGAAGGCGAAAAACGTCATTTGGTTGTTCATGATCGGCGGCACGAGCCACATGGAGTCGTTCGACCCGAAGCCGGCGCTAAACCGATACGCGGGCAAGACGATCGAGGAGACGCCGCACGCCGGCGTGCTGGAGTCACCCTTTTTGGAGAACGAGCGTGTCGTGGCGTTCGATCCCAACAACGGGTTCGTCCGCAACGAGATCTTCCCGATGCAGGTCGGCTACGGGAAGCGTGGCCAGTCGGGGATCGAGATCAGCGATTGGTGGCCGCACCTGAGCGAATCGGCGGATGACCTTTGTCTGATCCGCAGCATGTGGACCGAAGACAGCAACCATGGCGCACAGCTTCAGTTCCACACCGGCCGCCATCGGGTCGACGGGTTCTTTCCGACGATCGGATCGTGGGTCAATTACGGGCTCGGTTCGCTGAACGACAACCTTCCGCAGTTCATGGTGATGGGGACGCCGATCGCCGATTGCTGCGGCGGGATGGAGGCACATCGGGCGAATTACTTGGGGCCGCAGTACGACGGGATCCCTCTCAACGTCGACCCGTCGGACCCGTTGCCGTACGCGACGCGTCCGGCGGACTTGAATGCCGAACAGCAGGCTGCCGAGTTTTCTCTGGTCCGCGAGCTCAACGAGATCACCGCGGCGAAGTTTCCGTCGGACGACACGGTGCGGGCGCGGATCGAGTCGTACGAGTTGGCGTTCCGAATGCAGACCGCGGTTCCCGAAGTCGTGCGGTTCGATACCGAGACCGCGGAGACGCTCGAGATGTACGGGATCGAACGTTCGGAGACCAAGGATTTCGGCGAGAAGATGCTCGCGGCGCGACGTTTGGTCGAGCGGGGTGTGCGGTTCGTTCAGGTGTACCACGGCAGCAACGGCGGGGCAGGGCAGTGGGACGCGCACAAGGGCCTGAAGAAGGGGCACGCGCGGTTGTGCCAGCAGGTCGACCAGCCGATCGGTGCATTGCTTCGAGATTTGCGCCGCCGGGGGATGCTCGACGAGACGCTTGTCGTGTGGGCGACCGAATTCGGCCGGACTCCCGGGTCACAGCATTCCGACGGCCGCGACCATCACCCGTACGGGTTCAGCGTTTGGATGGCTGGGGGCGGGATCAAGGGGGGGATGACGCACGGGGCGACCGATGAGATCGGTTTCCACGCGGTCGAGAACCGGCACTACGTCACCGACGTCCACGCGACCGTGCTGCACCAGCTCGGTCTCGACTCGCGGGAGATGAACGTCCCCGGGAGGAAACGTTTGGAGCGGGACTACGGCAAACCGATCCACGAGATCATCGCGTAGCGGGTCACCCGAGGACCGTTCCGAGGATGGCGCTGCGTTTTCCCCTCCGTCTACCGTCGTTGACACCTTCGGGATCGTTGCAAGTCGCTGGATTCTTGTCGCCTGCCGGCCGCTGGCACCCCGCGTCCCAAATGCCCACTTGACTTTTTTTAGCGAACTGCTCCACCGACTGTTGACTTCGGGGGGTGGGGGGGGCATACCATCGGAACGCATGGATTCAATCCATTCTTGTCGGGGGCTCAGCAAATGCGTCGGGCGCACATTCGATTAGCCGTCCTCATCTGCGTCGCGTCGGCGTTGGGGGTTCTACTTTGGAACTCGGTCGAATCGACGCGAGGGCTCGCCATCACACCGACGGCGATCGATTTCGACGAGGTCAAGCTCGGGAGTGACACGAGTCGTCGGTTAACGATCCGCAATCCGACTCATGGTCCGGCGCTCGTTCGCATGGCCGCCGACTGCAGTTGCATTACCCTCTCCCGCGCGGAGTTGAAGCTTCCGCCGCGAAGTGAAGCGACGGTCGACGTCACGCTCAGCCGCAAAAGCGGCGACCGCCGCGAGCGATGGTATACGTTTTTGGAAAGCGAACTGGATGTCACGGCCTTGACGGACGGCGGGTCTTTCCCTCGATCGATCCCAATCAAGGCGAAGTTCTTTGAGCCTTATGCCGTCGATGACTCGGCTTGTCAGATGAGTGGGATGGCCACGGAATTAGGCGAGTGGGTAATTCCCTTTTCCGCCGCCGCGCCCGAGGCGGGTCGGCCGACGATCGGGGAGATCCCTTCGTTTGTCGAATCGGCCGAAGTGACCTGGGACGAAGAGTTTTCTGCTGGCGAAGTGTTCATCACCGTCAAGCGAAACACGCCGCCAGGACATCATGCGGGTCAAATTGACCTGCGTCTGGCCTCTGCGATCGAAACGTCGCCCCAGTCGTACGCGCTCCCGCTTGAAGCTCAGGTCCAAGCTCCGTATCGATTCAGTCCGGGCACGGCGGTGCTCGGTGGACTGATGGATCTCGATTCAGAAATCGTGACACTTGAAGGCATTCCAGGTGTCCGGTGCTCAATCGAGTCGGTCGCCTGCGAGTCTGAGTTGGTTCACGTCGAGCAGCATGACGGGGTTACGTTCACGGTTCAGCGACGCGACGCTGGCCGTCGTGAATCCGACCAATCGCCGGTCACCCATGTTGAAATCGATGTCGAGTACAAAACTGACGGCATGCCGGTGACCGTGAAAGAAAACTTTCCGGTGTACGTTAGAACCCAAGGGCAAGGAGGTGCTAAATGACCCCATGAATCCTTCGCACGCTCTCGTAGATGTTGGAACCGATTTTTCGATAATTCCAAAAGGCAGTAACCATGTTCAAGAATTGCACTCGCTGCGTTGGGGTTTCCCTCGTACTCGTCCTCTCAGCATTGGGTTTTGTGGCGAAATCTTTTGCAACATGCGAATTGGATTGCATGTATTTTCGTACAGCGATTGGTAATATCACCCCCGACACTCTTCCATATGGTACGTACTGCATGGATTTTAATGACTCGGATCGCGGTGGGGAGGTTTATCCCGGGGATCCAAGCGACCTTGTTAATGGGGCCAGTAAAGCGGACGAGTGTAATATTTACGCAGTCGAAGACTGTTTTGTAGCCGAGTGTACTAATTACAATCCTGTGGTAGCCGGTTTGCCTCCGGGCAACACGCCTATCGATACGGACACTGTTATCCGATCCAATTGCAAAAGTGGCGGGATGTAAGCTTTTGAGGGATGGGTGTGATGGCAGAAGTGAGCGTGTGTGTGAGTGCAGGCAAACTTGAGAGAGTCCTCTCCCCGGGGTTGTTCCGCGATTTTAGTGGCAACTGCCCAGAACGTAGGTTTTGGAGGCATTGCTGCGATGTCCGAAGTGAGGATGCGAGCGAACGCGGACAAG
>JAWLFY010000280.1:0-3308 GCA_041685355.1 Pirellulaceae bacterium | reverse complement strand
GAAACGCCCGTTTACTTCGTGATCGACGACGAAACCGAGTTCGAATTGCTACCGGGCGATATCGTGACCGCCGTTCGACCGTTCGTCCTCGCCTTCGACGACGGCAACGGCGAGGTGAAGCGATATACGTTGTCCGAAGGCTTTTACCAGTGGTACCGCAAACCTTCCGGTTGGGAGGTACACCGGAAGAAGAGCGTCGCCTTCCAGATCGACGCGACCGAAAGTCGCATACCGTTCCACTACCAGCTCAACGGCGAACCCCATCTCTTGGAGCCGGGCATGACCGTCGAGCACGAAACGGAAATGCCGCCGCGGCTCGATTTCGATCGTGGCCTCGGGGAGGACGAGGTCGCAACCAAAGTCATGGTTCCCGGCCGGTTCGTCCTCGGCGTCGATGCCGAATCGGGCGGGATCGACCTGTTCCCCGTCGAAGAGGAACAACGGGACCGGGCGGGATCGACCACCTCGAAACTCGCCGAAGCCAAGTGGCGAGAGAGCGTGACCCAGGTCCTCAACCCGACCGCCACCGCCGACGCCGGCGGCCAAAGCGACGACGCGATCGGCGCACTGCTCGACGCGATCGAGTAAGCGGCGGACCGTGACTTCCCGACCGTTGCCCAGCGCACGTTGCCCAGCGCACGTTGGAAACTCCCGAGCATGGGCACCTTGACCCTACCGCCCACCAGGATCTCGGAAGAGCCTCCTCGGTTTTCCGATGACACCGACCGATTGGTCCACCGAGTTCCGCGGAAAGGGTGCAGTCGAGGTGCTTAAGCGTCGGGAGAAACGAATTTCCGTTCCCAACCGCCGTTGACTTCGAGCGTTTGTCCCGTGACGAACGTGTTGCCCGGGTCGGCGGCGTAAAGGACGGCACGGGCCACGTCCTCGGGCGTCCCCCAACGTCTCATCAGCGCTTCCCCTTTCGCGCGGCGGTCCCACTCGTCACTCGCGGTTTTCCCCCACGCGGTACGTATCCACCCCGGGGCCACGGTGTTGACCCGGACGCGAGGCGCGAGGGTTTGGGCGAGGCTGGCGGCGAACGCCATCACGGCCGCCTTCACGGGGCCGAACATTTGCCCCGCGTCTCCCTCCATCCCACGCGGGGCTTGGTCCCATCCGATGAAGATCATCGACGGCGGCCGCCCGAGCCGTTGGGCGGCCATGCGGGGACCGACGCCGCGCGAAAGCCCGATCGTTCCCACCAGGTCAACGTCGAGCAAGAGCTTGAGTTTCCGCTCGAAACTCAGTTCGCCCGCGTCGCCGGTCAGCACGTCCGCCCCGGCGTTATTCACCCAAGTGTCGACCGTCGGCAGTCGATCGAACGCGACGTCGGCAAGACGCTGAACGTCTTCTTCGATCGCCAAATCGGCTTGGGCGATCATCGTCCGGCACCCGAATTCCTCGGCCGCCGACGCCGTCACTTCGGCGCCGGCACGGTTTTGGCGATAGTGCACGAGTAGCCGATCGAGCCCGGCCTCGGCGAGAGACAAACAGATCGCTCGTCCGATTCCGCTCGATCCTCCCGTGACGACCGCCGAGGTCGCGGCGAAGCGAGGAGTCACGCTCACGCCCGCACCTCGACCAGCGGATGACACCCGATCACGACTTTTCGTATTCCTTCAAGAACCCCATGAACTCACGGCGGTGTTGCTGCTCATCCGACAGCAGCGTGATGCACAGGTCTTGGCTGACGTAATCGATCCCGTCGGTGATCTGGATGATCTTCTCGTACTGATCGATCGCCCCTTGCTCGGCGTCGATCACCCCCTTGATCACCGTCACGACGTCCGTCGTGTCGTCCGGCGGCTGGAGCGTTTTCTGGCCGACCCGGAAACCTTCGCTGCCGGGGATCGGGCCGCCGATCGTCTTGATGCGGTTGGCGAGTTGCGTCGCGTGACCGAGTTCTTCCTGGATGTCGGCCTGCAGCGACTTCTTGATCTCTTCCGCGCGGACGCCGTCGAGATGGACGCTGTTGGCCAAATAATTGACGACCGTTTCCAGCTCCATCCAATACGACTTCGTCAGCTCCGCAATGATCTCGTCGGTTTTCGATTGATCCATGGTCAAGGTAATCCTTCATTTTCAATATTGATCGTGAAAAACCGCGTCGCGAGTCTCGCGACAAGAGTCGACGCGATCAGGCCTTCACCGTAGCCGCGAGTCGATCGCCACGGGAGAGGGTAGGGTGATGCCGTTGGGGGGGGAGTTCGAGCGAAACGGCGCCTGGTCGCCAGCCTGCGGCAGCGCGAATTCATCCTGCGGCAGCGCGAATTCATCCTGCGGCTGCGGGGATCGGGATCGCCCGGGGGTACGACCCGAGCACCTCGAGCCGTTCGGTTTGTTTCTGCAGTTTCTTCAGGGTGTCCGCGACGGCGGCGTCGCCGCGGTGTCCCCCTAGCTCGATAAAGAACAGGTACTCGGTCGGGCTCTCGGGCTTCGGGAACGACTCGATCCACGTCAGGTTGAGTCCGGCCTTTTTGAAGATCGTCATCGTGTCGGCGAGCGCCCCGGGTTGGTGGGGGACCTGGAACAAGATCGCCGTCTTGTCGTCGCCGGTCGCGGCCGGCTCTTCGCGTCCCAACACGGCGAAGCGGGTGACGTTGTTCGGGTTGTCCTCGATGTCGGCGTCGATCACGTCCAAGTCATACTCGCGTCCGGCCTCCAGGCTCGCGACGGCGGCGGCCCCCGGTTTCTCCGCCGCGAGCCTCGCGGCCGCCGCCGTGCTGCTGATCTCGACCAGCTTCGCTTGGGGGAGTTGGTTGGAAAGCCAGCCGCGACACTGCGAAAGCGCCTGCGGCTTGCTGTACACCTCGGTGATCTGCTCGCGGGACGTCCGTGACAACAATTGGTGATGGATCGGCAACAGCACCTCGCCACAGATCTGCATCTGTCGGCGGACGAACATCCCGAGGGTATCGACGACCCGGCCGTCGGTGCTGTTCTCGATCGGGACGACGCCACAGTTGGCGTCGTGCCGCGTGACCGCGTCGAACACCGCCGGGATCGACGCGACCGGCGCCAAGTTTGCTCCTTCGCCGAAAAACTTGATCGCCGCCAAGTGGCTGTAGCTATGCATCGGACCGAGGTACGCGATCCGGAGTTCATGGAGCGATTGCAAACAGACGCTCGAGATATGACGAAGGATGTCCGCCTGGGCGTCGGTCGGGATCGCCGCGGCGCGGATCTCTCGATCGACCACCGCACGGATTCGCTTCGTCGCGTCGGTGACACGACCGACGAGGGTTCGTTCGGCCGCCGTGGCGGCGCGGCCGGCCTTCCCCAAATCCTTGACCAGTCGCGCCCGGCGA
>JAWLFY010000279.1:0-3325 GCA_041685355.1 Pirellulaceae bacterium | reverse complement strand
CCGGCGGCGAGGAAGAACGGTTCGTCTTGGGGCGCCGATCGGATTTGGTCGACGGCCCAGCTGGCGACTTGGTAATCCCCCTTGTCCTCGTCTTCGTGCGGGAACACGCCCCAGTCCATCAACGGGTGGTTCCCCATCGGGGTCGGCGGGATCAATTTCTTTTCGGGTTTGACACCGATCCCGGGACGGGGTCCCCAGACGTCGAATTCGACCTCCCGTTTCTGTGGTCCGCCGACGCCGCCGTGGAAAATCTTCCCCGCGGTGAGCGTTCGGTAACCGTGGGCGTTGAAGTGTTGGGCGAGGGTGACGCGGTCTTTCCAATCGTCAAGCGTGCGGAACCACGGGGCGAGGCCATACACGCCGGTGGTCGTCGGCCGCAGCCCGAGCATCAGGCTGGTCCGCGACGGGTTGCAAAGGGGCGCTTGGCAGTGGGCGTTGAGGAACGCCGTTCCTCGCTCGGCGAGCCCGTCGAGGTGGGGCGTCTTCGCCATCGGGTGGCCGCCGAGATAGCCGATCCAGTCGTTCTGGTCATCGATCGCGATGAACACGACGTTCGGCGGGTTGTCGTTCGACTTTGCCTCGTCGGACGACGTTTCGTCCGCGAGCCCGCTCGACGCGACCGTGAAAAGGGCGACGCAAACCGAGGCGATTGACGCCAACCAAGTCCGACTCCAGGCACGACTCACAAAGACTCTCCCTCGAACTCACGGATTCCTAGAAATTCGCGACGTTTTGACCGGTCGCGGGCCGCCAGCACGGTTCGGATTCGGCCCCGAAACGACCGATGCGGCCGTCGGTCAAGCTAAACCGTGCGGGATGCGAAAGCAAGCGAAGGGGCTCCATGCGACACGCTCGTGCCCCATGGGATCAAGCGAACAGTTCGCGCACCGGCTTCCCCAGTCCGTCCTTGGTGACGAAGAACGGTCGCCGCTCGATTTCGAGGTGGGCTTTGGGGCTGATCCCCATCGCCTCGAAGATTGTCGCGTGCAGGTCGATAATCGACACGGGTTTCTCGACCGCCACACAGGGACGCTCGTCCGCCGTCTTGCCGTAGAGCAGGCCCCGTTTCATCCCGCCGCCGAACATCACGACGGACGCGCCGCCGGTGAAGTGGCGGTGCAGGCCGTAATGCTTCATCTCCTTGAGGACGTCGGTTTTCACGCGTGCCTGGTCCCGCGCGGTGCTGCCGGGGACGCCTTCGATGATCATGTCCCGACTGAACTCGCTCGCAACGATGACCAGGGTCCGGTCGAGGAGTCCCCGCTCTTCCAGATCGCGAATGAGTTGTGCGATCGGCCGGTCGACCTCTTGGTGCAACCGGTCGACGGTCGTGTGTCCGTTCTCGTGCGTATCCCAATGCAAAAACGGCACGTATTCGGTCGTGACCTCGATGAACCGGGCCCCCGACTCGACCAAACGCCGGGCCAGAAGGCACCCGCGGCCGAACCGTCCGGTGTCGTACTTCTCGAAGCTGTCCCGCGGCTCTTCGTCCAAATCGAACGCCCGCCGATCTTCGGAGGAGAGCAAACGATGGGCGCTGTCCAGCGAATTGAGCATCGACTCTTCGTGGAAGTCGCTCAAGTATTCCTTCTGCGGCGATTCCTTCAATAGCTTTTGGAACGCGCGGTAGCGGGCACGGAAGCGGTCGCCGGACATGCCCGTCGGTGGCCGGACCGCCGCGGCGGCTTGTTCGGGGTAGGGCAAGTTGAACGGGCCGTACTCGGCGCCCAGGAAACCGGCCGTCGTAAAGGCCTTCAACTCTTCCGATTCGCCGTTGCCCTCGATCTGTTGGCCGATGTTCACAAACGGCGGCATGACCGGATTGTTCGGCCCCAGCAATCGCGCCATCCAAGCCCCGATGTGTGGCGCGGCGACCGTTTGCGGCGGGACGTAACCTGTATGCCAGTGGTATTGGTGGCGTGAGTGCAGGATGCTTCCGAGGTCCGGCTGCACGTGAGAACGGATGAGCGTCGCCCGGTCCATCACCGACGCGATCTGCTCCAGACCGGCACAGATCTTGATGTCGTCGACCGCCGTGTCGATCGCGGGGAACGTGCTAATGATTTTTTCGACCGGCGTCCCGACTTCGAACGGCACGTACCGCTTCGGGTCGAACGTTTCTGGAGCGGCCATCCCGCCGCCCATCCAGAGCAGAATGCACGCATCGGCGGTCGGCGCCGGCGGGTCGTCCTGAGCGAACGCTCGCGGCTCGGGCAGCGTCAGCGTTGTCGCGCCCGCGGCGGCCAACGCCGCCAGAAACTCGCGACGGCTCGGTTCGTGGTGATCGGATTTCCGCATTCGTTCGAGTCCCGAATCAATGGATATAATGGAATTCCGGCAGCATCACGACCAGCCAGAGAAAATCGGCGATCGACGGTTGTGTCGGCCGGTCGCCAAGGAGATCGATCGCGATCG
Source organism: Pirellulaceae bacterium (assembly GCA_041685355.1). Taxonomy (GTDB): domain Bacteria; phylum Planctomycetota; class Planctomycetia; order Pirellulales; family Pirellulaceae; genus JAWLFY01. Next base: position 910 of record JAWLFY010000279.1, on the reverse strand, counting down.
ATCTCTCGGAAACCGTCGGCCGACGGGACAGCAAGGCCAAGTAGGTTCGCTCAACCAGTCCCGCCGGGTCGTCGGATGGGCCCTTCGAGATTTCATCGGCGACGCGATTTAAATGGTTCGCCAGGGCATCGCCGTTGGCCAACGTGATCGCTTCCAGCGTCGTCACCCGGGTCGGCCGCTCGGCCACGACCTGCTCACGCGACGGTCGCCCGAGAATGCGTTGCAGCGACGACGGCGGGGTAAAGACCGACCGCAGCGGGCGATCGCCCCACTCGTTCGCCTCCGAGACTTCGAGCACCGCGGCGAGTTGGCCTCCTTGTTGCCGCCCGTCACGTTCGAAGGCATGTTTGTCCGGTTCGGGCCAGGTGTCGGCCAGAGACCAGATCGAATCGAGGTATTGCTCGGCGGTCATCCGTTTAACCAACGGGCCACGATACTCGGAGGCCTGCGGTTCCTCGATCACGGCCGCCCGCGACTGATAGGCGGCCGATGTCGCGATCAGCCGTAGCGTCGCTTTCAAATCGTAGTCGTTGTCGACCAGGTGCACCGCCAGGTAGTCCAGCAAGTCGGCGTTCCACGGTTGCGTCTGCATCGCGTCGACCGGATGGACGATGCCACGCCCCATCATGCGATGCCACAGCCGATTGACGATGGTTCGCGCGAGCCGCCCGTTGTCCGGATGCGTCATCAAATCGGCCAACTGTGTGAGCCGCTGCGGTTGCTCCGCGTTCGGGTCGAGTTGGCCCAACTCAGGAAAAATCCAAGCGGGCGTTGCCGTGCGACCGGTCGGTTTGTCGCAGCGGTTGATTTGCAGCGGTTCTTGCGCGTAGACCGCCGCGAGTCCGTAAGCTTCGTCGAGCGTCCAGCGATCGATGAAACTGTCGTGGCACGACGCGCACTTCATGTTGAT
>JAWLFY010000132.1:0-14002 GCA_041685355.1 Pirellulaceae bacterium | reverse complement strand
GGGCTCGCCAACCGTGTCGACTTGCTTCCGCTCTACGCCCGGTTACCGCAATCGGAACAGCAACGGATTTTTCGACCCGACGGCCGCAAACGCCGAATCATCTTCGCCACCAACGTCGCGGAGTCCTCGCTAACCGTCCCCGGAATCCACTCCGTCGTCGACACGGGGACGGCCCGAATCAGTCGCTATAGCCCCCGCAGCAAGGTGCAACGGTTGCCGATCGAACCGGTCAGCCAGGCGAGCGCGAACCAACGCGCCGGGCGGTGCGGCCGGATCGGACCGGGGATCTGTGTGCGACTCTATTCCGCCGACGACTTCGACGGACGCGACGCGTTCACGACCCCCGAGATCCGGCGGACCGGGTTGGCTTCGGTGATCCTCAAGATGAAAACGCTGCGGCTCGGATCGCTGCAATCTTTCCCGCTCCTCGACCCGCCACGACCCGAGGCGATCCGCGAAGGGATCCGGACCCTTCACGAGCTCCGCGCGATCGACGGGCGGGAAGAACTCACCGAGATCGGTCGGAAGCTCGGGCGGATGCCGGTCGATCCCCGCGTCGGCCGGATCATCCTCGAAGCCGACGCGCAAGGCGTCCTCCCCGAAGTCCTCCCGATCGCGGCGGCGCTCGAAATCCAAGACCCACGCGACCGTCCGCCCGAAAAGCGGCAAGCCGCCGACGAGGCCCACCAACCGTTCGCCGACCCGCGGAGCGACTTCCTCGGTTACCTACGGTTATGGCAGTTCTACGAACGGGCCCGGGAAAAACACAGCCGTAGCAAACTGACCCGCGTCCTCCGCCAAAACTTCCTCTCCCCCAGCCGGATGCGGGAATGGGCCGACGTCCATCGCCAACTCCGCCAACTCGCGTCCGAAATGTTCCTCCGCTCGGGCGACCGATCCGCCAAGGTCGGCGGCGTCCGCTACGCCGACGACGAGACGGAACTGCTGGACCGCGACCGTTCCGAGGCCGTCCATCGGGCGCTGCTTGCCGGGCTGCTGTCGGGGGTCGCGATGGCGGGCGAGAAGGGGGAGTACACCGGCGCCGGCGGGCTCAAGCTGTTTCTGTGGCCCGGCAGCGGCGTGTTCGCGGCGAAGCCGAAGTGGATCGTCGCGTCCGAACTGGTCGAAACGTCCCGCCAATACGCCCGCGTCGTGGCCCAGGTCCAACCCGCCTGGATCGAACAGGCGGCGGACCACTTGATCAAACGTTCGCACGGCGACCCGCACTGGAGCGTCAAGTCGAACGGCGCGTTTTGTTACGAACGCCAATCGCTGTTCGGGTTGCCGATCGTCGCCCGCCGCCGCGTCCCGCTCGCCCAGATCGACCCCGCCACCGCCCGCGACCTATTGATCGAACGGGGACTCGTCGAAGGCGAACTGACGACCTCGGCGCGGTTCGTACGGTTCAACCGTGAACTCGCCGAAACGTTTGCCAAGCTCGCCGCGAAAACCCGGCGTCGTGACCTGGTGATCGACCCGTACCGGGTCCAGCAGTTCTATCAGGAACGTCTACCCGACGACGTGTGTGACCGCGGACGGCTCGAAAAGTTCGACCGCGGCGTCGAGAAACCGGAATGGGCGAACCGGCTACGCGACACCGCCGGGTTGTCGAGCTGGCTGTCGAACCCGCCCAAGGAAACCCCGTGCGACGAAGACTCCTCGCCCGGATCCCCCTACATGCGGCCGGACGATCTGGTCGACGTGTCGGTCGACGAAATCGAACAGGAGGCGTTCCCCGACGAATTGGCACTCGGCGGGTCACGGCTGCCGCTGGAGTATCACTTCGAACCGGGCGGCGACCGAGACGGGGTCCACGTCCGCGTCCACCGGGCCGCACTGTCGCAGCTCAGCGATGACCGCCTCGGGTGGCTCGTCCCGGGACTGCTCGAGCCGAAACTCGTCGCGATGATCAAGTCGCTGCCGAAACGGATCCGCCGCAACTTGGTCCCCGCCGCCGACGCCGCCGCGCGAATCGCCGCGGAGATCCGGCCGCATTTCGGCGAGACGCCCTTCATGTCGACCGTCTGCGCCGCGATGTCACGACATGCCGAGGTACCGGTCACCCCCGACGACTTTCAAGACGAAAAACTCGACGACGGTTTCCGGTTCTTCGTCGAGGTGGTTGACGACCAAGGCGAAACGCTCGCGGCGGGACGCCAAGTCGACCCGCTCCGCACCCAAGTTGGCGTCGCCGAAGACGCTCCCGAACCCGAAGCCACCGACGAGCCGGACGAAGATTGGCACCGGGATTCGATGACCGACTTCGACATCGAAACCCTTCCCGGGGAGGTGATCCGCCGCCGCGGCGGCGTGCAAGTCGCGCTCTACCCCGCGCTGGTCGACCTGGGTGATGCCGTCGCCACCAAGCTGCTCCCCGATCGCACCTCCGCCGAGATCGCGACCCGCGCGGGAACCACGCGGCTGTTCGCGATCACCGAGCGGAAGGAACTGCGAAGCCAAGTCCGCTGGTTGCCCGACGCCGACCGCGCCAAGATCCAGCTCGCCGGCGTCGTCTCGGCCGCCGAATTCGAACCGGCGATGGTCGGCCTGATGGCGCGGCTAGCGTTCGTCGAAGGGGAACCGCCGGTGCGGACACGCGACGCGTTTCGGTCTCGCCGCGGCGAACGGGCCCGGCGGATCCCCCTCGCCGCCCAAGAGGTCGCCGGTTGGCTGCGATCGTTCGCCGAACGCTACTTTCAAGCCCGCCGCGAATTCGAATCACTCTCCGGTGACCGATTCCGAGAAGCCCGCGACGACGTCGCCGACCAGATCCGTTGGCTGACCCCCGATCGGTTCTTGTCACGAATCCCGTGGCAATGGCTCCGGCACTATCCCCGATACTTCGCCGCGATCGCCTACCGGCTCGATAAACTCCGCTCCGGCGCCGCGTCACGAGACTACGAGCAAATGACGACCGTCCGCGGACTGCGAAGCGACTGGCTCGGGCGACTTTCGGAACCCGAACGGACCCCAGAGGCGCAAACCGCGAACGAGTTCCGCTGGATGCTCGAAGAACTCCGCGTCAGCCTCTTCGCCCAGCCGCTCGGGACGTCGATCAAAGTCTCGCCGAAACGGTGCGAAAAATGGCTGCAGTCCGGTCCCCTGCCATGATCAATACGCCACACGGTCGGGGTTCGTGAGCCACCGTTGGAACAACCCCCGGCACTCCTCCCGCCGCGTTTCGGGAACAAGCCGCACGCGGCTTCCCCCGTCCCCCACCAGCCGGGCCGCGGGGATGTTCAATTCGTTGAACCCCGCCGCCGTCGCGTCGGCGATCGTCGCCCCGAAGTGGACCACGTCGACGCGGGCCCAATGCAACGCCGTCATGCACATCGGACACGGCTCACACGTCGTCGCCACCACCGCCCGCTCCAAACCGATCCGACCCAAAACGCGACAGGCTTGCCGAAGGGCGACAATCTCCGCATGAGCCGTAATGTCCGTGTCCGCGACGACCCGGTTGTGCGCCACCGCGACCACCTCACCGTCGATCCATATCGCACACCCGAACGGACTCTGACCCGCCTCGATCCCGCGGCGACACACTTCGATCGCGAGACGCATTAAATCATCGGGATTCGGTGAAACGGTCATGTCAGGATCGTCCCGTTGGGGCTGCGATTCGTCGTGGCACGCCGCGAAACATACCCCATCGGTCCACCCCACGTCGAACCTTGAAAGCGATGAAGTCAGCGGTTCTGATCTTTCCTCACCAACTGTTCCGCGATCATCCCGGGCTGACAGAAGATCCGGCGGAAGTCCACCTGATCGAGGATTCGCTGTTCTTCGGCGATCGGCGGTACCCGAGACGGTTCCACCAACAAAAGTTGTGGCTTCACCACGCGTCGATGAAACGCTGGGCCAAGTCACTCGAGCAAAAACATCCGCGGGTCGAGTATGTCGACTATGCCGCCGACAATGACCCGCTCGAACGGTCGCTCAAAAACGTTGTGGGTCGTGGCGTCCGACGCGTTGTGATCGCCGACCCGTGTGACTTCCTTCTGAAAAAGCGGCTGCGACGAGCCACGGAACGATTCGGCCTCGATCTCCAGATGGTCGAATCGCCCGGGTTTTTGAACTCGTGTTCGATCAACGACCGCTACCGCGACGAAAACGGCCGCTGGGCGATGGCGGAGTTCTACAAGTTCCAACGGCGACGGCTCGAGATCCTAGTCGACCGGGACGAACCGGTCGGCGGGAAATGGAGCTTCGATCAAGACAACCGAAAGAAAGTCCCGAAGTCCCTGCTCGGATCGCTGCCGAAAATCCCGACGGTCGACCACGACACGATCGACGAGGCCGCCCGCGATCACATCCGGGGATCGTTCCCCAACAACCCAGGCCGACTCGATCGGTTGATCTTCCCCACCTCCCATGACGACGCCGACGATTGGCTTCGCGACTTTCTGCGACACCGGCTGGAACGGTTCGGCGATTACGAAGACGCGATCGAGGAGGGCGAATCGTGGCTGTGGCACGGCGTGCTGACGCCGCTGCTAAACGTCGGCTTGCTGACACCGGCGGAGGTCGTCGAGGCGACGCTCGACCACGCCGACCGACACGAAGTCCCGCTCAACTCGTTGGAAGGCTTCCTGCGACAGGTGATCGGTTGGCGAGAGTTCATGCGGGCGACCTACGTCGACCTCGGCGTCACGATGCGGACAACCAACCACTGGGGACACCGCCGCAAGATCCCCTCCTGCTTCTACGACGCCAGCACGGGCATCGATCCGATCGACGACGTGATCCGCCGCGTCCTCGACACCGGTTACTGCCATCATATCGAACGCCTGATGGTGTTGGGCGGTTTCATGTTCCTGTGCGAATTCGACCCGGACGAGATCTATCGCTGGTTCATGGAGCTGTTCGTCGACGCGTACGACTGGGTGATGGTCCCCAACGTCTACGCGATGAGCCAACACGCCGACGGCGGGCTGATCACGACCAAGCCGTACTTCTCCGGATCCGCCTATATCAAGAAGATGAGCCATTACCGTCACGGCCCGTGGGCCGACACCTGGGACGGGCTCTATTGGCGGTGGATCGGAAACCACCGTGACGAGCTGCGAAAGAATCCCCGCTGGGCGATGATGTGCGCGACCGAATCACGGATGGATGACCAGAAGCGAAAGACCCATCAACGAAACGCGGAAGCGTTCTTGAAGCGGATGGACGACATGTCGTAATTCCTGAGCGGCCCGGCGCTAGCCGCCGGCCTTGATCGAGAAATGCCGAGCGCCATTCCGCGCAATCGTATTGGCGCTGTCCGGCTTTTACGAATACCGCCACACCCATGCTCGGCTGCTTAGGCCGGAGGCCGACACAACCTTTGCCGGCGGCGTCAGCCGCCGGAACTCGTCCCCCATCATCCCCAGGCCCGAAGGGCCGACACACGCAACGAACAACGAACAACGAACGAAGAACGAAGAACGAAGAACGAAGAATAACGGGACGCGTGACCGATCACGCGAGCAGCGGTTTAACGACGTGGCCGTGGACGTCGGTCAACCGGAAATCACGACCTTGGAAACGGTAGGTCAACCGCTCGTGGTCCATCCCTAGAAGATGCAACAACGTCGCTTGCAGATCGTGCACGTGGACCGGATTCTCGGCGACGGTAAACCCGAGCTCGTCCGACGCCCCGTATTCGAAACCGCCGCGGACGCCGCCGCCGGCCATCCACATCGTGAACGCGTCGGGGTAGTGGTCACGGCCCAAGATCTCGCTCTTCGCCGTGCGGCCTTCGCGGAACGGCGTCCTCCCGAATTCGCCGCCGCAAACGATCAACGTCTCCTCGAACAGGCCGCGTTCCTTCAAGTCTTCGATCAACGCCGCGACCGGTTGATCCATCGTCGCACATTTCTTCGTCAACCCGTCACCGATCCCGCTGTCCGCACGGGTTCCGTGGAAATCCCATCCCCAATCGAAAAGTTGTACATAACGCACCCCCGACTCGACCAACCGCCGCGCGAGCAGACAGTTGTTCGCGAAACTGGAACCGCCGGGCTCGGCCCCGTAAGCGGTAAGCGTGCGATCGGTCTCGCGTGAAATGTCCATCACCTCGGGGACCGAGGCCTGCATCCGAAACGCGAGTTCGTACTGTTCGATCCGCGTCAAAGTTTCCGGGTGCGGCCATCGTTCCGCTTGGGTGTGGTTTAGATCGCGGAGTGCGTCGAGACTCATCCGCCGTAGCGAACGGTCAACGCCGGGCGGGTCGGAAACGTACAGCACCGGGTCTCCCTTCGAACGGCACTGCACACCTTGGTACACCGACGGAAGGAACCCGCTGCCGAACGAAGCTTGGCCGCCATTCGGCTGCACCCCGCTCGAGATCAACACGACGAACCCAGGCAGGTTCTGGTTTTCGCTCCCCAGCCCGTAAGTGGCCCACGAACCGATCGACGGCCGTCCCGAACGGGGCGATCCGGTGTAAACCAACAACTCCGCCGGGGCGTGATTGAACTGGTCCGTGTGCATCGAATGGACCACGCACAGGTCATCGGCGACGCGGTGCAGGTTGGGAATCGCGTCGGACATCCACATCCCGCACTCCCCGACCCGTTGCCACTTGCGGGGCGAACCCAACAATTTTGGCACCCCGGTCGTGAAGGCGAACTCGCGACCCTCCAAAAACGCGTCAGGACAATCTTCCCCGTCCCGTTTCACCAGTTCCGGCTTGTAATCGTAGAGGTCCAAATTCGGGGGCGACCCGGTCAGATGCAGATAGATCACCCGCTTCGCCCGTGGCGGGAAATGCGACGGTTTGACCGCCAGCGGTGCCTCTGCCGCCGGAGCGTTCTCGCCCCCCAGCAACCCGGCCAGCGCGATTCCCCCCAAGCCCGCCGTCGATTGACGAAGGAAGTGCCGGCGAGTCTCGCCTTCGAGCCGGGCTTGGACGTACGGCGGTATCGGAGCGCTCGTCATCACCTATCGCTTCAGAAAGAGTTCATCGAGGTTCAACAACACGTTGGCGACCAGAGACCACGCGGCCAACTCGACGCGGATCTCCGGGGCATCCCCCGCGGCATCACGTTCGCCGCGGGCGCCATCCGCGGGTGCGACTTCCGCCGACGGCTCAGGAAACGGCAGCGTTTCGCAGACGGACGTCAGCGCCGCAGCCCTCTCCGGGTCGTCGCGAAACCGTTCCCGAGCCGATTCGTAAAGGCGCACCAACCGATCGAGCTCCTCCGCCGACGGGTCGCGGATCACCGTCCTCCGGAACCCGGCCCGAACTCGGTCTTCCGCCGTGTCGGATTCGCCCATCATCCGCCCCGCCAGCCGGATCGCCGCCTCGACGTACACCGGATCGTTCAGCGTCACCAACGCCTGCAGCGGCGTGTTCGTCCGCCCCCGTCGGATCTCACACACCTCTCGGTTCGGCGCGTCGAACGTCGCCATCGACGGATAGGGGCTCGACCGACGCCACATCGTGTACAGCCCCCGCCGGTATCGGTCTGCCCCGTCGCTCGTCTTCCAATCGGTGGCGGAACCGAACGCGGCCTTGAGCCCCAGCGAGGGTTGCGGCGGTCGTACCGGCGGCCCGTGCATCTTTCCGCTCAACGAGTCGGCGGCGAACAACGCCTGGTCGCGGACCGTTTCCGCCGAGACCCGGAACCGAGGGCCGCGGGACAACAATCGATTGTCGGGATCCGCCCGAGCCTGTTCCTCGGTGACGACCGAACTTTGGCGATAGGTCGACGACAACACGATCTTCCGGATCAAGCCCTTCAAATCCCAGCCGCTCTCGCGAAGTTCGACCGCCATCCAATCGAGCAGGTCCGGGTGCGACGGCGGGTCACCCTGCGACCCGAACTCTTCGGCGGTCAACACGATCCCGCTGCCGAACAATTGCTGCCAGTGGCGATTCGCCGTCACCCGGGCGGTCAAGGGGTTCGCGTCATCCACCAACCAATGGGCGAGCCCGAGCCTGTCTTGCGGAAACCCTTCGGGAAACGGGTGAAACGCCGATGGGGTGCCTCGGGTGACCCGGTTCCCTTTCGCCGCGTAGTTCCCCCGAATCTGGACGTGGGTCTCGCGGCGGTCGCCTTCGGGAAGCTCTCGCATGATCGGGACGGTCGTGGTCGGGCCCAACGCCGCCAACCGTTTCTCCGCGTCGGCCAACTCGTCACTTAACCGCTTCCGCCGCTCCTGATCGGACGCCTCCTGATCCCCTCCTTCCACCGATTTCTCGTGTTCTGCCTGCACGCCCTTCGCGCCGGTGTCGGAATTCACCGACGCCAAAGTTTCCTCTCGGGCGCCATCCGATTCGAGAGCCGCGATCTGTTCCTTTAACGTCTCGACCCGCTTTCGGATCCGATCCCGAGATTCTTTTCGCTCGTCGTCCCAGATTTCCAAGATCGGACGTTCGTCTTTCTTGTCGCTGTCGGCGGTGTCGTTGAAGAACGCGAAGACCTCAAAGTACTCGTCATGGGTGATCGGGTCGTACTTGTGCGTATGACATTGGGCGCACGCCATCGTCGTCCCCATCCACACCGCCATCGTCGTGTTGACGCGGTCGACGACCGCGACGTTGCGGAACTCTTCGTCGTTCGTTCCCCCTTCGTTGTTCGTCAACGTGTTGCGATGAAACGCCGTCGCGATCAACTCCTCGTCGGTCGGCGATTCGAGCAGGTCGCCGGCGATCTGTTCGATCGTGAACTGGTCGAACGGCTTGTTCTCGTTCAGCGACCGGATCACGTAATCGCGATAGGCCCAAATCGTCCGGGGCGGGTCGTCGGCGTACCCCGCGGAATCGGCGTAGCGTGCCAAGTCGAGCCACACCCGCGCCCAACGTTCGCCGAACGCGGGGTCGGCGAGAAGCCGATCGACGTACCGCTCGTACGCGTCTTCCGACCGGTCCGCGGCGAACGCGCGGGCTTGCTCCCACGTCGGCGGCAACCCGATCAGGTCGAGCGACAGACGCCGGGCCAACGTCAAACGGTCCGCCTCCGCCGACGGTTCCAACCCCGCCGACTCCAGACGCGCCAACACGAACCGGTCGATCGGGCCGCGGGCCCAATCCTGATCGCGAACCTCCGGCAATTCCGGACGCCGCGGCGGGACGTATGACCAATGGTTCGCGTACTCCGCCCCCTCGGCGATCCAGCGCCGGATCAACGCCACCTCGCTCTCGGTGAACGGTTCGCCCGTTCCGGCTGGCGGCATACGGAGGTCCTCGTCGTCGGTCGTGATCCGGAACAGCAACTCGCTGTCGTCCGGCTCACCCGGCACGATGACGTATCCGCCCAAATCCTCGCGTGCCCCTTCAGCCGTATCCAACCGTAACCCTGCCGCCCGCTCCGCCTCATCCGGGCCGTGACACACCAGACAACGTGAAGAGAGAAGCGGCCGGATGTCGTCGTTGAAATCGACCGGCGAAGTGGCCTGCTTGTCGCCTCCCGTTTCCGCAAACGCCGGCGAGACCACGACGACCGCGAGGCACCCCAGAAGGGGCGCCACGAATCGGCTGGCAAATCGATCAAGCCACGGTCGACGGAAACAACCTCGGGCGGGTATCACAGCTCGGGCAGACATGGTCGACAGATCACAGACGGGGTGGGAAAGGCGGGAAGGTAGCCTCGGTCTCGAGTGGTCGCTCCTACTCGCTCAACGCAATGTTTCTCGGAACTTTTGCGGAGCAAAAGGCGACCATGCGTTCAACGGAGGCCAACCCCAGTTTACTCGATCTGTCACGCCTTCTCGCCGTCACTGAGGGAACCGTCGCCGGTGAAACCGTCATTCGGCGAGGTCGACCGCGACGACCTCTTTGTCGTTGCGGGCGTAGGCGGTCCGTCCCGCGTAGGCCGGGTGGCTCCACACGACCGAGCGACCGAACGCGTCGCCCGTCGGTTCGAGGGCGTGAAACCGGCCGTGCTCCTGGTACCCCTCGGGCGTCAGCGTGGCGATGATCAGATCGCCGATCTCGCTGAAAATCAGGTACCGATCCGAATCGCCCAAACGGGTCAGGAACGCCGTCCCGTGACTCAAACGCCGCTCTTCGTCGGGGCGGATCGGCTCAAAGGTCTCCCATAACCGCTCGCCGTCGTCGCCGCTCGCCGCGACGAGCGTCCCCTTGCCGCAATCGGCGCCATAAATCATGCCGCCGGCCAGGATCGGGGTGCAGTTCGATGCGTACAGGGCGTGCCGTCGGCCCTGGCCCCGCCACAACTCCTCCGCCGCGGGTCGGTCCTCCGCCAACTCGACCATCACGGCCGCTTCGCCGATCCCGCTGGCGTAAAGGAGGTTTCCCTCCACCATCGGACGGGCGATCGACATTTCATAACTCGGCGCGATCGGCACGTCCCAGTAAGGCGACCCGTCCTCCGGATTCAGACTCACAACCGCTTGTGGATGAAACACGATCAACTGCCGCGTCCCGCCCGACTCGATGATCGACGCGGGAGCGTACCCCGCTTTTGCGTCGAGCGCCTTCCAAATGACTTCACCCGTCATTTTGTCGAACGCGACCACCCCCTGGCCGGTCCCGCCAACCATGCAAACCAACCGATCGCCGTCGACCAACGGATGCGAAGCGAATCCCCAAATCGGGACCTCCGCCCCGAAGTCATCCTGGAACGAGCGGCTCCAGACGAGCTCGCCGGTTTCTGTACTCAGACACCGCAAGTCTCCCTCGCTGCCGAGGATGTAGACCCGGTCGCCGTCGACGGTCGGGGTACAACGGGGCCCGGCCGGGTAAGAGATGCTATAGGGACGAGTGTACGCGTGTTGCCAAAGCTGTTCACCCGATTCGGCGTCGAACGCGGTCAGCCGCTCTTCGCCATCGAGCGTCGCACGGGTCCCGGGGTCGTTGAACGCCTCCCCCGAGTTTTTCAAATAGTCAAAAACGTAAACCCGTCGGTCAGCGACCGCCGGGCCGGCGTATCCCCCCGCGACCTGGGCCCGCCACTTGACCGGCAACCCGTCTTCCGGGATTTCCTCAACGATTCCCGATTCGCGATAAACCCCGTCACGAGCCGGCCCCAGCCATCCGGGCCAATCGTCCGCCCGGGTCTCCACGGGTGCGGCGATCGCCGCCATGACCGCCAATACAACCGTTTTCGAAATCCGAACGCCCGATCGTAAAGCCATCTAAAGTTCTCCGTGCAGATTTCGACAAGTCAACGCGTTAGCATTGTAGGCCCACCGACCCAGGTTCAAAATGTCCCCGAGCGAATCCTCTCCGCCGACCGACCGACGATTGCTCTTGATGCGACACGCCAAGAGCGACTGGGCGGAGCCCGGCTTGGCCGACGCCGACCGTCCCCTGAATAAGCGTGGCCGCCGCGACGCCCCGCGGATGGCGGAATGGCTGGTCGAATCGGGCAACGTTCCCGACATGGTCCTCTGTTCGTCGGCGGAACGGACCCGCGAGACCGTCGATCTGATGAACGAGATCTGGCCAGATCGGGTCCCCGTTCACACCTCCGGTGACCTGTACCTCGCCGCCCCCGAAACGATTCTCCGCGTGATCCGGTCCGACGGGGACGACGTGGCACGGCTGATGATCGTCGCCCACAATCCCGGTTTGGCCGAACTCGTCTCCAGCGCCTCGGGTCAATCGTCAAACGTCCCGACCGCGGCGATCGCGATCTTCGACGCCTCCCTCGACCGCTGGGGCGACCTCCGATCGCCTTCGCAGCTCCATCTCGTCACCCAGATACGGCCGAAGTCGTTGTCGGAATCATGACGCCACTCGGTTGGCAGATCCTCGCCGCGATGGCCTTCGTCGGTCACTTCGGCTTGCACCTGGCGCTCTACAACCGCCTCAACTCGTTCGGCTGGCCGCGAAGAGTCATCAAGACGATCGAGAAGGCGTTGTTCGTCGAAATGCTGGTCACCCCCGTGGCGATCGCGTGGTGGCACGGAGACGTGCTTCGCGAAATCGTTTCGGGATCCTGGCAACCCGCCGACACGCCGACCTATCTGCAAGCCTACGCGGCCGTCTGTCTCGCCAGCTGGGTCGTGTTCGGCCTCCCGTGGCTACTATGGCGACCGATCTTCCGTATCGGATGGGCCGACGCGCCGCGGAGGGTCGAAGTCGTCCGGGTCGAGGAAACGCTCGGCCGCTCGCTCGCCCACACGCGGCAATGCCGCTTCGAGTCACGGTTGCCGCTCAATCAAATCTTCGACCTCGCGATCGAACAGATCGAGCTCCCGGTCCGCGGCATGCCCCCGGAGCTCGACGGCTATCGAATCGCGCAGCTGTCCGACCTGCACCTCACCGGCGACATCGATCCCGACTACTACCGATACGCCGTGTCGCGGGCGGTCGCTTGGGAACCGGAACTGTTCGCCGTCACCGGCGACATCATCGATATCCAATCATGCATCGATTGGCTCCCCGACATCTTCTCCCCGGCCGAAGCCGCCGACGGGTGCTACTTCATCCTCGGTAACCACGACACGCGAGTCGTCGATTCGTGGCAAACGAGGCGGGCGATGGACCGCGCCGGTTGGACCGACCTCGGCAGCGATTCGCTTCGCCGCGACCTCCGCGGTGTCCCCACACGGCTGATCGGGAACGAATTCCCCTGGTTCGGCCGCCCCGACCTCGGCCCACCCGAAGACGAACGGTTCCGCTTACTGCTCAGCCACAGCCCCGACCAAATCGGTTGGGCCCGCCGACACGGCGTCCACCTGATGTTGGCGGGACACACCCACGGCGGCCAAGGCCGGTTGCCCCTGATCGGCCCGCTGCTCAGTCCGAGCTGGCACGGCAGCCGCTACGCGTCCGGCGATTTCGACAAGCCACCCACCACGATGCACGTCTCCCGAGGTCTCGGCGGCGTCCACCTGATGCGGATCCACTGCCGACCCGAGCTTTCCCTCATCACCCTCCGCTCGGTCCGCCTCCACGCCGCCGACACCACTCGCTAAACTCTCGGGGCAGCCAACCTTTTGACGCCGCCGTTGTCCGGGAACGCGACCCACCAATTCCCGAAATTGATGACGGCGTAAACGCCGTCGCCGGCGTACACCGGCGCGTGGAGAAGGTTTGCCAGCCCCTGAAGTAGCTCCACACTCTGTCCCGAATGACATGTCCGAAGGAAAACCTTCTGAGGCCTCTTGCCCGCGAGCTCCTCGAGGAACTCGCGTCGCGGTCCACGATCGACGTCCGCGATTCCGAACGGCCCCGCGGAACACCGCGTGCCATGGCCGACGATCTGGACGGTGCAGAATCTTGGGCCGTGCCGATCGCGGAGCGTCTCCGCCGCGTGCTTCCACTGGTCGTCCGACATCGAAGCGGAAAGCCACAACGCCTCGTCGTTCATGACGGACTGATAACATCCACCCCAGAACGGCCCGAATGCCTCACTCCAGGGATTCACACGATCGATGAAGCGGCCGCCGTAACCGAAGTTGATCGTGAGCGATGGTAGCTTCATCGGAGGGAATTCGCTGTCCGTCGTGGCGGGTCGAACCCTCTCAGTATACGCCCCCGGATCGAATCCCTTTACCCACACCGTCTCCGCCATGCACTGGCTCGACTATGTCGCGATCGCCGTTTATCTGGGGCTGATCCTTGGGCTGGGCGCGTTCTTCGGCCGGCACCAATCGCGTCGCGAATTCTTCGTCGCCGGCGGGACGATGGGCTGGCTCGCCGTCGGCTTGAGCGTGATGGCGACGCTGTTCTCCTCCAACAGCTTCGTCTTTTATCCATCGGCGGCCTTCGGAAACAGCCTTCGCATCGGCCTTTCGCTGGTCGCGTTTTCGTTGATGACGCCGGTGGTGATTTGGGTCTTCGTGCCGGTCTACGCCCGGCTCGACTTGGAAACCGCATACGAGTACCTGGAAAAACGTTTTCACGTCTCGATCCGGACGCTCGCCAGCGGTCTGTTCGTCCTGCTGCGGATCGGCTGGATGGCCTCCGCCACCTACGCCGCTTCCGTGGTCGTCTCCAGCATCTCCGGCTTCTCGCAAACCGGCATCATCGTCCTGTTGGGGGTCGTCTCGATCGGGTACACGATGCTCGGCGGATTGCGGGCCGTGATGTGGACCGACG
>JAWLFY010000278.1:0-3391 GCA_041685355.1 Pirellulaceae bacterium | reverse complement strand
GATCAGCATACTTCATTCAACATTCGGACATCGCAGCGATGCCTGAAAAAACCTCGCCGACGCCAGCCCGCAAGCCACTAAAATCGCGGAAGAGCCTTGAGGGTTGTTGGGTGATGGTTGTTGGTTGAGGGGCGAAGGGGCTCGGTTAGGTGGCGGTGACTCCGAGGCGTTCTCGTTTGTACTTGCCGCTGGTGACTCGTTCGACCCAGGTCGGGTGGTCGATGTACCAGCGGACGGTTGCTCGGATTCCCGAATCGAAGTCGGTTTGGGGGGACCAGCCGAGTTGTTGCTTGATCTTGGTGGCGTCGATCGCGTAGCGGCGATCGTGGCCGGGACGGTCGGTGACGTGGGTGATCAAATCGTGGCAGTCGTGGCCGAGGTCGGGGAGCAGTTCGTTGACGGTGCGGCAGATCGTTTTGACGATATCGATGTTGGTTTGCTCGCAGTCACCGCCGACGTTGTAGGTGTGGCCGACCTGGCCGGCGGCGAGGACCTTTTCGATCGCCGCACAGTGGTCTTCGACGTAGAGCCAATCGCGGACGTTGAGCCCGTCGCCGTAGACCGGTAACGGTTTCCCTTCGATCGCGTTGAGCGTCATCAGCGGGATCAGCTTTTCGGGGAATTGGTACGGGCCGTAGTTGTTCGAGCAGTTGGTGAGCAGCGTGGGCAGCCCGTAGGTGTGGTGCCAGGCGCGAAGCAGGTGGTCCGAGGCGGCTTTGGAGGCGGAATAGGGGGAGTTGGGGGCGTAGGGGGTCGATTCGGTGAAGTAGCCGTCGGGGCCGAGCGATCCGTAGACTTCGTCGGTCGAGACGTGCAGGAACCGGAACGCTTGTTGTTCGGCGTCCGGCAGCGTCCTCCAGTGCTGGAGGGCGGCGTTGAGCAGGCGATACGTGCCGTTGACGTTCGTTTCGATGAACGCCCCGGGGCCGTCGATCGAGCGGTCGACGTGCGACTCGGCGGCGAAGTTGATGATCGCGTCGGGTCGGTGGGCCGCGAGTAACGAGCGGACGAGTTCGCCGTCGCCGATGTCGCCGCGGACGAAGACGTGGCGATTTCCCTCGGGGGGGATCGAGTCGGGGTTGCCGGCATAGGTCAATGCGTCGAGGTTGACGATCTTCCATTGGCCGGACGTGACGCCGCGACGGACGAAACAGCCGCCGATGAAGCCGGCGCCGCCGGTGACGAGAAGGGTTTTCATGGGGGCTTTGTTGGTTGGTGGTTGGGGGTTGTTGGTTGTTGGTTGTTGGTTTGGGGTGCCGGGGGGGCAGTCCGTGCGGGTGGCGCGGTCGGAAGTCTTCACGACTTCCGCGACGGGATTGGGCTCCACGTCGATTGAGACCGGGTGGGCGGCCGATGAAGCCCCCTCACCCCCAGCCCCTCTCCCCCGCAAAGCCGGGGGCGAGGGGTGCCAGATTCGTTTTCAGGTCGCGGTCGGAAGTCTTCACGACTTCCGCTACGGGGTGGTGGCGGTGGGGTGCCAGTGGGTGAGGGATTGGCGGAGGGCTTCGGTGACGGGGGTGAGGTGGAGTCCGGCTCGGATCGCTTTGCTGCTGTCGAGGACGCAGTTGGACCGCGGCGTTTTGGCGGCTCGGGTCATGAATTCGTCTTCGGAGTCGAAGAACCGAAACGGCTTGTCGAGGACGCCGCACTGGCGGATCAGCTCGACGACTTGAGAGGTTCGGACGCTTCCGGGGTTGGTCAGATTGTACGTGCCGAAGGGGAGCCCGCGTTCGATGCAGTCGAGCGCGGCGGCCGCGAACTCGGGGAGATGCGAGAGGCTGTTTTCGGCTTCGAGGAGCGTGTCGTACCGCATCAGCTTGGTCAGGTAATTCCGAGGCGAATCGACGTGGGAGAAGGGGATTCGGAGTCGCCACAGGTAGCACCGCGGGGCGTCGGCGAGGACTTCTTCGCCGAGCGCCTTGGTGCCGGAGTAGAAACTGCAGTTGTCTTGGCGGAAGGAGAAATTGGGCGGATCGCTTTCGGTGAACCCCCCGCCGTCGGGCCTTTTCCCGGTGTAGATACAGCCGGAGGAGACGTGGCCCCACGGCAGTTCGAGCCGGTGGCAGGCTTCGGCGACGACGCCGGGCAACACGGCGTTGCCGGCCAAGCAGTTGGCCTTGTCGGATTCGCACGCGTCGACGTTCGGTTTGCCGGTGTAGCCCGCGCAGTTGATGACGGCGTCGGCGCCGGACTGGCGGAGGTTGGACGTGAGGTCGTCGACGGAGTAGACGTCACACGTTTGTCGGCCGATCGTCGCGAGCTTGTGGTCTCGGGCGCGGATCAGGGAGACGAACTCGGTGCCGACGTATCCGGTGGCGCCGATCAACGCGATTTTCATGGTGGCGGCTCGAGGGACGGGGGCGTCGTTGTTGGTTCGTCGTTGTTGGTTGTTGGTTGTCTGTTGAGTGGGGGGATACCGCTCAGACGAGTTCGAGTTCGGCTCCGTCGAGTTCGAGGGCCATGGCGGATTGGAGGAGGTCGACTTGGAGGATCAGTTTGGTGGGGTCGGTTTCTCGGTCGATTTTGCCTCGGACGCCTCGGTAGGGGCCGCTTTTGACTTCGGCCCAGCAGCCGTGTTGGAAATAGGGGTAGGGATCGAAGCCGGCTTCGAGCTCGATCGCGCGGCGGAGGTTGGTGAGTTCTTCGTGGAGCTGGGGTTGTTGTGGATCGGTGACGTCGAGGATGGAGGCGATGCGGCGGGTGCGGTCGGCGGTGTAGGAGGCGTCGCGGTCGCCGTGGAGGAAGACGTAGCCGGGGAAGAGAGGGAGCCGGACCGATTGGCGGCGTTTGCCGTGGTACCGCTTGGCGTCGACGAGTGGCAAGAAATGCGGGAGGCCTTGGGCGCGGAGGTCGGACGCGACCGCTTTCTCTTGCCGCGTGCGGGTGCGGAGGACCCACCATCGGTTTTCCGGGTCCCCGAGATGATCTTCGGTCGGCCAGGTCGCTTCGAGCAGGTCGTGGAGGGGGGCGTCTTGGGTGATCATGGCGGCGGGACTCCGTCGGGGCGGCTTTCGATCGTAAGCTTCTCCATCAACAGGAATCGGCGGCCGGCGGGTCGGTACTCGCGGCGGCTAAAAAATTTTCGTTTTTGACGATTGCAGCCCCCCTTCCTGGCGTCTATGCTCGGCCACTGGGGTTATTTCGAGAAGTCAGCGTGAGGATTTCAAGTGTGTTTCTGGCGTCCACCCGGGTCGGGGGTAGGAAGCCGCCATTTTCCGCGAGTGTGCGGAAGGAAAGGTTTCAGAGGTAACCGAGATGGTTGACAGCGAGAAGGGGCGAGGGCAGGGGCGCGTTGAAGCGAGCGTCACGTGTGAGCGAGTCTGGGGTGTCGTTCGGGCGTGGGGGATTCGAGGGGCGATGGCTGCGGCATTGGTGCTGGGGGTGGCGTCGG
>JAWLFY010000019.1:0-48238 GCA_041685355.1 Pirellulaceae bacterium | reverse complement strand
GGCGTGGCCCTACATCAAGTTGAACTTCGGCGACGACCTTGCGGCCCGCTATCGGCTGAAGCCGGTCACCCGCGACGAATCGGCGAGCCCCAGCACCGGCAGCATGGCCGCCCACCAGATCGAACAGGCCGAGCTCATGGACGAGGCCTTCGAAGGGCTCTAGGCTCGACCACGCCGGTTCGAATCAGAAACGCAACGTTTCTTGATGTTTCCCGCGATTTTCCCTGAAGGCGACACGAAGCGGCGGTGTCCGGATCGGCCGGCTCCCCCCCCGGGGCGAACGGGCGGCTCAGCGGGTATGTTGGAAGCTTTGAAGTGACCGGCCAACACGACCTTTGGTCACGGTTCCCCCCCTCGCATTCAGTCACGCGCCCGTCGCATTCAGTCACGCGCCCGTCGCATTCAGTCACACGCCCTCCCCGCAGCATTCATCGGATCCCATGCCGGACACCCTTCAAGCATCGATCTACGAGGCGCTCGCCGGAATCCGCCTGGTCGACCCCCACACGCACATCAACCCGCACTCTCCCGCTTCGAGCACCTTGGCGGATTTGCTGGGCTATCACTACTACACCGAACTGGCGCACTCCGCGGGGATGCCGAAGTCGCGGATCGAGGACCCGTCGCTCTCCCCGCGTGAATTGGTCGGACGGCTCGTCGAGGGCTTGGGGCCGCTCGAGAACACGGCCCAGTACAGCTGGCTGATCGAGATTTGCCGGACCTTTTTCGGGTTCGACGGGGACCGGATCGACTCGACGAACTGGGAATCGCTGTACGACGCGTCGGAACGCCAGATGGCCTCGGCCGAGTGGCCCCGTGCGGTGCTCGATCAAAGCAACGTGGAAGCGGTCTTCTTGACCAACGATTTCGACGACCCGCTCGAAGGCTTTGATACCGACACGTACATCCCGTGTCTCCGCACCGACGACCTGGTGTTCCACCTCGGTAAACCGGAAACGCGACAACGGCTCGCGGCCTGTTCCGGGATCGAGCTCGACGGTTCGCTTGCGAGCTTGCGGGCGTCGCTCGAGCAGCGGTTCCGGCACTTCGTCGCCTCCGGGGCGCGGGCCTGTGCGATCTCGCTGCCCCCCGATTTCGAGCCGACCCCGATCGGGGACGGCCGCGCCGAGGTGGCCCTTGACCAGGTGCTCGGGCGTGGCTTGTCGGCCGACCCGGCCCATCGCGCGGCCCTCTCGCGGCGGGTGTTTTGGACGATCGCCGAGTTGTGCGACGAGTACGGGTTGCCGTTCGACCTGATGATCGGGGTCAACCGCGGGGTTTATCCTGGCGGCGTCCACCAAGGCCAGGACCTGTACGATTCGCGGGTTTCGCTGATCCAGTACCGCGAACTGTTCAACGCGTTTCCCGCGGTCAAGTTCCCCGTTTCGGTGCTCGCCAGCGTCACGAACCAGGAACTCGTCAGCTACGCGTGGATCTTCCCCAACGTGATCACCAACGGGCATTGGTGGTACAGCAATACGCCGTCGTTCATCGCCCGCGACGCCGCCGCCCGGCTCGAGGCGATCCCGCAAACCAAACAGATCGGGTACTACAGCGACGCGTATAAGCTGGAGTTCGTGTGGCCCAAGTTTGACATGTACCGGATGGTGCTCGCGAAGATCTTGGCGGAGCAGTTCGTCGGGGACGCCGGATGGAGCGAGCACCGTGCGATCGAGCTCGGCCGACGGGTGCTACGCGATAACGTGGACGCGATCTTCCCCAAGCCGACGCCACGCGACGGCGCGATCGATCTTGACCCGCTGCCCAACGACGACGAAGTCCGGTCGCTCGGGATCGCCGACGTCGAGCTCAGCGAGACGCCGGCCGGGCGGGCCGCACGGGAGACCGAGTCGGGGGCGGTCGACGTCGATCACGAACCTCTCAACGTCGGCGACCTGCTCGACGACGAACCCGGTTCCGACGACGAACCCGGTTCCGACGACGAACCCGGTTCCGATGCCGAATCCGGTTCCGATGCCGAGACCGCTTCCGACGACGCCGGACGCTCCTCCGGTGGCGAATCGATCCGGATGCTTCGCGGCGAGTCGTCGTTCATCCCGGACGAAGACAGTTTGCGGCTCAAGCCGGACCCGATGACTGGCGAATTCCGGATGCCGATGCCCGACGACGAAGATCCCGTCGCCCCACCCCGGGAAGCGCCGCCCGGGGGATCCGACCCCAGTGGGTCCGACCACGACGACACCCGGGATGGCGGAGACGACATTGGGACGAAGCGGGATTAGGGTTCAAGCTCGGATGGCCCGGAATCGGGAACTCGGCAACCGAACTAGTCGTCCCGCCGAACCACGGCGGTGGCGGCGATCCGGTTGACCGCGTTGAGCATCGCCAGGATCGTGCTCTCGACACTGTCGGTGCTGACGCCGACGCCCCGGTAGCTACCGCCCTGATATTCGACCTCCAGGTTGACCTCGCCGATCGCGTCCCGTCCGAGCGTCGCGCTGCGGACGCGGTAGTCCTTGCAGACGAGTTCGAGCCCGGTGATCTTTTCGACCGCCCAGAACGCGGCGTCGATCGGGCCGTCCCCCTGTTCGACCTGTTCGGTGAACTCTTGGTCGCCGTGTCGCAGCGTCAGCCGGACTTGGGGCGTGTGCGTCTTTGAACTCGTGACCTCGTAGTCGACCAACGACCATTCCGCCTCGACGCTGTCGCTCAATTCCTTTTGGACCAACGCGATGATGTCGCCGTCGTAGATCTCTTTTTTCTTGTCGGCGAGCCCTTTGAACTCGTCGAACACCGACTGCAGCTGTTCACCCGAGAGCGTGAACCCGAGCGTCTTCGCGCGGTCGGCGAGCGCGGCGCGGCCGCTGTGTTTGCCGAGAACCAGGTCGGTCTTCGCGAACCCGACCTCTGCGGGCGACATGATCTCGTAGGTGCTCCGTTCCTTGAGCATCCCGTCTTGGTGGATCCCGGCCTCGTGGGCGAACGCGTTCCGCCCCACGATCGCCTTGTTCCGTTGGACGTGGATCCCGGTCGTTTTGCTCACGAGTCGGCTGGTGGGGACCAACCGCCGCGAATCGATCCGGGTCGTACACCGGTAAACGTCTTGGCGGGTCTTCATCGCCATCACGACTTCTTCTAACGCGGCGTTGCCGGCCCGTTCGCCGATCCCGTTGATCGTGCATTCGATCTGGCCCGCCCCGGCGTCGACCGCCGCCAAGCTGTTGGCGACCGCCATGCCAAGATCGTTATGGCAATGGATGCTGATCACCGCGCGGTCGATGTTGGGGACCCGTTCCCGCAGCATCCGGATCCGGTCGTGGACTTCGCCCGGGGTCGCATAGCCGACGGTGTCGGGGATGTTCACGGTCGTCGCCCCGGCGTCGATCGCCGCTTCGACGACGCGGCACAGGAAATCGTGTTCGGTCCGGCACGCGTCTTCCGGGGAGAATTCGACATCGTCGCAGTAACCCGCGGCGCGGCGGACCCCCGCGATCGCCCGCTCGACGACCTCGTCGGTGCTCATCCGAAGCTTGAACTCGCGGTGCACGGCGCTGGTCGCGAGGAACACGTGGATCCGCGACTGGGGGGCCTGTTTGAGGGCTTCCCACGCCGCGTCGATGTCCTTGTCGTTGCAGCGGGCTAAACCGCAGATCGTCGCCCCGCGAACCGTTTGGGCGATCTGACTGACCGCTTCGAAGTCACCCGGCGAGGCGATCGGGAATCCCGCCTCGATGATGTCGACCCCGAGGTCCGTCAACGCCGTCGCCACCTCCAGCTTCTCCGCCAAGTTCATACTCGCCCCGGGCGATTGTTCGCCGTCGCGGAGCGTGGTGTCGAAGATCCGGATCACCCGCGATTCGGGGTCCGCCGCGGCGGAACCCTGGGTTTCGGTGGCTGGTTGCGACATGGTGTTGGTCCCTTCTGGCCAAGAGTGAGGGTCGCTCAAATGGGTCGATTCGAGACTCAAATGGGTCGATTCGACAGTTGCGTCGTCGGTGGGACGTCATCCCACAAAAAAACCCGAGTCGCTGGGCGACTCGGGTTTCGGTCTTTCATGCGAACGGCCGATCAGCGGCCAAGACAAACCCTCATCACCCGCCGCTCCGGCGGCACAAAAGGATTAGCGGTAGGAGAGGGTGATTGATCATGCCAGTCGAGTCTAATCGTTTTTCCCGATCGACGTCAACGGGTTGACGGGTTGGATGGTCACGGGGCCTGTTCGTCACGGGGCCTGTTCGTCACGGGGCCTGTTCGTCACGGGGCCTATTCGTCACGCTTCGATTCGGGGCGTGAGCGGACGACGTCGATCTCGAACTCGCCGATCCGCGAGACGATTTCGATCAGTTGTTGGTGGGCGTCCGGTTCGGTTCCGTCGGCGAAGTCCATCGTCGCGAGCGTGATCCGATCGGCGACGGCGTCCCGGCCGGTCGTCGCGTCGTAGGCGTGCCAACGGTCGGTGTGCCAAGCGATGGTCCAAGCGTGAAATCGCATCGCCGGCTCGTCTCCGCTGTGATGCCGAAGTCCGACCGCGACCCGGGCCGGGATCTTCGCCGAACGGAGGAACGCGGTGAGCAGGATCGCTTGCCCGAGCGCGTCCCCTTTCGCCCGTTTCGCGACCGCCGAGGCGGCAACGATCCCGGAGCCGGAAGGGTCGACGCTCGTCAATCGATGCGCCAGCGCCGTCAGTTCTGTCGCCCCCCCTGCCGCCCGAGCCTCGCTCGCGCGAAGCATCGGGCCGGTCCGTTTCACCAAGTCTTGAACCGCCGGGGCCCGGAAGTCGACGACGCGGGACGGAGACAGGTCGGACTCGGTAAACGTCTGGCGATCGCGTTCAAACCCTTTCACCGGTTGGTCGGTCAAGCGGTTGGCCAGCACGTGCACCGTGCGTCCGTCGACCCGCTTGATCCATTGGCCCGGCAAGGCGGTGATCGTCGCGGTCGCCGGATCGGTCGGTGCGACGAAGCGGACGGCGAACAGGGTCAACTCGGGCCGTTCGGGCAACGTCGATTCGCCCCCCGCCGCGAGCCACGCGGTCGGCTCGTCCTCCGGTCGCCCGCCGCCGAAGGCTTGCGACACTTCCGCCTCGCTGCTGCGATAGCCGACGACGTCTCGATCGGCCGAGAGCCACCTCTGGACGCTTCCCGAATCGTCCGACCATAGGACCGACTCCCCCACCACTTCGCCGTCAACCAAATCGGTTCGGTCGATCTCGAACAGACTCGGCGAAGACCCGTCCAACAGAGGTACGGCCGCCTCGCCGACACAGCGTAGTCGCACGTCGATGACCCGTGCGGGGGCGGGGTCGAACATGCGGATCGTTCGACGGTCTCCCGGTTTCATCGGGCTGGCCCGCAAAGACCGGTCGATCGCCAGCGGCCCGCCATGGGTCGGTTCCCAAGGAACTCGCCTGCGGTCGACCCGCATCCCCCGGATCGTCTCGATCGACCACGCCCCGTCGCGAACGTCGCCGCGAACACGGGTCACCGCGGGACCGAGGCGGGCGACCGATTCGATGCCGCGAAGACCTCCCCCGCTCGCTTCGGAGATCCGTAAACCGAGCGAGCGGCGGATCGTTGCCCGACCATGGCGAACGTCGAACGACTCCTCGATCTCCGTCGCGATCATTCCCGGGGCGGCACCCTCGTCCGACACCCGAACGTTTCGATAGCCGACCGGAGTCTCGCCGCGGACGAACAGCGACCAGGTATTTTCCGCATTGACCGAAGCGAGCCCGTCCGCCGCGGGTTCGCCTTCGGTGGGACTCGCCCCTTTCGAAGCGGTGGGCGTCACGGGCGAGAGCGTCGGACGGGGCGGGATGTCGCAACCCAGAAGAATCGCGGTCGCCACGACAAAGGTGACCCCCGCGAGTTTGCCGCCCATGGGCGGCGACGCCCGACGCCTCGGGCCGGACCGAAACGGCTGTGGGGGGCGATCGCATGTTCGCGCCGGCGACGGGTCGGTTCGAAAGAAAGCGAGACGGGCGGAACGGCGACGACTTTGCATGGGGATCAGGAAACGATTGCAAGGCGTGGATGAAAATTGCAAGGCGTGGATGCAAGGCGTGGAGACGGGATCGGCGGTTGGGCCCGATTCGATCGCCCGACTCGATGGCCCGACTCGATGGCCCGACTCGATGGCCCGACTCGATGACCTGACCGTCCCGACGTGCCGAGCCGAGGGTCTGGGGTCAGAACGCGTGATCGGTTTTGCGGACGGATTTTTCCGCTTCCGGCACCTCATCTTATCCCACATGCCGCGCCCCACCCGGGGATCGTCCCACCCCCGGCCGATCGCCGGGTCACGTCTCGCCGGCTCGGTAGCGGATTCCCGGACTCGTATGACTGGCGCGGTCGTTCCGGATGGGGACATGGTGTCGGTCGATCGGCAACCGCAGGTCGCGGAGACGGGGACGATTGAGGAACCCGCCGGGATCGGCGAATACGTCCCACGAAAGGCAACCCAGCCGCCGCCCGACAGACGTGACCTAGCGTTGGTTGTACCCAACTGCGGCCGAATTGCATCGGCTGTCCCCCCCACGTACTGAATGAGATCGAGAAAGGCTGATGGGTTTTCTCAAACGCATCCTCCGGAGCGGTATCGGTGACGAGACAGTCCGGCCGGGTTCGGCGGGAAGTTTCGAATCGCTTTCCGATGAGGAACTTCGGGCTCACCTCGGAATCGCCAGCTACGGCGCGTTCGAACTGACCGACGCGGTGCGCCCGTCGTACGACTTGCAAGTCACGCCGAGGCAAGGCTTCCGGTACGACGAGTACGTGGACGACGTGAGCGGGGCGCGGACGCCGGTGATCATGGCGTCGGCCACCCGGCACCAGCTGATGGAGCTGTTCTTGGAGTTGATCGAGCCGCTCGGTGCGGTCGTCGATGTGGTGCTCGAAACGAGTCACCATTCGGCGTCCCACCACGAGGATCTGTACCGCGAGCATATCGACATGCCGGTCCTGAAAAGCGTGCTGCTCGAGTTCGAGGATCTGCTCCTCAACGACGGGTGCACCGGCGTCGCCGTGATCAACCCTGCCAAACGGCAAGAGGTCCAGCTCGACGAGCACAAGTTGTTGATCGTGTATGGCGAGCCGCTCAAGCGGTTCCGCCAAGTGTTGATCGGTGGCGATGTGTATCCCGAACCGGAGATCCGCTTTATCACCGAAGCGGAGCACGTTCACAGCAGCAGCGAACGGCACTATCGCCAATTCCACGTGCTGAAAAACCGGTTGGGGATGGACGGGGACGGGTGCAACGGCAACTGGTAACGACCGGTAAGCCGGTCGACAACCGGGGCGGGCTGTGCGAGTATCGCGGCATCGGGCGAACCCCGCGGCCGACGCGGCTGACCGGGCGATCTGCCGCCGTGTGACTCGTGGAGGAATCGTCCCCGTGATTTTGGTGCTCAGTTCCAGCTTGCACCCTGAAAGCCGCAGCCGAATTCTGGCCAACGCCTGCCGCCAACGTCTGATCGAACTCGATCGGGCGGTCGCTTGGTTCGATCTCGCCGAGTCCCCGCTTCCCCCTTGTGACGGCGCTTCCGCTTATGGGGATCCGGCCGTCCGGGAACTGAGCCAGCAGATCGAGCAGGCCGATGCCGTCCTGATCGCCTCCCCGGTTTACAACTACGACGTCAACGCGGCCCTCAAGAATGCCGTCGAGCTGACCGGCGCTTCGTGGACGAACCGAGTGGTCGGGCTGATGCTCGCCGCCGGCGGTCAAGGGAGCTACATGTCGGCGATGGGGCTGGCCAACAGCCTGATGCTTGACTTTCGCTGCCTGATCGTTCCACGTTTTATCTACGCCACGGGTGACGCGTTCGACGGCGACCAACTCGCCGACGACGCGATCCGCGACCGGGTCGATTTGCTCGTCCGCGACACGCTCCGGCTCGCCGACGCGATCCGGCACGCCGGGCCTCCTCCCGAGCAACGTTCGGAGAACCGCTGAACTCGCGGCGGGTGCCTTCCCGTCCGCCCCCTCACGCGCCGGGCCGATAAAGCCGACCCGATTCGATGTAACGCTCGACCGCCGGCGTCGTCCGGAAGCGGATCGGTCGGCCGTCGGCGATCCGGGTTCGCAGTTCGGTACTCGAGAGCTCGACCCTCGGCATCGGGATCACGTGTTCCCGGGCCGCTCCGATCTGTTCGGGCGTCGCGAGACCGTCCATCGGCGAGAAATCGATCGGCGGTTCGCCGCCGCGACGGACGACGGCGACCGTCGCCAGCTCGGCGATCCGCTCGGGGGCATGCCAGCGGGGCCAAGTCGCCAGCGAGTCGCTGCCGATGATCAAGAACAGGTCGGCGGCGGGGAGTCGTCGGCGGAGGTCATGGAGGGTGTCGGCGGTGTAACTGACGTCGCCCCGCTCGAGTTCGCACCGGTCGATCACGTGGCCTTCGGCGTCGTCGATCGCCAACCGGAGCATCGCCAAGCGGTCGCCGGCTGACGCGACCGGGCCGTGGCGTTTCAGCGGCGAAGTCGATGCGGGGATCCAGCGGATATGATCGAGTCCGAGCGACTCCCGCGCCGTCTCGGCGATCAACAAGTGTCCCCAGTGGACCGGATCGAACGAACCGCCGAACACGCCGACCCGTTTCCCCAACTTTCCCACAACCGTCTCCTTGCAAACGATGAGGCTTGCCTCGTGCGTGTCACGATGCCCGAGATGGCCGAGTTAGGGAAGCGGTCGGCGGTCGTCGCGGTGACTCACGCGTTGTCGCTCGGAGGGTTGTCCGTCACAGTGTGGGGCTTGGGTTTTTCTACCCGCCCCGGGGAGAGGCGACGTGTCACACGATGAAATCCCGAAAAGGGGGCCGGAAAACCCGCACGGCGAAAACCCGCACCACAGCGCGAAGAAAGGTTCCGACCCCTTGGCCGCGCAGCAGGGGGCACTGTTCGACACGGCGCCACCCCCTTGGGAGCTTGCGTCGGCGGAGGACGTCGCCGTGGCGGCGGTCGTGTTCAGCGAGGCGCCACACGGGCCGTACGACTACCGAATTCCCGATCCGCTGTTGGAGCGGTTGCGTCCCGGGATGCGGGTCCGTGTCCCGCTCGGCCGCCGCGCGAAGGGGACGACCGGCTGGTGCATCGAGACCAAGCGTGGATCGACCGCCGGGCATCGGCTCCGAGACGTCGCCGAGTTGGTCGACGAGGAACCGTTGTGCGACGCCCCGCTGGTGCGGCTCGTGTTGTGGATGAGCCACTATTATCAAGCCCCGGCCGGCCAAGTCTTCGACGCGCTGATTCCCGCCAGCGTCCGTGACTCGGCGGGGACTCGGCGGCGGACCTATTTTCGGCCCGGTTCGGGCATCGACCCGGCCGACGTCGCGGCGCTCCCGGCGAAGCAGCAGTCGGTGCTCCGGCACCTGATCGCCGCCGCGCGGCCGATGACGGCCGCGGAGATCGCGACCGCGGTCGGGTGCACCGAGGACCCGATCCGGAGGCTGCGGAAGAAAGGACTTCTACACGAAGAGACCCGCCGCGAAATGACGTCGTCGGGGGCGTCCCCGCGGTGGCAGGTCGGCGACGGCGAGTCCGACGCGACGCACGCGTTATCCGAAGACCAAGAGCGGGCGCTGCGATCGATCCGCGCCGCGATCGATTCGGAATCGGGCAAGACGCTGTTGCTGCACGGGGTGACCGGGAGCGGCAAGACGGAGGTCTACATCCGGGCGATCGAGCACGTCGTCCGGTTCGGTCGCGGGGCGATCGTGTTGGTCCCCGAAATCAGCTTGACGCCGCAAACCCGTGGCCGATTTCAGAGTCGATTCGACCACGTCGCGGTATTGCATAGCCAAATGACCGCCGCGGAGCGCCACTACCAGTGGCAGCGAATCCGTGGGGGCGAGGTGCAAGTCGTCGTCGGGCCCCGCAGTGCCGTGTTCGCCCCCCTGCCCCGCCTCGGCCTGATCGTGCTGGATGAGGAACACGACGGGTCGTTCAAGCAGGACACCACGCCGCGGTATCACGCGCGTCGGGTCGCCCACGCGCGGGCCAACTCGCTCGGCGTCCCGCTGTTGCTCGGCAGCGCCACGCCGTCGTTGGAATCTTGGTACGCGTGTGAAAAGGGGTACGCGGAGCTGATCCGTTTGCCCCACCGGATCGGACAACGGCCGATGCCCAACGTTCACCTGGTCGATTTACGTCTCCGGGAAGGTCGCACCGGCGGGGCGATTAGCCGTCCGTTGCACTCCGCCGTCCGGGAAACGCTCGACGAGGGGGGGCAGACGATCTTACTGCTGAACCGACGCGGTTTCGCGACGACGATCCAGTGCCCGGCGTGCGGCCACGTGGTCGCGTGTCCCGATTGTGACTTGCCGCTAACGCACCACCGCGACGGCGGGAAGGCGATCTGCCACTACTGCGACTACACGATTCCGACCCCGCCGTGGTGCCCGGAGTGCCGGTTCGAGGGGATCCGGTACGGCGGATTGGGAACGCAAAAGCTCGAAGCCGAGGTCAAGACGCGGTTCCCCGACGCGGTCGTCGCGCGGATGGATAGTGACACGATGCGGCGTCCCGGAAGCCACCAACGCGTGCTGTCGGCGTTTCGCTCCGGCGAGATCAACCTCTTGCTCGGGACCCAGATGATCGCCAAAGGTCTCGACTTTCCCAACGTGTTGTTGGTCGGGGTGATCAACGCCGACTCCGCCCTGCACTTCCCCGACTTTCGCGCCGCCGAGCGGACGTTCCAACTCGTCACCCAGGTCGCCGGCCGGACCGGACGGGGGGACCGCGGCGGCCGAGTGATCGTGCAGACGTTCTCGCCCGAACATCCCGCGATCCAGGCGGCGTCGCGGCACGACTACGAGACGTTCGCCAAGTACGAGATGGAGCATCGCCGGAAGTTCAACTATCCGCCGCTGGGTAGCATCGCCCGGGTGATCTTCCGCGGGCCGGCCGAGGAGGCGACGGAGGGATACGCCGAAACGCTCGTCCGCCGCTTCGAAGCCGCCCGCACGTCACTCGGGACCGAAGTCCGGATCCTCGGCCCGGCCCCCCCGCCGATCGCCAAGCTGAGGGGAAAGTATCGCTTTCACGTCTTGCTCCAGGCATCCGACGCCGCATCGCTCGGGGAGACGATTCGCCGTGCCGTCGACGGATTCACGATCCCCAGTAAGGAGGAGGTCCAGTTCGTCGTCGACATCGACCCGCTCGATATGCTGTGAACCAGTCGCAAACAATCGATCCGACCTCAAAACACTTGCCCAGTCCCCACCCACGGTCCCCACCCACGACATACCCGGATGGACCTCACCACACCCGGATGGACCTCACCGAAGGAAGTCTCCCTGGAAGCTTGCCAGCCAGGATTCGTTCGACGACTTGATCTTCCGGGGCGGGTCGCCAACTGGGGTCGGGCGCGACCCCGTCCGGCGGGAATTCCGTCCCCTTCCGACCCGGTTTTTTCGGAAATGGCGCGAAACCTGCTCCCGGTTTCAGGCTCGTGTCTGTTTCATTGTCAGCCTGGCAGGTAACCGATTGAAAAGCGAACCCTTGATGTCCGAGTCCCTTGCCGGAAAGTTGCTGGTCGCGTCGACCGTCTCGGAGGACCCGATCGTCAACCGCAGCGTTTGTTTGTTAGTCCACGACGATGCCGATTCCGCGATCGGGGTGATGTTGAACCGCCCGATGCGGCCCAGCCCCGAACAGTTGTTGTCGATGCTCGGTTCGCCGGAAGCCCGATCCGACGACGAGCACCCCTTCGACGACGAACACGGGTTCGGCGGAGAACACGGGTTCGCCGACGAGCACGCGTTCGGCGGGAAACCCGGGTCCGGCGGGGAAAGCGATGGCCCTCCGTTGGATGATGTCGCCGCTAGCGAGGGTGCTCACCCGAGTCGGCCCGCATCGGGCGTGAATCGGATTCAGGGTGTCTCGCCCAACGGTTCGGAAGCGGGCGATCCGGGTTCGTCCGGGGCCGATCCTCACCGCGGCGGGACGCTTCACTTCGGGGGCCCGCTTTCGGGGCCGATCGTCGCGATCCACACCTCCAGCGAGTACGCCGAGGCGGAGACGGGACGCGGGATCTACGTCGCGGCGCAGAAGCAGCATTTGGAGGAGTTGGTACGGCGTCATCCGGTTCCCTACCGGCTGATCGTCGGCCACTTGGGGTGGTCCAGCGACCAACTTCGCGAGGAGATCGCGAACGGGTTTTGGCATGTGTTGCCCGCGACGGCCGAGATGATCTTTGCTGGCGAGGGGGACCTTTGGCCCCGTCTGATCCGCCGCGCCACCGCCGGATCCGTGTCTTCCTGGATCGGTACCCCTGACGTCGTCGGTGCGGCCGAGTTAAATTAGGGGCGTGAGAAGACACGAACCCGAACCTGATGAACGCCGCCCGTTTCGGATCACGAAGCGTCGGATCGGTCGTGTCCGGTTCGTTCGTGAAGACGGCGCGTTCGGCTTCATCGAAGCCGAAGATTTCCGCGAGGACGTCTTTTTCCATCGCTCGGCGTGGGAAGGGCCTCAGGGAACGATGCCGGTGGCGGAACAGTTGATCGAGTTCGAACTCGACGACGACCATTTGGAGGCGGAGAAACGGTTGCGGGCGACGGCGGTACGGCCGACCGATCGTCCGGAGGGAAAGCAACTCGACGCCCGGGACACGCCGCACTTGATGACCAAGCACCATCCCAAGGCACTCCGCCGCCGGCCCACGTGGCGCGGCTAGCGGCGACCGACCGATGGAACAGTCCTTCCTCGCCTATCTCCGCGGCCGTTGCCGGTCGCTTCCGCAAGTCGATGTCGGGATCGGCGACGATGCCGCGGTGTTCGCGCCGCCCCCCGGCGATTTAGTGGTATGCACCGATCAGATCATCGACGGTGTCGACTTCCGCTCTGAAGAATTGGATGAGTCGGACGACGGGTTGGCCAACGTCGGTTACAAGTCGGTCGCGATCAACCTCAGTGACCTCGCGGCAATGGGTGCCCGTCCGCATTCGATCCTGGTCACGCTGAGTCTCCCCCGTGACGACGCGACGCGGATCGCCGGCGACGTTTACGAGGGGATTTTGGAAATCGCGTCCGAGTTCCAGTTAGCGATCGCCGGCGGGGACATTTCCACGTACGACGGGCCCCTCGCGATCTCGGTGACCGCGGTCGGCAGCGTCCCGCCGGGTTCGGCATGGCGACGCGGCGGGGCGGAGGAAGGGGATGCGATATTCGTCACCGGGGCCTTTGGCGGAAGCCTTCTCGGTCGCCATCTCCGCCCTCGCCCGCGGCTCGACGTTGCCGCCGCACTCCGTAAGGTTTGTCCGGTGCATGCGGCGATCGATGTCAGCGACGGGTTATCGCTCGACCTCGACCGGATGCTCGCCGCGAGCCGTCTCGGGGCGGAGCTCGACGTCGACGCGATCCCGATCCATTCCGACGCGGAGACGATGGCGTCTCGGTCGGAACGTTCGGCGTGGGAACACGCGTGGTCGGACGGCGAAGACTTCGAGTTGATCTTCGCGGTTGCCGAGGAAAACGCCGATCGCGTCGCCGGACTCGACCTCGACGTCCCGATCACCCGCATCGGGACGGTCGTCGGGCGAACGGGGCTTTGGCAGCGGACGGCGTCCAAGGTCCGGCGTTTGTCCCCGCAAGGCTACGAACACAAATCGGGATCTGGGGACCAGCGGGTCACGGACGAAACAGGGACGGATCAAGGATAAGGGGAACCGTGGCTCCAAAGATTCTTGCTCGGTTCCGGTTATGATGAGGGCCCGACAATGAGCCCGCCTCTTGCCCCCTTGTTTGCCTTTCCTCCCGATGAATCGAATTACGTTCTCCGCTGCCGCGGTCGCTGCCGCGTCGTTGTTCTGGTTCGGACATGTCTCCTCTGGTGGCGGCGATCACGCGGCGCCCGCGGCGGTCGACGTCCCCGCCGCCGTGGCGTCGTCGGAATCGGAGATGAAACCGTACGACGAGCCGATCGAGCACACCGATTTGTCGATCGCGATGGTCCCGATCCCTGGCGGCCGGTTCGTGATGGGGAGCCCCGACGACGAGCCGGATCGGGGTGACGACGAGGGGCCTTGCCATGAAGTCGAGGTGTCGCCGTTTTGGATGTCGAAGTTCGAGATCACGTGGGACCAATACGACACGTGGGGCGAGGGGATGGACCAACTCCGGCGGCAAATGTTCTCGCGTCCGGCCTCCCCCCGTGATTTGCTCGTCGACGGCGTCACGAAGCCGACCGAGCCTTACACGGACATGAGCTTCGGGATGGGAAAGGGGAACCAACCCGCGATCTGCATGACACAGCACGCGGCGCGGACGTTCTGTCGTTGGTTGTCGGCGAAGACGGGGCGGTACTATCGGTTGCCGACCGAAGCGGAGTGGGAGTACGCGTGTCGGGCCGGGACGACGACGGCCTACTCGTTCGGCGATGACGTCAGCGAGCTCGACGCTTACGCGTGGCATTTCGACAATAGCGACGGCCGGTATCACGACGTCGGACAGAAGCTGCCGAACCCGTGGGGGCTTCACGACATGCACGGCAACGTCGCCGAGTGGGTGCTCGATCAGTACGACCCCGATTACGGCCCGGCCGCAGCCGGGATTTCGGGCGCGGCCGGTGAGGTAACCACCGTGAAGGATCCGTTGCGGGTTCCGACCGAGCTCTATCCGCGCGTCGTTCGCGGCGGGAGTTGGGACGACGATCCCGACCGACTGCGGAGCGCCGCCCGGGTCGCGTCGGAAGCGGCGTGGAAGGACCAGGATCCGCAGATCCCTCAAAGTATTTGGTACCATACCGACGCGTTGGGCGTCGGGTTCCGCGTCGTTCGGCCGCTGGTCGAACCGTCCGCCGAGGAAAAGGCGACGAAGTGGGACAAGACCGAACCGGAACAGCTCGACCCGCCCTGACCCTTCCGCTTCGTCGATCCCGCTCCCGTCGTCGTTCTCCCTGCCTTCACGATCCTCCGTCTTCACGATCCCCCGTCTTCACGATCCCCCGTCTTCACGATCCCCTGTCTTCACGATCCCTCGCCCGCTCCCCCCAAGATTCGAGTTGTCCCCGGATGTGTAAGCAAACCCCACCGAGTCGTTCCTTGCCGTCTCTCGATACGTCCTCGCAGCGTCCGTCTTCAAGGCGTCAGTTCTTGCGGCATAGCGGCGGTGTGGCGGCGGTCGCGGCGGTCGGGACGGCGACCGCACCCGCTGTCCACGCGGCGGAGGAGAACACGATTCGCGTCGCGTTGGTCGGATGCGGCGGCCGCGGGACCGGAGCGGCGTTGAACGCGTTGTCGGTCGACAACGGCCCGATCAAGTTGGTCGCGATGGCCGACGTGTTCGAAGACACCTTGAACAGCCGTCATTACGCGTTGGCCAATCACAAACAGATCGGCGACCAAGTCGACGTCCCCGCCGAACGCCGGTTCATCGGGTTCGACGCCTACAAGCAGGCGATGGACGCGCTCCGCCCGGGCGACGTCGTGATCTTGGCGACGCCACCGGCGTTTCGCTGGGTGCATTACTCGTACGCGATCGAGAAGGGGCTGAACGTCTTCATGGAGAAACCGGTGACGGTCGACGCGCCGACGTCGGCGCGGATGTTGGAGCTGAACAAGAAGGCGATCGAGAAAGATTTGAAGGTCGCGGTCGGGCTGATGTGCCGGCACTGCAAATCGCGTCAGGCGTTGCTCGAGCGGGTTCGGGACGGCGAGATCGGGGAGATCACGACGATCCGCAGTTACCGAATGACCGGGCCGACCGGTTCGGCCGCGGCGCCGCCGAACCGCACCGACCGCAGCGAGTTGATGTACCAGATCAAAAACTTTCATGGGTTTTTGTGGCTTAGCGGCGGCGCCGTCAGCGACTTTCTGATCCACAACATCGACGAGTCGTGCTGGATCAAGGGGAGTTGGCCGGTGAAGGCGATCGGACTCGGCGGCCGTCACTACCGGGGCGACTCGGTCGACCAAAACTTCGACACGTATCACCTGGAGTACACCTTTGATGACGGGACGAAGCTGCTGATGGACGGCCGCACCATTCCGGGGTGCAAACAGGAGTTCGCCAGTTACGCCCATGGGACCAAGGGATTGGGGGTGATTTCGACCGCGTCGCATACCCCCGCGAAGTGTCGCATCTACGACGGGCACAACTTCGACGACAGCGATTTGAAGTGGGCGTTCCCGCAACCCGAGCCGAGCCCGTACCAGCTCGAATGGGACGATTTGATCGCGGCGATCCGCAACGACGACACGTACAACGAAGTCGAACGCGGGGTGATGGCGAGCGCGGTGACCTCGATGGGGCGGATGGCGGCGCACACCGGGCAAGAGATCACGCTGGAACGGTTCCTCAAGCACGACCACGAATTCGCACCGGGGGTCGATCAGTTGACGCTCGAATCCGACGCGCCGCTTCAGGCCGACGCGGAGGGACGTTACAGTGTGCCGATGCCCGGTTTGGTGAAGAACCGGGAGTATATCTAATCACCGGGCGCGACGTTACATCGCCGGCGCCCCCATCGCCTCGTCAGGAGCACGCGTCATGAGCGAGCACGACCCGAATCCGTTCGCGCCACCGAGTTCGATGCCCGCCGACGTCGGCATGGACGGGGCCCCGCCGCTTGCCCGACGTCTGACGCGATTGGTTGCCGCGATCATCGATGGGGTGATCGCGATGATCGTGACGCTGCCGTTATTCTTGGTGTTCGGGATCACGGGTGCGGCGGTCGACGGATCGTTTTCGATCGTCGGTTATGTGCTCCAGCTCGTGCTCGGGATGGCGATCTTCCTCGCGATTCACGGATACCTTTTGGCGACGCGAGGCCAGTCAGTGGGGAAGTACGTGCTCGGGATCAAGATCGTCGACGTCGAAAGCTATCAGATCTTGGACTTCGGCAAGCTTGTCGGGTTACGGTACGTTCCGGTTTGGTTGGCGAGTTCGATCCCGTTCATCGGTGGTTTGCTCGCGCTCATCGATATCCTGTTTATTTTCCGAGAGGACCGCCGGTGTGTTCACGACATGATCGCCGGGACGATCGTGGTAGAAGCTTAGTCGTTTTTCGTTCGACCCAATGACTTGATTGACTGACCCCCTTGGAGTAGCCGCTGATGTCGGATCGATTTTTACGCCGTTTGAGCCTTCGCCATGATCGAGTCGTCGCGGCGGTCGGGTGGCTACTCTCGCTGGCGATTTTGCCGGGGGCCGTGATGGGTGAGACGTTTGACGTTTGGTTCGGGACCGCGACGTCGCGGAACGGGTTGAGTCAGGGGATCTATCAAGCCCGGTTCGATTCCGAGTCGGGGAAGCTGTCGCGGATCGAGTTGGCGGCGGAGACGGAGAACCCGGGGTTCTTAGCGTTGCACCCGACGCAAGACATGCTGTACGCGACGGGGAGTCCCGACGGGTCGGCCGCGGTGTCGGCGTACCGGATCGCTCAGGGCGACCGCGGGTCGCGCCTCGAATTTGTCAACTCAAAGGAGATCGGCGACGGCGGGGCGGCTCACCTGTCGACCGACCGCACGGGTAAGGCGTTGTTGTCGGCGCAATACGGCGGCGGATCGACCGCGGTCTTTCCGTTGGCGGGCGACGGGTCGATCGAGCCACGGGCGCAGCTGGCGAAACACGAAGGGGGTTCCGGCGTTGTCCCGCGTCGTCAAGACGCGCCGCACGCTCACTGGGTCGGCACGTCCCCCGACAACCGGTTCGCGTTCGTCCCTGATTTGGGCATGGACAAGGTCGTGATCTGGAAGCTGGACGTCGAGAAGCCGGAGATCAGTCCGCACGGGTTCGGCGTCTGTCCTCCGGGTAGCGGCCCACGTCACATGAAGTTTCATCCCGACGGCGACGTGATCTACGTCTTGAACGAGCTGGCGCTCACCGTGACCGCGTTCCGGTACGACGCCGAAGCCGGGACGATGACGCCGTTCCAAACGATCGAGACGATCCCGGAAGAGGTGAAGTCGAAGGAGCTCTTCAACAGCGCGTCGGAGATCGTCGTTCATCCGAGCGGCCGGTTTGTCTACGCGGCTAACCGTGGGAACGACACGATCACGTCGTTCGAAG
This sequence comes from Pirellulaceae bacterium, assembly GCA_041685355.1. Lineage (GTDB taxonomy): Bacteria > Planctomycetota > Planctomycetia > Pirellulales > Pirellulaceae > JAWLFY01. Next base: position 30,271 of record JAWLFY010000019.1, on the reverse strand, counting down.
TCGACCCCTCGACGTACGAGTTGACTTCGATCGATCACGTCCCGGTTCGTGGCGGTCACCCGCGGAACTTCAATCTCGATCCCACCGGCCGCTGGTTGCTCGCCGCGGGGCGTGATAGCCATACCGTGGCGACGTTTTCGATCGACGAAGATTCGGGGGTGATGACCTTCACCGGTGACATCGCGATGGTCCCCAGCCCGATCTGCATCGTGTTCCGACCGGTCGCGGACGAGTAGGCTCTCAGTCGTCCAAGCGGAAGCGGATCGGGATCAAGACCCGTCGGGGGGCGCGGTCGCTGACGGCGCGGTCGCTGACGTTCCGTGATCGGGGTTCGAACCGCCATCGCGCGACGGCGCTCATCGCGGCCCGATCGAGGACCGCTGAACCGCTGGAACGATCGATCTCGAGTTTCGTCACCTCGCCTTCGGGGCCGACCGTTGCCCGCAGCGTGGTAGTCCCCTCGATCCGTTCGGCGATCGCTTCGGGCGGGTAATTCGGAGGGCGATTCGAGGCGAGTGGTTGCGGGGTGTCCTGCCGGGCTCCGGGCGTTGACGTCGCGGGAACGGGGATCGAGGCGACGGCGGCGGAGTCGGGCATCGGCGGCCGGGTCGCTGCGCGACGTGTTTCGGGACGGCGTGGAGGACGGCGGATTACCGGAAGTGGGGCGCTCGACGCCTCTCGCTGGCCGCGTGGGGACGCCGAGACGCGAGGCGTTCGGATTGGGGGGGCGGTCGGCGGTTCGGCGTCGGTCGTGGCCGCGACGGTGGCGCCGGGATCACGGTGGCGACGGCCCAACGGGTCATCGTTCGGTTCCGGTGGCACGTCGTCCCTCGCGAACGATTCGTCCGTCGCGAACGGGTCGTCGGCGTTGTCGGGTGCGGTTTGGTTTGAAGGGGTGTCCGGCACCGCCTCGAACCGCGTCGACGCCGGTTCGGGGGTCGGGGGAGGCGAGGCTTTCAGTTCGATTCCGGCCGCCCCGGATCGGAGCGACGCGTGACGGAATTCGGCGGACGGCCGAACGGAGATCGCGGTCGCGATGATCGCAACGTGGATCGTCAGGCTGACACCGACCGCGGCGCGAATCCGTAGGGGGTTCGGCGGGGGCGTGTTCGACGTCTCGATCGCGGGTCCGTTCACACCCCGCATTCTGGTCGGCCGACCGGTTGTCGCCAAGCTCTGCGATTCTTCCGCGGCCCGCTGACGAAGCGATAATGGTCGACGATTCGGTTGACGACGGGGTCGCGAGCGAAGTGGGTTTCGCAGTGATCTCGAGCCCGACGTCCGAGCTCGCGGCACGTCGTCGGGGACCGCAGCAACGTTTCGAGTCGGGAGGCGAGCGTCCCCGGTTCGCTCAGGTCGACCGCGGCGCCGCCCGGGCCGACCATCCACTGCATCACCGGGTGGGCGTGGACCACGCACGGGAGCCCGCTGGCGGTGGCTTCGAGGAGCGCGATCGGCATCATTTCTTTCTGGCTACCGAGCAGGAACAGGTCGGCGGCTCGATACAGTTCGGGCATCCGATGGCGTGGAAAGCGAACCAGGAATCGGACCCGTTCGCCGAGACGCGCCGTCCCTTCGCGGATCAGCTCATCCGTGTCCTCCGACCACCCGCCCGCGATGACCAAGTGAGCCGGGATATCGGGGGCGGACCGGATGAGCCTCTCGAACTCGTCGAGGACGCAATCGATTCGCTTGTGCTTTCGTTTGATCGCCGCGGCGACGAGGATCACCGGGGCGTCCGTGGGGAGTCCCAGTTCGCGGCGGATCTGGGGTGAGACGCCCGGGCGGAACGTGTCGGCGTCGATGAAGTTCGGGATCGTCGTCCAAGTCGGTCGCGCGACGCCGACGCGTTCCGCCTGCCGCGCGTGCCAAGGGGCGAGGTGTTGCAGATAGCGGAATTTCTGCTGGAACCAGAACGGTTCTTCCGTCCCATGGGCGAGGACGACGCGGCAACGGGTGAGTCGCATCTGGGCGGCCCGCTGGACGATCAACGCGACGAGCGGATCTTGCACGTGGAGCACGTCGACCCGTTCACGACGGAGCAGTCGGAGAAGGTTCCACGCGAAGCTGGTCTGTTCGACCTCGTAGGGGCTCCCCGCCCCGACCCGCCATCCGAGACGGCGGGGGACGCGATCGAGGACGCGTCGGGCGGCGTCGGACTCACGGCTCAGGCAGCAGACGACCCGTTCGTGCGCCGCTTCGGGGGCCCCGCCCCCTTTGCATAGGATCACCTCGCCGCCGCGTGTCACGAGTGCGTCACCGAGGTCTTTCGCCCACGCCTCGATGCCGCGTGCGACGTGGCCAAGGCCGGACGAGGCGACGCAAATCTTCGGGTTCTCGGGAGGACCGGCTTTCGGGTTCTCGGACGGATCGTCGGCGGAATTTCGCATCATCGTTTCCCCTTTGCCAGCCGCCGGAAGTATCGGGCACGTCGAAGCCGATCGACCAGCGTGCGGTTCTGGGAGACGACCAGGTCGTCGATTCCGCGGCTCGATCGGGCGAACGCGATCAGTTCGTCAACGACCCGTCGTTCGTCAAACTCGAGCGACTCGCGGACATGAAGGGTCTCGGTCCAAAACAGCGTCGTGATTTCGTGGGCGGGGTTGATCCGACGGGAGACGCCCAGGTCGGCGACGATCGCGTCCCAGGTGACGTGCAGCAGGTGTGGCTTGTGTCGAAAAACGAGTTCCCCTTCTTCCACCGAGATCAACCAACGGTGGTGGTAATAACCGGCGAATCGCGGATGTTCGACGCCGAGTGACTGTTCGACGTATCGGGAGGGGACTTCGATGTACCCCGCTTTGGCGATCCGCGTCAGTTCCGAACAAATCCAAATCGGGTCACGGACGTCTTCGAGCAGGTGTGAGCAGATCGCGAAATCGAACTGGCTGTCGTCGAACGGCCACGCCGTGCGATCGCACAGGTCGACCTCGACCCACGTCTCTTTCCGGTACCGCGGCGGCTCGCCCCCGTGCGTATCGCGAGCGAGTTTGCCGGCGGCGTCGAACGGGATCGCGTCGACGACCCAATCGGCGCGCCAGAACGGGGCCCCGCCGCCGCCGACATCGATGACGCGGCGTTCCGGAGGTAGCCCCTGGGCGATCTGGCGGGCGTGGTCCGAGTTCATCGGTCTGTCGTCCCGTGTGGCGGAATCGTGGTGACCAGCCGCGTCAGGTCGGCGGGGCCCCATGCACGATCGTAAAGTCCCATCCCGAACCGCCGGCATGTGTCGAGGACTCGGTCGATGTCTCGCGTGGAGAGCCCGCCGTCCCAGTTCTGTTTTTGGCGGAGCGTTTCGTACGAGGGGTTGCTGGTCCATCGGTCGATCGCCCGCCCGGCCTGTTCGGACGCACTCAGACCGAGTCGATCTTGAAGTCGTGCAAACTCTTCTCGGGGCGCGTCGACGAACGACTCGTAGCAGCCGACCCAGACGTCGGGGTTGCCGCGAATCGTTGTTAGCGCCGTGAGGTTCTCGACGCACCACAGGATCGTCTGCCTTTGCAAAGAATCGCCGGCTGACGCGATCGTATCGTGGAACGGGGCGAGATGGTCGGCGATCAATTTCGGTTGAGACCAGATGCCGTCGAGCGAATCGGACCAACGGTGCCGCAGTCGCGACGCGACGACCGCGCAGGGGTGTCGGACGATCAGCACCGATGCGGGAGCGAATCGGCGGTGGAGCCATCCCAGCAGGAGGTTTCCGCGGATGATCTTGATCACACGTCGTGACGCCTTCGCCGCATCGGCTCGATACCGGTGTCGGGCCCATCGCAGGCTGATCGCTTCGGGGAGGAGCGACGTCCCGAAACGGGTCGGTTTGGCTCGCCAATCTTGACGGGTCCAACGGTTCTCGACGCGGCCCGAGAAGACGTGATCGAAAAACGTTTCCCACTCGCAAGCCCTGTCAGCGGATCGCAGATAGGGCCCCGGGAAGGGGCAACCCGACGGCGGATCGGGGCCCACCGGGACTTCCGGGACACGTCGCGCATAGAGCGGTTCGAACACCGAAACGCATCCCGTCCCGGCGGCCAGAACCTCGCTGATCCACGTCGTGCCGCTCCGACCGGAACCGGCGACCAGCACGGGCCGGCTGGCGACCGGACCGCTGGTCCGATCGCCCGCACCGGCGGCGGTCTTAAAACGGGACAAAGTGGCGGCTTTGGTCATCGCGGTCATCTTCGGCAACCTTACGCAATACGGCGAATCGCCCGAGGATCCCCAGGTCGTGGGCGGGGCGGAGGAAATCGCAACGGCACCGTCGGCGGATGCCCGGCACGGCGACGGCGACGCGCCGGGCGAGTCGGGCGATCGGCGACGGACGGTAAGGGCACGGCTCGACCGGATCGGTGGGATGCACCACGTAGTGACGGTTCGTCAACGCGAAGCGGATCACCGCTTCGACCGCCGGAAAATCGGCGTCGTCGAAAGCGATCAACCCGCCGACGTCGAGCAGCCGATCGACGTTGAGTAGGTCGGCGAGGACGTAGTCGAACAGATGGCTTCCGTCGACGAACGCGAACTGTACCCGTGTGCCACGGTCCGCCAGATCGGGCAACGCGTGGTGCGACATCCGGCGGTCGATCGTGACGAGCGGATCGAGGCCCGCCTGCCGGAGCGCAACGACCCCGGCGTCACCCCAATCGGAATTCTGGAACGGGTCGATCGCGATGTGGCATCCGAAGCCCTGTTCGCGAAGGGCCTCGGCGATCAACAACGCCGAGATCCCGTTGGCGAGTCCGATTTCGAGCGTCGTCTGGGGACGCGTCTCACCGACGAGCTGATGGAGCAGCTCGCCTTGGGCCCGCGGGATATACACGTCGAGCGGACGGGTCGATCCGTCGCCGCACACGACGCGACGGGACCGGAACATCTCGTCGACGACCGCCCACCCCGACATCGGTTCGGCTGCGGGACGCGAGGAGATGGAGGGCGACTCGTTGGTTCCGGTCATGCCGCCAACTCTCCGATTTCGACGTGGCAGGGGAGTGCGATCGGGCACCGCTTTCCGCTTGCAAACGTCGCCGGGATCGGGCCGATGGGGACCGCCGCCAAGCTCCGCCAATGCCCCAGGTACCGGGTACTGCAGTTGAACCGAAAGCCGGCATCGATCGTCACGTATCCCGACGCGATGCCGGTGTTCGTGATTCGGAATTCGAACTCCCAGCGGTCGGATTCCTGCATCGCAGAGCTATGCACGAATCGATCGCTCTGCGCTGCCGCGATTCGGCCATGTTCCGAGTGGAGTTGGAGATCCACCGCCGGCCCGACGATCGGCGCTTCGGTTTCGACGAGCACGCGGATCGAGAGCACCGAACCGAGGTTCCAAACGCCACCGCCGGATGCGTCGTCGATCGTCGCGGTGAGGGTGAGTTGGAGACGCTCATCCCCGACCCGGGTTGTCATCGCGAACAAGTCCGACATGTATTTTTCGATCACTTCATCGACCCGCCCGCGTGCCGCCACACGGCCTTGGTCGAGTAGCAGCCCGGTCGAGCAAAGTTGGCGGATCGCCGACATGCTGTGCGAGACGAACAGGATCGTCCGCCCGCTGGTGGCGACGTCGTTCATCTTCCCGAGACAACGCCGTTGAAACTCCGCGTCCCCGACCGCGAGGACCTCGTCGATGATCAGAATCTCCGGGTCGAGGTTCGCCGCGACCGAGAACGCGAGTCGCACTTGCATCCCCGAGCTATACCGTTTGATCGGGGTATCGAGAAACTTTTCGACACCGGAGAACTCGACGATCTCGTCGAACTTGCGATCGATCTCCCGTTTCGTCATCCCGAGGATCGTGCCGTTCATATAAATGTTGTCGCGGCCGGTCAGTTCGGGGTGAAACCCGGTGCCGACTTCCAGCAGACTCGAAACCCGGCCGCGGATTTCGGCTTCCCCCGACGTCGGTTCGGTGATCTGCGCGAGCAACTTGAGCAACGTGCTCTTCCCCGCCCCGTTCCGGCCGACGATTCCCAACACCTCGCCGGGCCGGACGTCGAACGAGACGTCTCGAAGCGCCCACAAGGTTTCCTCGCCGCGGTTGGTGACCTGGGACGTGTCGAGGTGACGGAGCCGACGAAGGTTTCGCAGCGGCCGCATCGCGGCCGATCGGAGGGCGGCGACGAGCGTGTCGGGCATCTGGTCGCGACGTCCAAGCCGGTACGCTTTCGAAAGCGCCTCGACCGAGATCGCGTTGTGCGAGGGGTAGCTTCGGTTCATCGTCGTTCCGTCTCGATCGGGAGGGGGGCGTCGCCGTGCGAGGCGTCGGCTTGGGGCAACATGAAACTTAGGCGGGATCCGGTTCGGGCGACATTCGGTTCAGGCGACATCGGCGAACCGCCGCTCCTTGGCCCGAAAGTAGAGGATGCCCGAGGTCGCCAACATGAGCGAGGTCGTCGCCCCGATCGCGAGCATCTGCCACGGCATGTCACGGGTCCCCAGCAATCCCGCCCGCATCCCCTCGATCACGCCGACCATCGGGTTGATCGCGTACAGCGTTTGATACGCCTCGGGGACGAGGCTGGCCGGATAGACCACCGGTGCGGCGTACATCAGGATCTGGATCACGAACGTCATCGCGTGCTTGACGTCGCGGTATTGCACCGCGAACGCGGTGAGCCACAACGCGGTCCCGGCCGCGGTCGTCACCATCATCACGACGAGCACCGGGATCATCAGCGCGCCGGCGTTGGGGACCACGCCGTAATACGCCAACAACACCGCGAGCAAGCTGAAAGCGACGGCGAAATCGACCAGCCGCGCGACGACCGCGGAGAGGGGCATCATCATCCGCGGAAAGTACACCTTGCGAATCATGTTCGCGTTGGCGATCAGCGAATTGACGCCGTCTTGGAGCGCGTTCGCGAAGTACATCCAAGGGACGACGGCGACGAAACTGAAGATCGCGTAGGGAACCCCGTCGGAGTCGACCCGGGCGAGCCTCCCGAAGACGACGGTGAACACCAACATCGAGAACAGGGGTTGCAGGATCGCCCATCCGACCCCGATCGCGGTTTGCGCATAGCGGACCTTGATCTCGCGGATCACGAGAAACCGGAACAGGTCACGGAAGCGATAGAGTTCGCCGACATCGATCAAACGCCACGCGGTCCGCCGACGGATCCGGACCACCGGCGGGGCGTGCGTCACTTCGCGTCGCTGCAATGAATCGAGGGTGCTCATGAACGCTGAAAATCGGAGAGCGAAAAGGGGGCCGTTCAACGGCGGGCGAATAACAACACGGCGACATACGCGAGCGTCAAAAACGTCACGCTTGCGGCGACGCCGCGAAGCAAGAAACGGAAGCCGTTGAGCCATCCCGGTGACCACCCGACGCGAGCGACACCGTGGGTCGCGACCGCGAGACCGAGGATCAAATAGGTCGGCGCGACGAATTGACGTGACAGAGTCATCAACCCGGTGGCGTAGGCAACGACGGCGGTGAACACGTAGCCGCGGAGCCGGCCGAGTTCGCGGTCGCCGCCAATCCCGACTTCCGTCCCTCGCGGGGACGCCCCGGGATCCTTCGTGTCCGACCCGTCGAGCCGTGCCAAACCGAACGATGCCGCGAGGAACGCCGAGACGAACGACACGCCGCCGATCACCCCGAGTTCGGCGAAACACTGCAGGAACGAGTTGTGGCTCACGACGCCGAACTCCTCGACCAGCATCCCCTCCCCGACCCCGAACAGCGGGGCGCGCCGGAAGACCGCCAGGTGATCGGACCAGATCTGGAGCCGGCTCTGGCCGGTCCCACGGTGGATCGCGTCGATCTCGGTCATCCGGCCGGAGAACAGAAACGCCAGCGGTGGGAGGGCGACGAGCGATCCCGCCACGGCCGCTTTCCAGCCGTAGCGGTCGAACAGGAACACCGGGACGACGACGGCTAACGCCGCGAATGCCCCTCGGGAATGGGTCGCGACCAACGCGAGCAACAACACCCCGGCGAGCGCGAGCCAGCCGTAGCGGGGCCATCCCATTCCCGGTCGGCCGAACAGGTAAACGCACAGCACCAACCCGGGAACCACAACGAGTCCGAGATCGTTCGGGTCGTGGAAGATCCCCGTCCCGCGGATCCGGTTGACCGTCTCGTATTTCCCCTCGCCGACCGACGCCAAGTCGCGGACCGACTCGAGCGAAGCGAGCGAGAGGACCCCCCACTCGTTGAGCAGCGCGAGTGAAGCCATCAACGTGATCGCCAACACGAGCCAGCCGATGAACGTGATCAGCCGCTTCGGCGAGTCGACGAGGCCGACGATCGCCAGGTACAGGGCGATCAGTTTGACCGTCATCCAACCCGACATCCGGGCGCCCCAAACGAACCCGTGGACGAGGTGCGACGCGATGACCGCCACGAGCAACACCAGGACGCACGCGGTGACCGGTTGTCCCGCGAGGTCTCGGCGCGCTAAGCGATCCCAGATCGGCTTGGCCCCGAGAACCAGACAGGCCGACATCAGCGTTTGATAGATCGGCAGATCGTCGACCGACGCGAGAAGGTCGGACGGACGGAGGAAGAGCATCCCCACCGCGAGCAGCAACGCCACGTAGCCCCACCCGTGGCGATCGTTCGATCGGACCACCGGCCGGGCGGCGAGAGACGCGTCGGGAAACACGATGCTGGACATTGGGGCGGTGGTGAACTCGCTGGCGGATCGTTGAGTCGCGGGGATCGGTTTTCAGCGGGGATCGGTTGGCAGCGGGAGGATCTTCGAGGGGTGGCGGAGCGTTCCGCAGGGGCAAGGGTGACACGACGGGCCGCTAACGGTTTCGAGCGATATTCCGGCCGTTGACTCTCGCCGCGTCGCTCTCGCCTGCCGCCGCGTCGCTCTCGCCTGCCGCCGCGTCGCTCTCGCCGGGCGGGGTTTCGAGGTCGAAGAAGTATCGAGAGAGCTCGTCGTCGAGCGATGCCGCGATCGCGGGTACCGGCTCCTCGTGGCTTTGCGGGGCGATCAACGAGAGCGAACCGTTGTCGGGGTTCGGCACGTCGATCTCCGGACTCGTCGTCGTGCGGGTCGTCGGGTGAGTCGTACCGATCGTCGAGTGAACCGGAACCGGTGCGTGTTGAACGCCGGCGTGGAAGGTTTGCAGGGGTCGAATCGACCGCCAACGGGTTTCGTGATACCCCGCCGAGATCGCGTCGGGGGTGCAACCGCACGGTTCGTGTGGCGCCGCGTGGCAACCGGGGCACGGGGACCGGAGGATCGGAAACGCGGGGATGCCGTGACAGCCCGCGGCGAGGCATGCGAGCGAAATCGATAACGCCGTCACCACGCCCCGCGTCGTGTCCCTTGGGGTTCGCCTCGGTGTCGGCATTTGGCTCATGTCCCTCGAGCGGTTGCTAGACATTGGCTTCGTTCCCACGCTATCGGGTCGGGAACAAAACGTTCTGGCCGTTGTCGAGCACCTTGCCCGATAGTCGCGACGCGGTCGCCGTGCCGAGCAACGTGAACCCGAGGACCCGTTCGAGCGGCGCGGTGAACTTGGCAAGCGATTCGTCGATCGCGATCAGCCGGTCTTCCGCGACGTACAGCCGGTCACCCGGTAACAGTTGGTAGTTCGTTTCGACCTCGCCTCGACGCGTGATCGCCGCCCAGTCGACCTCCAAGATCTGGTTGTTCCCGTTCGGATTCCGACCGGGGCGGGCGACCCAGATTCGGCTTGATGAAACCGGGGAAAGCCCGTTGATGTGGCTGATCGCGTCCATCACGGTCTCGTTCCCCGTGTACGGCAACCGGACCAAGCCGTCCCCCAGACCGCCCCCTTGGGTGACGATGTAGTAGACCTTGCTGTTGAACGCGTACACCGACACGGAGACTTCGGGGGCGGCGAAGTGGGACGAGAGGTGTGCCGCGATCGCGTGCCGGACCTCTTCGAGCGTCATTCCGACGACGGGTACCGATCCGTATCGTCCGAGCGTCACCGTTCCGTCCGGTCCGACCAAGTGCTCGCCACTGATCCGCTGGATCCCACGGACGTCGCGGAGCGAGATCGAGACCTTGGGATCGCGGAGCGTTTTCCGCAGATGGGAGTCGATCAGTTCCCGGGCTTCGGCGATCGTCAGCCCGCCGACCTGGACCGACCCGTATCCGTATCCGAGACGGATCACCCCGCCCGTCTCGACCGGGTACGTGCCGTCGATCGTTTCGTCGGGGAACGTCCCGAGCACGGTCAGCAGGACCGTGTCCCCCTGGTGCAACGCGTAGGTCGATTCCGCGACTTGCTGCACGACGTCGATGGTCAAGACGTCGGGCGGTTCGACGCGGTACTTTGGGAGCGTCGTCTTGTCGAGCTCGCGGGGAAGGTCGGCGAGCGGGAGCGGCGCGTCGCATCCGGGGCGGACGACCTGACAGCCGGTCAGCGCGAGGAGACAGAAAGCCGCGAGCAGGCTCGGGGGTCTCATCGGCGGGAGGCCAGATCGCGAAACCACTGGAACGATTCCCGGTTGGGAGGAACGACGCTTGGAAGGGATCAAGGGCGGCGGCCGAACGATTGGGCTCGCCCGTTGACATTCATTTGGGGATAGAAATGAAGCGTGTTCTGGAACTGGCCGCCACGTCCGGTCGGAAGCGGTTCGCGGCCCGGATCGGACTCGGCCGATCGACGCCGCAGGTCGCTGATCGCCCGCCCCTGGCGGGCCTGCTGCTGTGCCATCGTCCGCCGAGGGACGACGAACGCGTGGTACGGCGGGATCACACCGGAGTCGACCCGGAGCAAGTCCAGGTAGGGCGACAGCGTGGGCCGCGAGCGATAGCTGTCGGCCCGGAACCCGGGGCCGCCGCCGATCCCCTGTGCCGAGACGACGGGCAGGTCCGCAAACGTGATCCACGCGATGCCGAGGGTGAGCAGGCAAGTGGTCGACGCCTGCAACACGCGTCGTGTCGCACCGCCGCCCTGGCGACCCCCGCTCCCCGAGCCGAGCCCGCTCCCCGAGCCGAGCCCGCTCCCCGAGCTGAGCCCGCTCCCCGAGCTGAGCCCGCTCCCCGAGCTGAGCCCAGCCCGATGCGGTCGGCGGGCGTCGGGGCGAGAGGGGGCCGGTCGTTGGGCCGTCTCAAGTCGCATCGGTTGCTCCCGGGTTGATCGATTGGTCGGAATGATCGTTAAGGACGTTATCGGCAAAGCGACCCGCAAACTTGCCGCAAATTACCACCCAAGCGGGCGGCCGGACGGGGGCGTCGACCGGCGAACGCCGCGTGGGCCATTGGGAATCGTGAGAAAACCAAGGGAAAACGCGGTTTTTCTTGGCGCGGCACCACTGGGCCCGATCCCGAACATCCCGCCGTTTTTTCAGATTCGCTCTGTTTTCGGTCGCGTTTCCGGGGCCGGTGGCGCCACCAGTCACGGATTTCCGGGTCACGGCGGGAACTTCCCACGCCCCGCTGCGTCGGAAAGGATGCATTTCGTTGACAGCGTAGGGGGTGCAACTAGAATCGCACTCGCTCCTTGTCCATTCACTTCATCTTTCCCTGTTTTCCTCGCGATCCTGATCCGACGTGTGCGATATGTCGCGGATTCATTCGGCGGATCGTTGACGGAATGCTGTGGTTTGTGTCGGCGACCACCCTCCCCAGGGAGGTTCGATGCTTGAAGGTGCCTGGTGCGATTGGAAGACTGAACCGTACTCGAACGACCCGTTCATTCACCCGACCCTGACCGCCTCGGCCGAATTCCGCCGGAGCTCGACGCCCTGTCCGCTCCGGAAACCCGTCCGCGCCGTTTGGTAGAGACCCTCGATGATCAAACGAAGTGAAGCGAAAGTGTTGTCCCGGTTACGCCACCGTCGTGACGAGTCGAAGTCGCGAAAGCGGCGGCTGTTCGTGGAGAACTTGGAGACGCGTCGATTGTTGGCGGCGGACGCGCTGCCGCTCGGCCCGTTCGATGTCGACTTCGACTCCTACTCCGGCCCGCGAGATCTCGGGACGGTCCAGGCGTTCAATTACACCGAGCAGGAACGGCTCGGGACGCGAGGAGACAACGACTCGTACTTGACCGCCGAGCATCTGCCGCTTGGCAACGGGTCGGGCGATCAAGACACGATCGACGTCCGCGGCACGCTCTCGTTCGGGACGGTGGCATCGGGAGGAATCGGGTTCGCGGCCGACCGCGATTTCTATTCGTTCGATCTCGACGCCGGAGACGTCCTCGACATCGCCACGACCGGGGCCGCGACCGGGTTCACGGTGTACGACGACATCGGCCGGGTGTGGTTCGGCACGGACACCAACGAAGCGACTTATCCGCCCGATTCGCCGCTGCAATCGTTGGGCAACGCGGCGTTGGCGCAAGTCGTTCCCGAGGACGGCCGGTACTTCGTTGAGGTCGCCGCCACGACGAACTCGGTGAACTACACGCTGGGGCTGCGGACTTACCGCCCGGTCACCGAGTCGCTTCCGATCAACACGGGCCAAGCCCTGTACCTCGACTTCGACGGCGGCGTGTTCCCCCGCGACTTGTTCAACGCCGTGCTCATTGACGACGGGCTCCCGCTCGGCGGGGTGATCCGCGTCCCGACGCTCCAAGACACGTTGGCGGACCTCGACATCCAAGTCGGGAACCAAACATATTTGCAATTGACCCGTTCGATCATCGATCAGGTCGAGACCCACTTCGCCGAAGTCGGCATGTTGGGGTCCAACGGCGATTTCGAGTCGACCGGAAACCCGGGCGATTACGGGATCACGATCCTGAACAGCTTCGACCACCCCGATCCGGGCAGCCACCCGCTCGTCACACGAATGTTGATCAGCGGGACCGAGGCCGATTACGGCTTCTCCACCGTCGGGATCGCTCAGAGCGTGGACGTCGGGAACTTTGACCTGAGCGAAATCGGCATCGTCCAGATGGACGCGGTGATCGATATCGTCAGCGACTACGAACTCTCGCCATCGGCCAGCCTGTTCGACGCGGTGGCCCGGTTGACGGCCGTCACGACGTCGCACGAAGCGGGACACACGTTCGGTCTGCGGCATACCGACGGGCAAAACTTCCAACCTTCGATCGCCGACGAAGGCGGGTTCGAGAACTCGTTTGACGGGTTCCTTGGCGTCGGGCCCGACGAGATCTTTGGCACGGTCGATGATCAGCCCGTCTCGTTCACGACTGACCGGTTCTCGCGGGTCGAAGGGATCTTCGGCACGAACTTCGTCCCCGAAGCCCTTTCGCACGCCCTGGCGACCGGGACCGCCGGGGGCCAAGTCAGCGGCCGCGTGTTCCGGGATCTGAACGCGAACGGTTCGGGCACCGGCGATCCGGGTTTGGCCGGCGTGACGGTGTTTGCCGACGCCAACGGCAACGGCCAACGGGACCCGTTCGAACCGTCCACCGTCAGCTCCGCAAACGGAAACTTCACCCTGGACGGACCTCCGGGGTCGTACAACGTGATCGCCGAGACGCCCGACAACGCGAGCCCGACGACGCCGATCAGCCGGGCCGTCAACGTCTCGGTGGATGCGACGGTCGGGGGCGTGAACTTCGGGTTCGCCCAAGTCGCCGCCGGGGTGACCGGATTCAAATGGCTCGACGTCGATGGCGACGGCCTCCGAGACCCTGACGAGCCGGGCATCGAAGGGGTTTACATCTATCTCGATCTCGACGAGGACGGTAATCCCGACATCGGCGAACCGTCGGCGAAGACCGAAGCCGACGGGAGTTACTCGCTCGAATTCCCCGGGTCGGGGACGTTCACGATTCGCGAAGTCGTTCAGCCCGGATTCGTCCCCACGTTCCCCGGCCCCGACGGTCACACGGTGGTCTACACCGGGCAACCGCTCGGCCAGAATTACAACTTCGGAAACGAGTCACGTCGGGACTTCAGTGACGCCCCGACGTCGTACGGGAGCCCCAGCCACGGGATCGTCTCGGGACTTTCGCTCGGTCAATTCGTCGATCCTGACCAGGGGCCTTTGCCGACGCCTGGGGCCGACGGTGACGACCTCTCTGGGCCGCAAGACGACAACGGCGACGTGATCGATGACGAAGACGGCGTGCTCGTCACCTCGCCGCTGGCACCCGGCCAATCGGGAACGATCGAAGTCACGGTGACCAACGATACCGGCGCATCGGCCTACCTGCAGGCGTGGATCGATTTCGGCCAAGACGGTCAGTTCGACGCGGAAGATCGGATCGCGACCGACCTGCGACTCGGTACCGGCGCCCACGTCATCGACGTCAACGTCCCGGCCGACGCGGAACTCGGCGAGACCTACGCCCGGTTCCGGTTGAGCCAGAACCAAGGCGTCGGACCGGACGGTCCCGCCCAAAGCGGCGAAGTCGAGGATCACCTGATCACGCTCCTTGCCGAACCGGAACTCGCCAACGACGACACGTTCTCGGTCACGCGAAACTCAACCGCCAACGAACTGTTCGTGCTCCAGAACGATTTCGTGACCGCGACCAACGGTCTCGAAATTCAAAGCGTGGGGACATCCGATGCCGGCGTCCGACCGATCATCAATACCGCGGGCGGTCGCCAGTCGCTGTTCTACTCTCCGCCGACCGGGTTCCTGGGACGCGACGAGTTCACCTACACCGTCCGGGATAACTTCGGCAATACCGCGACCGCGACGGTGACGGTCAACGTCACGTTCCAGTCGGAAGTGCCGATCGCCGTCGACGACACGTTCTCGATCCCGCAAGGCTCCAGCAACCGCGCCCTCAACGTCCTCGATAACGATATCGGCAGCACCTCCGGCGGGGTCACGATCGTCGGCGTGACCCCCGGATCGAGCGGCGGGTCGGTGTCGATCATCGGCGGTGGCCAATCGGTCCGCTACACACCCCAGCCCGGCTTCGCGGGAACCGAACAGTTCACCTACACCATTCAAGATCCGGCCGGAAACGTCGACTCGGCACAGGTCACGGTCAACCTGATGCCCGACGCGATGCTCGACGACTTGGTCGAGTTCTCGTTCCAGATCACCGACACGGTCAACAACACGCCGGTCAGCGACATCCAAGTCGGTGAGAGTTTCGATCTGACGGTGCTCGTCGACGACCTCCGCGGGAACAACGGGATCGACCCCCGCGGCGTCGCCTCCGGATTCCTCGACGTGCTTTACAACACGAATCTGGTCGCGGTTTCCGATGATTCGGACATCCGCTTCGGCGATCTGTTCGCCCCGCCTTCCGGAGGCGGCGGGTTCCAGCGGTTCGACTTCGATACGCCCGGAGTCATTAACGAGGCCGGGGCCGTTCAGCGGAACCTCGGGAACCTCCAGCCGCACCCCGGTCCGGTCGAACTGTTTACCGTGACCATGAGCGCGGTCGCCCCCGGTGTGGCGTCGTTCCAAGCCGACCCGGCGGACGACGCGGTCAGCGAGACGATCCTGATCGACGGGAACGTGGCGCTGTTGCCGAGACAGCTTCGACTCGGGGACGCGTCGCTCAACATTCGGGACGCCTCGAACAACTTCCCCTCCGCGATCGATGACTCGTTCCCGCTGACGGTGGACGACGACGGGAACCAAGTTGTCGCGGTCGATTCCGCGGGCAACCCGATCGTGTCGAACGATCAGTCACCAGACTTCTTCAATCGGCTCGATGTCCTCGCGAACGATAACTTCGGACCGACCGGGACGATCAACGAGTTCGGGATCGAAGTCAATCCCAGCAACGGCACCGTCGAAATCAACGACAACGGAACCCCCGGCGACTTGACCGATGACTTCATCGAGTACGTTGCGGATCCCGGCTTCAACGGGTTCGAATCGTTCACCTACTCGATCGTCTCCGGCGACGGCATTCGCAGCACCGCCGAAGTGACATTGAACGTCGGGACCGTCCCGGACAGCCAGTTGCTCGTCGGGATGGATTTCCAGTTCGTTGACGAAGACGGAAACCCGGTCGATGAGGTCAACGTCGGGGACGTCGTCGGACTGCGGATCGACGTCGATGACATCCGCAACGTGCTGGACCAAACCGGCGTCTTCGCGGCGTTCCTCGATGTGTTGTATTCCGCCGATATCCTCTCTCCGGTGGCCGATTCGAGTAACCTCGGTTTCCGGGTCGAGTTCGGGACCGACATGGACCGCGGCTCCGCGAGCGGTTTCATCGACCGTCCCGGGTTGATCGACGAGTTCGGGACGAACGACGCCCGCGGCAGCGCCCCGCCGACCCAAGACTTAGAAGACCCCCGCGAACTGGCGACGCTCTTCTTCACCGCGACTTCGACCGGGACGGCCGAAGTCGTCGGATCTCCGGCCGACTTCTTCCCGTTCCGCGATACGCTGCTGTTCGGCCGTGACGCCGAGGTTCCGATCGACCAGGTGGTTTACGACAAGGCGACCTTGAGCGTGGTCGCCGGGGGCGGCGGCGAAGGGGAAGCTCCGCTCCACAACCTGAACCTGCCGCAGGACGTCAACGACGACGGGTTCGTCTCGGCGATCGACGCGTTGCTCGTGATCAACGGCCTCAACCGCGGCGTCTCGGGCGAAGGCGAGTCGGCGGCGACGCGGCCCTCGTTCTTCTACGACGTCAACGGCGACAACCGGATTACCGCCCTCGACGCGTTGATGGTCATCAATTCGCTCAGCCGTCAAGGCTCCGGGGGTGAAGGCGAAGGTTCGGTCGCGGCCCCGCCAGTGTCCGATTCCCTCGAATCGTCCGCTGATGACCAACGAGACGATCCCGCCGGGTCCGACGCCGTGTTCGCCGAACTCGACGAGTCCCCGGTCACGCCGCCGGCTGATGACCCGACAAACGACGGGGGATCAACCGCAACGCCGGTCGCCGTTTCGGACTCGTCCGGTGACGACGAGGACGATGACGAAATGCTCTCGCTCCTGGCCGATGACGTCGGCCAAGTTTGGGGCTGAGGCCGCTCCGTCCCACGACTCCGACCGCTCAACCCTGGGGCGTGAGGATCTCGCCTTGACCCGATACGGCAAAGTCGCCACGCACCGACACGGTGGGTCCTCGCGCGAGCCGATCGACGAGGTCTCGGCACCCGGCGATCCTTCCGCTCGGACGACTTAGCCCCCGGCGAAGGAGTTCGGGGAACACCGAGCCGACTTCCGCCGGTTCGCTAAACCGGTTCGGCGGCCATTCGGGTTGCCGGTTGAGGACGAGCGTTCCCCGACGCATCCCGTACGCCGAGCTTTCCCCGGCGTTCCCCGCGACGACGATCGTCCCGGCCACCTGGTGACACGCAAGGAACGGACCGGAATCGCCCTCGATGAGGAGCTCGCCACGTCGCATTCGATGTCCGGCGTACCCGCCGGTCGATCCCTCGATCACGACGCGTCCGCCCCGCATCCCGACTCGCTTCGCGCCCGCCGGGCCGCCCAGAAATTTTCCGGCGTCACCTTCGACGATCAACTGGCCCCCGCACATCCCGTCGGCCGCATGGCTGCCGACCGAGCCGACGACACGAAACTCGCCTCGTGAGTGTTCCGCCGCGATCCGATCGAACCGTTTCAGGTCCCCGGCGACGACGAGCGAGAGAAAATCCCGATCGCTCCGCGCGACGGTGAACATGTCACCGAGCTCAACGGGCACGCCATCGACGTGGAGGGTCAGGCGACACACGTCGACGACCGAACGTCCGCCGAACCGGTCGAGGCCGATCGGGCTGGCGTCGACGCGACCGCGGACCGGACGGCGGAGCTCCAATCGCCAAGCCGTCATGCGATCACCTCGGAAAGGTGAAAGTGATGTCGCCCCAACTTGCCACCGTAGTTGCCGGCGGTGACGCCGACCAGTCCGTTCCCCGTTCCGGAGGCGCAGGCGGCGTGAATCCCGGCCCGCATCGCGGCGGCAATCGAATCCGACGTTAGCCCATCGATCACGACTTCGAGGACGGCGGCGACCCGGTCGTCGATCAGCGATCCCGGCACGTGTTTTAGACCGGGGCAGAACGCCTCGTTCGTCGACGCGAACAACGCCGCGTACTTCGACCCGACCTTCGACCCGCTCCGCGTCGCGCCCCCCGGGAACGGGGTAATCACCCCGTCAAGCGGCGCGATCGCGTCGACCGCCGCGCGGCAAGCTCGCGTCGCCGCTGCGGTCGATTCCGCGAGAAGCAGAAAGTTTCCGCCGCCGATCCCGTCGACCCGCGCGACGTCGTGCTCGCAAACGAACTCGCCATCCATCACCGGGATCCGCCAATAACGGGTGCCGTCGATGAGCTTGCTGATTTGGTGTCCGTCGCCGAAATAACGGAGCGACTTGCCGATCGCGACACGCTTCGGGTTCGGCGTGGCATCCCCCGTGATCCCCCCGTAGATCGCCGTCGTGGGGCACGTCAGCACGCACTGGCCGGTTCGCCGCGGGATCTGTTTTTCCAGCTCGGACCCCGACATCGCGAACGCCAAGATCGCGAAGCCGGGACGGCCGTCGGGGGTTTCCTCCGTGGCCAGTTCCCGTTCGATCGCGATCTCGATCCCGCATGCGATGACGCTCGTCCCGAACCCGGTCATCGCACGGCACGCGTCGAGCGCCCATTGACGGTCTTCGGCGGTCACGACGACACGGGTCGCCTTCATATCAAACGCCTCCGCGAACGTCGCCTCGACCGGCACCCCATCGATCCGCATCGGTCCGTTCATCGTGTGCGTCCCGTCCCGCGATGTCGGATCACCCGTGAACCGATCACGTCTCCCATCTCGTCGTCGCTGATCCGCAGGTGTCGCATCGCCGACGCGACGGCAGGATCGAACCGCCCGACCGCCCGCTCGGCCGAGCCCGACTCGCAGTCCACCTCCGCGGCGAGCGTGATCGGTTCGATTCGGCATCGCTCGTCGTCATCGGCTCGCCCGTCGATCGTTGATCGGATCAAACGCCCTTGGCGAAACACGTACTTCGGGCGACGAAACATGCGGTCCAAGTCGTCGTGTCGCTCGTACACCACGACGTCGGCGATGGAGCCGTTTCCGAGCTGGCCGCGGTCGCCGAGCCCGAGGATCGCGGCCGGGGCGGATCGGGTCATCGTCGCGATCTGATCGAGCCGGTACTCGCGGTCGATCCCCGCGAGCTCGCTGCTCGCGGCGGCATCGGGATGAATCTCGGCCAACGCGGTCTCTCGAAACGTCCGGTCGCCTAGCAAGCGGATCAGATGCGGATACGTGGTGAACGGACCGCCGTTGGGATGATCGGTCGTTAAGAAGACGCGGCCGGGGTCGTCCGCCATCAAGAACAGTTCGAGCCCGATCGCCCACTGCAAGCTGTGAACGAACCGTCGCCGCCGATAGCGGAACGGAACGACTCCACAACCGGCTTCGCACTCGACGTCGACCAACACGGATTTGCGGGGCCGGGCGAGTCCGCGATTGCGATGTTGGTGCATCGTGTCGGCGCTGATCGTGACGGTTTGGCCGAACATCACTTGGCCGACATCGATCGTCACGTTCGGGTGCTGCCGCATCGCCTCGATCAGTTTCGCCGCGGCCGACGACATCCCGTACGGCCCGTCGTCGCCGTAACAGTGGAATTGGGCATGGGTCAGATGGATCGGCAACCCGTCCGCGGCACGGATCGTCGCCAACGTCGACTCGATGTTCCCAGGAACCCCGAGGTTGCTCGCGTGGACGTGCAGCGGGTGCGCGAGTCCGATCTCGTGAACGGCTCGGCACAGCACACGGACCACCTGCGACGGCGTGACGCCGTGCACCGGATGCGGCGTGTCGACGTCGAGCATCCGGGTGCCGAACTTGAACGCGCTGATCCCGCCCGCGTTGACGACTTTGACCGCGATCGCCTGGGTCGCGGTCACGACATACGCGACGTAGTCGTTGATCATCGCTTGCGGGACGCGATCGGCGATCATCCGCAGCAGCCACTCGTCATTCCCCAGCAAGCAATAGCCGCCGGTATCGATCCCCGCCACCTCCGCCATTTCGGCGTGCGCCGAGCGGGCATTGCACGGGATCATGGCGGGTTCGAAACAGGTCGTGTAGCCCATCTCGAGGTATCGCTCACCGGTCACCGCGGCGGCCGGGAGGAACTCGGATCGCCCGGGATGTGACCCCGGGAATTGATCTTGTAGCAACATCCGGGCGAGTGAAACCTTGCCGCCGCCGATGTGGGTGTGCAGGTCGATCCCGCCCGCCATCACGACGCAACCCCGGGCATCGATCAGCCGCTCGTCCGAGTCGGACGCCGAGCCCGACTCCGATTCGCGCGCGGCCGAGTCGGCGTCGGTGACGATCCGGTCCCCCCGGATCAGCACGTCCCCCACGGCGTCGAGGCCCCGGGCCGGGTCGATCACGCGCCCCCCGCGTATCCGCGTCTGCATCGCCCGGTTAATTGTTTCGCCCGCCGACGGGACGGTCGCCAGCGCCGCGCGATGACCGGTCGCCAGGCGTCCCGCGTGGGCGTCGCCGGTCACGCGTCCCCGGTCGGGCCGCCGCCTCGTCGTCCCGCTCCCCGAACACGCGATCGGACTTGACGGTCACCCGTTCCGCTTTGATTCGCGTCTCGTCCGGGGGCTGGAAAAAACCGGCGATCTCGACCGTATCGTCTGGCCGGGCGAGATTCAGGTGGTTGAAGCGGATTTCGAATTTCGGCTCTTCGGTCAGCTCGACCCGGACCGGTCGGGCCCCGGCCCGGACGAGTAACGCTCCCGACTCGTCCATCCCGGCGATCTGACCGACGACTCGGTACATCGCCGGACCGGCTTGAGGCACCACCTCGTCATCCTTGGGATAAAGCCCCGGAACATAACGCTCCCGCATCGCACGACTCATCCGGGGCGACTGCAGCGGGTGGAAGATCTCAATCTTGTCGACCGGTCCGGTCGGCATCCCGCGACGATCGAACTCGGCCTCGAAACGCACCGACATCCCGGGACGGAGAAACTCCATTTCGGCTTCCGCGACGAACGTCAACGCGACCGGAAGATCAGGCATCATCACCTGCGTCTCGGTCTCATCCTCTTTCTTTACAACCAGCACGTTCCCGCGGACTCCTCGGAGCGAGCCCTTGAACTCCGTGACCTCGTTCGCCGGCGGTGTGTTTGGGGCAGCCCGGTTTTGGCCGCCGATGCCACCGGGTTGCTGAGAGAATGAGGGGACGCTCGAGAGCCATGTGTATAGCAGCGATAGCGCGACGGCCGCGAGCGGGGTACGAACTCGTGACATGGGTGCGTTTCCGGGAAGTGACAAGGGAGTTCGATCGTTAGCGTCGGGGGATTGCCCAAACGCACCGCCCCCACGACCGACCACCATCGTAACTGGCGGTTCGAACCACGTCGTCCCCCGAGTCGGCCGCGCCTATTCGCCTCGTTTCGCTCGTAGGATCGGGTCGTGCGTCTTGGTGATCTCGACATGACGCTCGAGCACCCCGTTGAGTTTCGCAAGTGCGGCGCGCTGGGACTCGTCGAGCTTAACGGCGGCCAAGTCGTTGCTCTCGTCGGGGTCGGCCACGGTGTCGAAAAACTTGCCGTCCGCGTAAAGCTTGAACCGCTGGTCGCGAGCATGCTGTGACGCCTCCTCGCGGACGCCGTTGCGATGATACCAGCAGTAGATCGCGTCCTTCTGGCGGGCTTGCCCGTCGCCGCGGAACACGGGCATCAGGCTGACACCGTCCAGCCCCGACGGCGTCGCAACCCCGGCCGCCTCGGTGAGCGTCGGGAAGATGTCACTCAGATCGACCAGGGCATCGCTCGACTGCCCCGGTTCGATCACCCCCGGCCAACTCGCGACGAAAGGGACATGAGTGCCGTTGTCTTTCGGACTCCCTTTTCCGCCGCGGTACGGCGCGCCGCGAAACTCCGACACGATGTTCGTGAACGTCCCGTTGTCGCCGGTGAAGATCACCAGCGTGTTGTCCCGGTGACCCGTCTCCTCCAACTTGTCGACTAATTTTCCCACCATCTTGTCGGTATAGCGAACAAACGCGTCCCAATACTTCTGGTCGCGATACCCGCCGGGCTCGGTCGGCCGATTCCGCCACATCTCCGGATCCCAATCGGGATGGTCGGGCGTCGGCACGAACGGCCAATGGGGAAGGATCATCGGATAGTAGGCGACGAACGGCGACTCGTCTCCGCGTTGAGACTCGAAGAACTCGCACAGGTAATCGGAAACGATGTCAGGCCCGAATTGGCCACTCTTGTAGTCTTTCTCTTCGCCGTCGACTTCCAGTCCCGGGTTCGGATAGCGGCTCGGACGGTCTCTTCCCGTGCGGGTCAATTGCCATAGACAGTGTCGATCGAACCCGAACGCTTTGGGCGCGTCGAATCCCCCCTCGAGTTGCCACTTCCCGGCGATCGCCGTGCGGTACCCGGCGTCCCGAAGCTCGTTGGCGAAGGTCCTCGCTTCGGGGTCGAGTAGCCCGAACCGGATGTAATTCCGGTTGTTGTAAATTCCCGTCATCAGTTGCACCCGTGACGGCGTGCAGATCGGCTGGGAGTGGGCGTGGTCGAAGCGGATGCCCTCGGCGGCAAGCCGGTCGATGTTCGGCGTCGAATAGACCTTGCTGCCGTAGCACGAAAAGTTTTCGTAGCCGATGTCGTCGGCCATGATGACCAGCAAGTTCGGCGGCCCGTCCTGAGCCGACGCCGTGCGACCCGCGTCCGTGATCGGGACGAACGAGACGGCAAGAAACGCGGTCGCGACCACAGACACAAAGACAGGACGAAACATCAAAGCGGCTCCTCGAGGGTACGGCCGGGACAGCCGTTAGATTAACACACCCGCCTCGCCGACGGTGACCCGCCGGCTTCCGGCCTAGTCCGGGCACAGGACGCGGGGACCGTGTCGCGCACGGGTCCGGGTGATCCGGCCGCTAGGCGACGGTCAGACGCAGCGTGTAGAACGCGCCGATCCCCAGGATCAACGCCGCACGGACCAACGGCCAAGGGACCGCGGCAAGTCGTCCGGTGCCGAAATTCAGTCGTTGGCCGAACCGCTGCAGCAATACCCCAACGACGGTCAACGACGTGGCGATCCCGAGCGCGAACAGACCGATGATCAGGTAGGCGGACCCCGGGTTCCCCGCGGACAGCCCGGTGAAGTAAGCCGCCAACGCGGACGGGCAAGGGAGCAAACCGACCGCGATGCCGAGCAACGCCGTGGTCGAGTAACTCGTCCGCCGCGGGTCGGGCTCCGACGTCGTGTGCGACGAGCAATCGCCCACCGCGTGATCACCGTCGACGTGCGAATGCGAATGATCCGCCCCGTGATCGTGACCACAACAACGGACCGACTTGCCGCGTCGCGCCTGGACCAACATCCAGACGCCGACGCCGAGAACGAGCACCGCGCTGGCCCACTGGAGTCCCGCCGAAACTTGTTCCTCGTGATGGTGGTCGCCGGTCGCCAAATGATGCGCCAAATGGACGGCGCTGGCGATCGCGATCAGCGACACCGAATGGGTCAGCGCGGTGCTCAACCCCATCACGATCGGGTGCCATACGGTCCGCTTTCCGCCGGCGAGGTACACCAGCATCGCGGTCTTTCCGTGGCCCGGTTCGAGCGCATGAAGGGCCCCCAACAGGAAACTGATCCCAAGGGTGATCTCGTGGGAATGATCGTGCATTTCGATTCGACCCTGCGCGGGTAACTCGCTCACCGCATCCGGGGCGGGCGGAAACCGCGTGATGACGTTTGACGCGGGAAACGGATCCCCAGGCCCCGATCATGCTACTTACGACGGCGATCGAAAGAAAGTTCGGAAATCGACGTTACGGGTTCTGGGAGGAAGACGCCGTGCCAGGCTGCCGCCGCGAACCGAGGTCGTCGGGCGTCGAACCCGATCCGGCCGAGCGAACGACCGGGACCAGCCGGTTGATGCTCCGAAGCGCCTCGGTCAGGCTGATCACCCGGGCGTAACGGTCGCGGAGCGTCGCCAGCGAGGCCTGGTGCAGCTCGGGCGTCACGGTCGCACAGCAATCCTCGACCAGCGTCACCAGATACCCCAAGTCGCAGGCGTCACGCACCGTCGTCTCGACACACTCGTTCGTATACACGCCGACGACGAACAGCGACTCGATGCCCAAATTGTTCAACACGTAATGCAGGTTCGTCGACGAGAAGACGCCGCTGGCGGTCTTGTTGATCACGATCTCGTCCAACTCGTCGCTGGGGGCGACTTGTTCAAGAAAGTCGGACACTTTCGATCCCGGGGGGGCTAGTAGCCCCAGTCGCTTGTGCCCCTTGCTGCGGTCGCGGCCGTCCCGCGTCAACGCTTGGATCCGCGTATGGATCACCTCCATCCCGTGGGCGCGAAACGAGTCTTGCAGCTTGCGGACGTTCGGCAGCACCAACTGCTCGAGCCGGTCGAAATAATATCGCTGGGCCTCCGGCGAAACGCCGCTCGTTTGTGTGTCGTCGAACACCCCGTGCCCCGGAGCCGCGTCGAGGTATTGCAAATCGATGCACAGCAACGCGGTGTTGCGGTGTGCCAGGATATCGAGATGTTCGGGAATATCGATGACCGATTCGTGATAAGCCTCCTTCAGCGGGTCAAGGTGGGCTTCCAGATTTGGGTCATCGGGCGAACGATTCATCGACACTCCTCTTCAATGCGGGGATATCCGGGCTTCGTTTGGAGGGCACTTGCGGCTCATTTCGTCGCGCCCCCGGCCAACTGTAACAACGTTTGCAACACGACGTTAGCGGCCGCCTCAATGTCGGACCACGCGGTCCATTCGCTCGGGGAGTGGCTCTGCCCGCCCTTGCTCGGGGCGAACACCATCCCGACAGGAAACAGGTTTCCCATGATCTGAGCGTCATGGGCGGCGCCGCTCGGCATCCGTTGGAAATCGAGCCCGAGCCGTTTCGCCTGGTCGGCCAGCGCCCCGACGATCGTCGGGCTGCAGGTCACCGGCTTGATGAAGCTCTGCTGTTCGAATTCGAACATCAACCCGCGTCGCCGCGCGATCGCCGAGAGGGCTTTGCGGAACGAGGAGGAAAGCTCCTCGAGAATCACTTCGGAGGTGTCGCGGACGTCGAGCGAGAACTCGACCAGCCCGGGGACGGTGTTGGGGGCCCCGGGCAAGATCTGCGCGCGGCCGATCGTGGCCCGGCTCCGCTCGCTGCCGTTCTCCTCCAAGAGCCGCGGGATCTCGTGGGCGAAATCGGCGAGCCCCATGAACGCGTCCTTTCGCATCTCCATCGGCGTCGTCCCGGCGTGGTTCGCCTCGCCGCGAAACCAGACCGCCCATTTGAACAACCCGGTGATCTCGTCGACGACCCCGAGCGGCTTGTGTAACCGGTCGAGTACCGGACCCTGCTCGATGTGCAGTTCGACGTAGGCGGCGATCGATTCGGGGTCGCGGGCGGCGTCGAGCGCCCGCATCGGGTCGTAGTGGTGGCGGCGCATCTCGTCCTTCAGGAACACGCCGTCGAGGTCGCTGAGCGACTCCACCGAGTTGGGCGTGATCTGTCCGCACACCGCTTGAGATCCGAACAGCCCGCCGAAACGTCCCTCCTCGTCGGTGAACGAAATCAACTCGAGCGTCCGTTGGCACTCGATCCCCGACTCGCGGATCCGCCGCAAACACTCCAGCCCCACGATCACCCCGAGCGTCCCGTCGAGCGCCCCGGCGCACGGCACGGTGTCGATGTGCGATCCG
This sequence comes from Pirellulaceae bacterium, assembly GCA_041685355.1. Lineage (GTDB taxonomy): Bacteria > Planctomycetota > Planctomycetia > Pirellulales > Pirellulaceae > JAWLFY01. The sequence continues at coordinate 4,767 of JAWLFY010000019.1, read as the reverse complement.
ACCAAGATGCGGGGCCCGTCCTCCTTCCCCGCGAGCAACCCCGAGACGTTCGCCGCACCGTCGATCGATGACGTGAGACCCGCGATCTCGATCTGTTCCTGCAGCCACCGCCGGCCCTGCATGTCGGCGTCGGTGAACGCCATCCGGTAGATCCCGCGATCCTCCTCGTTCCGGCCGATCTTCGAGAGCGTGAGGATGTTCGACTTGATCCGTTCGAGATCGACGCGCAAATCGCTGGCGACCGGCGGGGTGGTGGTGGACATGGCAGGTTCCTCAGTGGCGACGCGTCAGTCGACGGCGGGCAACGGCAGCCCCTCGACGTATTGTCCTTGAAGCATGTGAAGCTGCAGCAGGTGGTTCATGACGATGTCGTTGCGGCGGGCCAGCGTCCCGTCGGTCTCGGTCCAGGCCGCCTTGATGAACTCCTCGACCGACCCGCTGTCGACCAGGCCCGCCTGACCGATCCGCTCGGCGGTCAGCCAGTGGTCGATCATCTCCTGGATCGCCGCACGCTTGACCGGATCGGTGTGGGCCGGCGGCGCCATGAAGGCGAACTTCTTTCGTTCGTACAACTCGCGCGGCAACACGTTGACCATCGCCTCCCGCAGCACCCACTTCTCGACCCCGTCTCGGATCCGGATGTCGGGCGGGATCGTCACCGCATACTCGGCGACGTGGTGGTCGAGGAACGCCGGCCGCGCTTCCATGCTGTTCGCCATGTCCATCCGGTCGCCCCCCCACGTCAAGATCTGTCCCTCGAGCATCGTCTTGCTCCAGGTGTACTGCGAGATGTCGAGACGATGCCGGCCGCGGACCATCTCGGGGTCGATCGCCGCCGCCACCTCCGCCACCGGGTCGTACTCATCGAGCAGATCTTTCAACTCGTCCGACAGCAACGGCTTGACCCGCTCGAGCGTCATCATCCACGGCTGGATCCACGACGGCGTGAACCCGCACAGGTCTTGCCACGCGGGATGCCGTTGGTCTTCCTCCGCCAAAATCGCCCCGGCGAAGATCCCCGCTTCGTCTTCCGGGCCGAGCCAATCGCGGCGGAAAAACGGATACCCGCCGAACAGCTCGTCCGACCCTTCCCCGGTGACGACCGCCTTGTAATTGCACGCCCGTACGCGGCGGCTCATGTGCCACTTGGCGACCGCCAACGTGTTGTAGAACGTCCGCTCGGCGTGCCACGTCGCCCGTTCGAACGCCGGACCGTACAGCTCTTTCTCCGTCAGCCGCAACAATTCCTGTTCGGCACCGGTGCGGTCGGCCATCAATTTGGCGATGTTCGACTCGTCGTACTCGTCGCTATCAAAGGCGATCGTGAACGCCTTCACCGGGGCCTGCTGCAACGTCGTCGCCAGACCCAAGATCGAACAGCTGTCGATCCCGCCGGACAGATAACAGCCGACCGGGACGTCCGCCTCCAAACGGGTCGCGACCGCGTCGATCAAGCGTTCCTGGACCCCCGCGACGTACGGCGCCGGGTCCGCCCCTTCCTCGTGCGATGTCGGGAAATCGAGGTCCCACCACTTTTGGGTCCTCGACTCGAGCTTCCCGTTCCGCTCTTCGACGATCAGCATGTGCCCCGGCTTGAGCCCGTGGACCCCTTCGAACGCGGTCGATCCCGGCACCATCACCTGCATCATCTGGTGCACCGCCGCCTTCTTGCACAGCCGCGGTCGGATGTCGGGGTGCTTGAGGATCGATTTCACCTCCGACCCCCACACGACGCCGCCGTCGTTGATCGAGTAATACAGCGGCTTGATCCCGAACCGGTCGCGAACCAGCACCAAACGTTTCTCGCGGTTGTCGTACAACACGATCGCGAACTCGCCGCGCAAACTTTCGACGAACCCGAGCCCGTCCCGCAGGTACAGCGGCAGCGTGATCGCGCTGTCGCTCTTGCCCGAACAGTCGCGAGCCTGGCACGCCAGACGCGTTCGGATCCGCTTGTAATCGTACAACTCGCCGTTGACCGTCACCGCATAATCGCCGTCGCCCGACTCGATCGGTTGATGGCCGTGATCGAGCCCGACGATCGACAGACGGGTGTGCCCCATCGCCAACCCTTGGTCAACGAACAGTCGGCTGCCGCGGTCGTCCGGCCCGCGGTGATCGAGCACGTCGAGCATCTGGTCGAGCGAAAACCGGAGTTGGCGTTCGTTCGTGCGAGAGGGGTTCCAAAATCCGGTGATGCCACACATGGGGTCGTCGTTGAGGGTGAAAGATTGAACCGATGCCGCCCGCGATCGGGCGTCGTAATGTCTCGTGATATCCCGCGAGAAGTAGGTTTAGATACCGCTGATCCGGTCGAGCCGATCGAGGACCGCGGTGAGCAGCGCCTGCCGAACGAACACCGCGCCGGCGGCCTGGGCGAAATACAGGTTGTGATCGGTCTCGTCGAGCTCTTCCGATAACTCGTCGTTCCGCGCCAGCGGATGCAGGATCACCGCGCCCGGCTTCAGGTTGCTGCTCTTGTCGAGCTTGTAGCGGCGACCGAGGTTGCGGTAGCTGTCCCCCAAAAACGCGATCGAGTTGACGTACACGACGTCAAGATCCGGAAGCACTTCCCGGGCGTCGTTGGTCACGTCGATCGGGATCGGCGACTCCTCGATCGGCCCGGTCAGGTCGAGCCCCACCGGGTCGGCCATCTCGGAGACCAGCGTGATCCGCTCGACCGCGGCGGTGAACAACAGCGACAACCGCAGGAAACTCTTCACCGCCCGCATCGAACCCGGGGTGCCGATGATCCCGAGATGAACCCGACGCTCCGGCGGACAGCGGTCGGTGCTCAGCTCGGGTCGCCACTTGAGCAGCGTGAACCAATCGATCAACGCTTGGGTCGGATGGTGACCCGATCCGTTCCCGGCGTTGATCAGCGGCCGTTGCAGGTTGCGGCGGATCTCGTCGACGCTGTCGGTGTCCGGGTGCCGCATGATCACGACGTCGCCGTAGGTGTTGAACATCTCGCCGATGTCGGCGAGCGATTCCCCCTTGGCGATCCCCGTTACCTGGCCGTCGGGCACCGATAACACCTTGCCGTCGAGCCGCTGGACCGCGCTCTCGAACGACAGCCGCGTTCGCGTGCTCGCTTCGAAGAACGCCGTGATCGCGATCTTCCCGTCGAGCGGCTTGTCGATCTCGACGTTCCGGGTTTCCAAAAGTGCCGCCAGCTGCGCGAGCGCCAAAACCGTGCGACGGTCGAATTGACGCGGGTTGACGATCGATTGACCCGCCAACCGCTCCAGCGGTTCCCGGTCGACCTTCCCCGCGACCGATTCGAGCAACCGCTCGGGCCGAAGCTTCAGGCCTTTCGAGTTCGTGGCCGTGTTGGTCAGGGCGCGCGCGACTTGTTGGTCAGTTAGTGCGTCCACGGGTTACCAGATTTGCTTGTCTTTGGAGTCAATGATCAGAAATACGATCAACGTCACCACGCCCACCCCACACAACGCGATCCCGCCGATCACCAGCACTTGAAGTGCCCACAAGGGAAACATCATCGACCCGCCTCCGTTTCGTTTCCGGGTCGATCCGTCACGCCGTCGCGGGCCGCCGGAAGTTTCGCCAAACTCGCGAAATCGAAGCGGTCGGGCCATCGCCACGATCCGATCCCGAACACGATCCCCGAAACCGCGGCGCCGACCAACGAGCCGACGAACCAGCCGATGGTGAAGTACGCGAGCAGCCCGATCAGGCTGCCCGACACCATCGCCGCACCCGCCGCCACCGGGCTCGCCCGACGCCAGTACAGCCCCCCGACGATCGGCCAGATGCAACTCCCGACCAGCGGCCCGGCAAAGAACAACACCGTCGCCAGCGTCCCCACGTTCTGATACGCCACGACCCACGCCAACGCGCCCAGCCCGACAATGCTGTACGTCGCCCAGCTCCGCTTCCGTGCGTCACTCACCCCCCCCGGCACCCACGGCTCGAGGACGTCGTTGACGACCAGATCCGACGTCGCCGCGAGCAAACTGTCGATGCTTGACGCGAGTGAGCAAAACACGACGACGAAGACCAAAAAAGCTCCGCCCGTCCCGAGCAGCGTTGCGGCGACCAGCGGACCGACCGTGTCGGGTTCGCTGATCCCGATCCCCAGCGCCGGCGCCGCCAACCCCAAGAACCCCGCGACGATCGGGACCGGCAACCACAGCACCCCGCCGAGCGCGTACGCCTTCGGCCCCACTCCCTCCCGCATCGCGAACGCCCGGCTCCACCACACGTTGCTGTGAAAAATTTCGCCGAACCCGAACAACATGTTGTTGAACAACGCCATCACCGCGGCCGGGAACACCATCGACAACAACATCGGCCGATTCGTCGCCAACTTCTCGTGAACGTCCGCGATCTCCACCTGCGTCAACACCGCCACGGCGACGACGATCAACCCGAACAAAATGATCAGGCTCTGGATATAGTCGGTCCCGATCACCGCGTACATCCCGCCGAACAGCGTGTACAGCACGCACACCGAAACGACCACCGTCATCCCGACTTCATACGGAATCCCCGACAGCACGTTGAGCAACTTGCCCCCCGCCATCGACATCGAGATCAGCCAGGTGATCGCATAAAACAGCGAAATCACCAGGAACGGCGCCGAACCGAGTCTCCCGTATCGTCGCCGCACGAACTCGACCGCCGTGTATCCCTTCGGCATCAGCTCCCGGATCCGGCCGCTCATCGGCGCGAACGCGAACAACCCGAAGCTCGCCGTCGAATAGGCCACCGCGCCCCACACCCCGAGCTGCAACGCGAATTGCG
>JAWLFY010000277.1:0-3432 GCA_041685355.1 Pirellulaceae bacterium | reverse complement strand
AGGGCGATCGGGGTAAGCAATTTCCTCCAATCGCACCTCGACGAACTTCTCGAAACTTGCGAGGTTCCGCCGATGGTCAACCAGATCGAATTCCATCCGCGTCTTCAGCAGCGGGAACTGCAAAGCTTTTGCGAAACCCATCGCATCCGAGTCGAAGCATGGAGTCCGCTGATGCAAGGCAAGGTGTTCGAACTCCCGGAACTGCAAAAAATCGGGGAAAAATACGGCAAATCCGCGGGTCAAGTCACGTTGCGGTGGCAGTTGCAACGGGGCGTCGTCACGATCCCGAAGTCGGTCAAACACGACCATCTTCGGGCCAACTCGCAGATCTTTGACTTCGCGCTGACCGACGAAGAAATGCGAGCGATCAACGACTTGGACCAGAACGCGCGGATCGGCCCCGATCCGGCGACCGTCGGATTCTAACGCGGTTCAGTCCAACCGCTCGACGCAGCCGAGATCATACAAAATCACGTACAGGCAGGGGATCACCAACAGCACCAGAAATGTCGAGGCCAACAGTCCGAACACGATGCTCACCGCCAGCGGGATCAGGATCTGGGCTTGCAGGCTCGTTTCCAGTGTCAACGGGATCAACCCGGCGATCGTCGTTAGCGACGTGATCAGAATCGCGCGGAAGCGATCGTAGCTGGCTTGTCCCGCCGCCTCGGTGGCCGACATGCCCTCGCGACGTGCTCGCTTTAAAAAGATCACGAGCAGAATGGAATCGTTGACCACGACCCCGGCCAACGACGCAAATCCGATCATGCTCGGAAGTGTCAACGGGTATCCCATCACGACGTGTCCCCAGATCACCCCGACCAGGGCCATCGGGACGGCCGTCATCACGATGAAGGGTTCGGTGTAAGTGCGAAACTGATAAGACAGCAGGATGAACACGCCGATGATCCCGATCAGCAGGCCACGTTCGAGGGATCGCCGAGTGATCGCGGTTTCGGCCACCTCGCCTTCGAAGTCGATCTCCACCCCGGGAAACCGTGTCGTGAGTTCTGGCACGAATTCACGGCGGAACGCATCCAGAATCGCCGCCGTGTTGGCGACACGAGTATCGACGTCTCCGCGTAGTGTCGCGGTCCGCAGCCCATCGACACGGGCGATCCGAGACCAACCGCGAGTCGGCGTAATCGTCGCCACGGACGACAACGGCGCTTGGCTGCCGTCGGGAAGGGTAAAGCGAAAACTCTCGAGATCTTGACGCGAGGCCTGGCTCTCGGCGTTCAACCTGGCCTCGAGCTCATACGATTCGCTGCCGACTTGGATCTCGATCGCCTGCTGGCCCTGAAAAGCCGCTCGCAATTGTTTCGCCATCGACGCGGCCTCCAAGCCGGCGCCCAGCGTTCCCGGTCGAAATCCGATCGTAAATTCTCGCTTCCCCGGTCGTAAGTCGGTCGTCAGGTTTTCGACGCCCCGAAATCGAGTCAGCCATTGCTTCATTTCCAGACACGCGTCTCGGAGCGGACCCAGTTCACCGCCACGGACCCGAATTTCGATGTTTCGCCCCGTCGGGCTCCGCATCGGTTCCAAAAAACTGATCGTCACCGCGTCCGCGACCGTACCGGCCTCGCGACGCCACGCGGCGAGCAGTTTGTCGACCCGCACGGTGCGGGTCTCGGCTTCCAACAGTTCGACTTCCAGGGTGGCGACATGGGGACCCTGCTCGAACGCGTCGGCGTTTCGGTTGAAGCGTGCGAAAACGGCTTCGACCAAAGGCCGCTGGTTGGGCTGCTCGGGCGTGTACGTCTGATCGACCTTGCGGATCGCGTCAACTAATTTTTTGATCACCCGCTCGGTTTGCTCCAGCGGTGTCCCTTGAGGCATCAATACCCTGGCGGCGATGGTGTTGCCATCGAGTTCGGGCAACGCCTGGAATTCCAGCCAACCGCTGATCGGCAGCGTCAGCGAGACCAGGAACACAGCCACGACCACGCCGACCCACGGGTATCGCCAGCGAATCAATCGATCGACGGCACGCCGCAAGAGTCGGCCGCGGACCCATTCCAGCCGCTGATCGATCGCTCGACGGAACCGGGCGGGGTTGCGTTGTGGCCGGAGAGAGCGGGCCAAGTGGTGGGGCAGAATCAGGAACGCTTCGATCAGACTGACCGCCAACACGAGCAGCAGCACGATCGGCACCACTTCCAGCACCCTCCCGATGTTGCCAGCCAAAAAGGCGAGCGGGCCGAGTACCACGGTCGTGGTCAAGAACGAACTGATGACGCCGCCACTGACCTCGCGAACCCCCTGGGTCGCCGCCTGATCCGGATCGCCCCCGCGTTCGCTGTGGCTGGCGACGTTCTCGGCGATCACGATCCCGTCGTCCATGAGGATCCCGATCCCCAACAACAACGCCACCATCGACAGCATGTTGATCGTGATATCAAGGGGTGGCAAAAAGACGAACGCCCCCAGAAACGAGACCGGCAAACTGACCACGACCCAAAACGAGAATCGCGTATTAAAAAACAGCCACATCACGGCGAACACCAACAGCATTCCCTGCAATCCGTTCTTGACCAGCAGCGCGAGCCGATCGGCGACCAAACGAGAGATGTCGGAGGTCACGATCAGATCGACCGCGGGACGTTCGGCCCGTTCCTTTTGCAGCGCCCGTTTGACCGCATCGGCGACGACGAGCGTGTCCTGCCCCTTCGTCTTTTCGATCTGCAACAGGGCCGCGCGGCGGCCCCCGTTGAGCCCCCGCGGGTAACTCACCACCTTCTCCTCCGCCAACCGAAAGTCGTCGACGACGGTGCCCAGGTCGCGAAGCCGAATCTGCCCCCCCTGCGGGTCCGCCAAGACCACCAAATCGCCGAGCGTTTCGGCGGTTTCGCGGCGTTCGTCGAAACGCAACAGCAAGTCTTCCTGGCCCGTCTCGATCTCGCCGGCGGGCAGGTCGACCCCTTGCCGCGCCATCGCCGCCGCGACGTCGCTCGTCGAAACGCCGTGGCGAATCAACGCGGGTTTCGAGAGCTCCACTCGCAATTGCCGCTCGGAAAACCCCTCGATCTCGATCAGCGAGACGTCGGGAACCTGTTGTAATCGGTTCTTCAGCTCTTCCGCGTAGCCTTTCAGGTCCGCCGCGAGCATGTCACCCGCGACGATCACGTTCAGCACCGGATCGGTCGTATGAAGCTCCTCGATCAGCGGCTCCTCCGTGCGATCGGGAAAGTCATCGATCGACGCGATCGCCGTATCGATTTCATCTTTAAACGCCGTCCACTCGCCCCCCTCGGTCATTTCGATCGTGACGCTGCCGAGGTTATTACGAGCGTCACCGCGAACCTCTTCCACAAATCGCACCCCGTCAATCGAGTCCTCGATCCGCTGCAGGACCCCCTCTTCCACGTCCCGCGAGTTGGCTCCGGGATACGGGACGGTGACCCGTACCTCGCGAGGCCGAAAGTCGGGGAA
>JAWLFY010000131.1:10423-14229 GCA_041685355.1 Pirellulaceae bacterium | reverse complement strand
TTTCGGAGAGGCACTGATTGCCGTCGATGGGCTTGTCTCACGCGAGGATCGCGTGGATCGGTTCGACCGGTTCGACGCCGACGAGTTTCTGTTCGAGTCCGCCGTAGAAGTATGAAAGGTGGTTCGGGTCGAGGCCCATTTGGTGAAGGATGGTGGCGTGTAGGTTTCGCACGTGGAGCGGATTCTCGACTGCCCGCGAGCCGAGTTCGTCGGTCGTGCCGTAACTCATTCCGCCCCGGATCCCGCCGCCGGCCATCCACATTGTGAAACCGAACGAGTTGTGATCACGTCCGCTGCCGACGGCGTATTCGGCGGTCGGTTGGCGTCCGAACTCGCCGCCCCACACGACGAGCGTCTCGTCGAGGAGTCCGGTCCGTTTCAGGTCGGTGAGCAAGGCCGCGATCGGCTGGTCGGTGTTGCCGGCGTGGTAGTTATGGTTTTTCTCCAGGTCGCCGTGGGCGTCCCAGTTGTCGTCGTTGTGGGCCCCGCCGCTGTACAGCTGGACGAAGCGGACGCCCCGCTGGACGAGCCGCCGGGCGAGCAGGCAACGTTTACCGAAATCGCGTGTCCGGTCTTGGTCGATTCCGTACATCGCGAGCGTCCCGGCATCTTCTTGCGACAGGTCGACCGCTTCGGGGGCGGTCGATTGCATCTGGTACGCCAGTTCGTAGCTGGCGATGCGGGCGGCCAAGTCTTCGTCCCCGGGGTGGTCGGCGAGATGTCGCCGATTGGCGTGCTGGACCGAATCGATCAACCGCCGCTGAACGCCGTCGGCCACGTCACCGGGCGGGGAAAGGTCGAGGATCGGGGCGCCTTCGGCGCGGAACACGGTCCCTTGGTGGGTGGCCGGCATGAAACCGCTGCTCCAGTTCTTCGCGCCGCTGATCGGCCCGCCGGTCGGGTCGAGCATGACGACGAAGCCGGGAAGGTTCTCGTTGACGGTACCGAGCCCATAGGTCAACCAGGAACCGAGGGCGGGGCTTCCCGACAAGATCCGCCCGCTGTTCATCATCAACATCGCCGAACCGTGGATCGGGGAGTCGGCGGTCATCGAATGGAGGAACGCGATGTCATCGACGTGCTTGGCGACGTGGGGGAACAGCGTGCTGACCTGTTTGCCGCATTCGCCGTGTCGATCGAACTTCCATCGCGGTTCGACGATCCGGCCCTGGGACTTGTGACCGCCGCGTCCGAACGTTTTGACATCGACGGTCTTCCCGTCCATCCCGTTCATCTTCGGTTTGTAGTCGAACGTATCGATGTGGCTCGGTCCGCCGTACATGAACAGGAAGATCACCGACTTGGCCTTGGGGGCGAAGTGGGGCGGCCGTGCGGCGAGCGGGTTGTGACCGGCCGCCGATTCGGAGGCCGCGGCGGTGCCAAAGAAGCCGTCGCCGGCAAGCATGGACGCGAGCGCCGCGGCGCCGAACCCGCCCCCCGACTGCCACAAGAATTCGCGGCGAGTCCGTCGGCAGAACGCGGCTCGGGAAGTTCGTGCGGGTCGATTCGATGACATCGGACGGTCTCAGTCGAGGGAAGCGAAATCGGTCGCGGGACAGGCGGGACAGGGACGGGAGCGGGGAGCGAATTCGGGGCGGGGTATCGGCTCAGTCGAGGAACACAAACTCGTTCCAGTTCAGCACCGACAGGCAGTAGAGCTTGACCGCCGGGCGTCGGCCGAGCCGGTGTTCGGATTGCAGGTCGCGGATCAGTTGGTCGCCATCGGCGATCTCCGCATCGCTCGCCGGCCGAGCGAACACTCGGCGGATGACATGACGAACGATCGCTTCGTTCTCCGAGCGGGCTCGCGTCGCTGAGGCGGAATCGGAACTCTCCGGCGGGGCGGGGCGCTCAGCAGATTGGGTCGCTTCGGACGGGTCGCCGAGTTCCGCGAGCACTTGGTCGGCGAGCCGTTCGGCTTGGTCGTGGACGAAGTCGCCGTTGAGAAGCGACAGGGCTTGGCCGGGCTGCAACGTCGCGAAGCGGGCTTCGCAGCTACGGTCGGGTTCCGGGAAATCGAACGCCGAAAGCAGCGGCGTCAGCAGCGAACGTTTGACGTGGATGTAAACGCTTCGGCGGTTCTGGTCCTCCGGCGGAGAGTCGCCCCAACCCGATCCGGGGCGCGATTGTCCCGCCAACACTTCGGGTGACAATTCCGGGTAGACGCTCGGCCCGTACGTTTCGCGGTTCAGCGAACCGCTGACGGCGAGGATCGAATCGCGGACCTCTTCGGCGCTAAGGCGGCGCGGTTCGAACCGCCACAGCCGCTCGTTGGCCGGATCGATTTCGGCGGGTTCGGGTCGCCGCCGGGACGACATCCGGTAGGTCTGGCTGAGCATGATCCGTCGATGCATCGATTTCAGCCGCCAACCGTCGGCGATGAATCGCTGGGCGAGCCAATCGAGGAGTTCCGGGTGGGTCGGCGGCGTGCCGAGCCGGCCGAAGTTGTTCGAGCTTTCGACGATCCCGCGGCCGAAGTGATACTGCCAGATCCGGTTCGCCATGACCCGCGCCGCGAGCCGGTTGTCGGGGCTGGCGATCCAGTCGGCCAACACGCGGCGACGGCCGAGCGATCCGCGTTTTTTCCCGGGATCGGATTGCCCGCCCGATTCGGATTGCCCGCCCGATCGCTCGGGATCGCGTGCCTCGGGAGTCCGATCCGATTCGGGAAGATTGGGAGGGGGATCGGCGAAGAGCGTCGGGAATCCCGGTTCGACCTCGTCGCCCGGGGCGTGCGGGTTACCGCGGAAGAGGACGCGGGTCGGTTCGGGGTCAGAGATGGATCGCGCCAAACCGAGAACGGACTCTCTCGGCGGCAACGCCTTGCGGGCCGCGTCAGCCGCGTCGAGTCGTTTTCTCAGGTCGCGGTAGGTCTGCCACCGCGTCGGGTCGAGGTGGTCTTGCAGTTTTTCGTCGAGAACCTGTTGTCGTTCGCGGCGGGGCCCTTCGGTCGCGCGTTGGTCTTCGGCGGGCATCTTCGCGATGCCTTCCTGTTCGATCGTCCGGATTTGGCGTTGGAGCTTGCGGCGGGCGGCGTCGTTCCGATCGTATTTCCGTTTGACTCGGTCGGGCGAGACGTCGATCTGGTTATTTCCGGTCTTGTCGCCCCGCGTCCCGTAGGTCGTCACGTCCGCGAAGAACGCCAACAATTGGTAGTAGTCGGTTTGCGGGATCGGGTCGATCTTGTGGTCGTGGCAACGGGCACAGTTGATCGTCAGGCCGAGGAAGACTTGGCCGGTCGTCGCCACGAGGTCGTCGAGTTCGTCGTATCGGGCTTGCAGCGGGTCGGCCGGTTCGTCGTCCCAGATCCCGAGCCGGTAGTACCCGGTCGCGGCGAGCGTTTCCGGGGTCACCTCGTCAAGCTCGTCGCCGGCGATCTGTTCGCGGACGAATTGGTCATACGGCTTGTCGTCGTTGAACGAGCGGATCACGTAGTCGCGATACTTCCACGCGTTCGGCTTCGCCTCGTCACGTTCGAACGAATTGGTTTCGGCGTAGCGAACGAGGTCGAGCCAGTGGCGTCCCCAGCGTTCGCCGTAATGGGGCGATTCGAGGAGTTCGTCGATCAACCGTTGGTAGGCATCGGGTGCGGGATCGCGGACAAACGCTTCGACCCGTCCGGGGTCGGGGGGCAGTCCGGTCAGGTCGTACGTCGCGCGGCGGATCAGGGTCCGACGGTCGGCCGGGGCGTTGGGGCGAAGGCCAGCTTGATCGAGCGAGTCGAACACAAAGCGGTCGATCGGGTGTTCGGACCATTCGGGGGCGTCGACGGCCGGTGGGTCGACGGCCGGTGGGTCGACGGCCGG
>JAWLFY010000131.1:0-10323 GCA_041685355.1 Pirellulaceae bacterium | reverse complement strand
GTCGACGGCCGGTGGGTCGACGGCCGGTGGGTCGACGGCCGGGGGCTCCACCTCGCCGCGGGGTTGGAACGCCCAGTGCTGCTCCCACGCCGCGCCTTGATCGATCCATCGGCGAAGCACGTCGATCGAAGCGGGCGGGACCGGGTCGCCTTCGGGCGGCATCCGATCGAACTCGTCGTCGGTCGAAATCCGCGAGATCAACTCGCTCGCGTCTGGATCGCCGGGGATGATCGCCGTGAGTCCCGAATCGGAGGCGCCGACCGCCGAATCTCGATCGCTCAGGATCAACCCGCTCGCCGCCTCGTCCGGACCGTGACAGGCGTAACAATGCTTTGCCAAGATCGGTTGGACGTGGCGGGTATAGCTGACCCGTTCCCCGGCGGCTTCGGCGGCGTTCGGCGCGACACGGAAAGCGACCGACCCGCCCAGTACCGCGGCGATCCAGATGACCGGGAACCGGATCGCGGTGACTGGCCAGGGGATCGGAGACATGCCAAAGTCCGATGGGGTGGGAGGGAAGACGGGAGCGGAAGTTGAAGGCCCCCTCATTGTCGTCGTTTCGGAACCCGATGCCAATCACCGCGTCGCCGGCAGGCTCGTCAGTCGCCAGCAGGCTCGTCAGTCGCCAGCAGGCTCGTCAGTCGCCAGCAGGCTCGTCAGTCGCCGGCGCGTCCCGAATCGTCGACGCGACCCGGCGGCCGAGTCGGTTCCCCATCGAGATGAAAGCGGAGGATCGATTCGATCGCGTCGGGGTCGCAGTTGCCGTACCAACCGCCTTCGGGTTGAACGTTGACGATCGGTCCGTGCTTGCAGACCCCGAAGCAGCGGGTTCGGATCGCCGCTGCCGCCGCGCCGTCCCCCTTCCGCCGTGACTTGACCCCCTGTTTCAGCGTTTTCCAGGCCGCCCGCATCTCCTTGGCCGACGCGCATTTCGATTTCGATTCGTCTCCGCACATGACGAACGTGACCGACGCGTCGAGCAGGCCCTTTTCCCGCAAACGCTTCGCCAAATCCCGATTCGATCCCAAGTCGGTCTCCCAAAGTTGTCGCGACGGTTGGCCTCCGCGAACCGGTCAAAGGTGATTGACCGCTTCGCCTCGCTCCGATACCATGCTATTGAGAATAGTTCTCAGGGCCAAGCCGAGAGACAAGAACTTGCCAACTCAACCCCAGGGTCATGTCGCGACCATGCACCGCCACGAGACGCTGTTACAGGTTTTGACATCCGAATCGCCGACCAGCCGCGTGTCGCTCTGGATGGTGCGATGCGAGTTTTCTGGTGAGAGTCGGTTGCGGATGCGGCAGGAGTCCTACAGCGACGACGTGGGGTGGTTCACCCAGACCCACCTGGATTTGACTCCCGACCAGCTTTCGCAGTTGAAAGGGGGGATCGGATCCGACCGTCTTTCGTCTCGGACGCGAGCCTTCCCGTCGACGTCTTCGGATCGGCAAACCGCTTCTTCGGTTCGGCAAACCGCTTCGGCGGACGCCGCCCCGGCCCCGCGAGATCTGTTGCCGATGCCGAGCGTGATGGCCGGGTGAAGACGAACAGGTCGCCCGGTGAGAACAGGTCGCCCGGTGGGCCAGCGTGTCTGCCGGTTCGCGATCGGCTCGTCTGGCGGGCCACGATGTCTGGCGGGCCACGATGTCTGGCGGGCCACGATGTCTGGCGGGCCACGATGTCTGGCGGGCCACGATGTTCCGAGCCCAATCATCCTGGGCCTTGCTGACTCGTCATGACGAGCTCAGACGCTTCGGGCCGGGTCCCGGAAGACTGGTTCGTCGCGTAATTGCCTCGCCGGGCGGCGGGTGGTAATTTGTCGACAAATCTCGCGCGGGGTCGCGAACGGGTTTCGAGGCAACGCGATCCCCGCACCCGTTGGCCGATTCAACTCTGAAATCCTTTTCACCCTGGTCCTCCGGAATCCACGACATGGCGGCCATCACGACAGAGCAGCACGACGACGTCTTGGTCGTCGGATTCATCGACAACAAGATCCTGGACAGCCAACGGATCGAGCAAGTCGGCAAAGAACTCAACGAGATCGTCGGCAAGGCCGAGCACAAAAAGCTGCTGCTCAACTTCCGAGACGTCTCATTCATGTCTTCGGCGATGATCACCAAATTGGTGATGTTGAACAAGGTTTGTCGGGCCCAAGGGGTGAACCTGAAGTTCTGCGAAGTTTCGCCGAACGTATTGGAAGTTTTCAAGATCACGAATCTGAACAAGCTTTTCGATATCCAAGAGGGTGAAGAAAAGGCGTTGGCGAGCTTTGACAAGAAGGGCTGGTTCGGGTGAGCCCCGGCGGCCGGGACGACACGCCACGGGACGACACGCCCCGCCTCAACGAACAGGCGCGCCTCAACGAACAGGCCCGCCCGAACGAACAGGCCCGCCCGAACGAACAGGTCCGCCCGAACGAACAGGTCCGCCCGAACGAACAGGCCCGCCCGAACGAACAGGCCCGTCTTGTCGAGCAGACGCGTCTCATCGAGCAAGACCGGGCTCAGGTTGCCCATGAGATCCACGACGGGCTGTTGCCGTTGATCTTCGTTGCCGGGGCGGGGGTCCAGCGGCTGATCGACGACGAACAGGCGAGCCGCGGCGAGGACGATTCGCGGGGAGGGCAAGACCGTGGTCAGCGCCTGGAGCAATTAAAGAAAGTCCGGGGATGGCTCGACGACGCGATGCGGGCCGGTCGGGAGCTGTTGCATCGGACCCACCCGGTTGAACTCGACGACCGTGGCTGGGACGCGGCCGCGTCGGAGATGCTCACCCGGCAGTTTCCCGAGTCGTCGATCGAATGGCAGGTCGAAACGGCGGACGAAACGCTTTCGCCGGAGGTTTGCACCGGGCTGTTCCGGATCGTGACCGAGGCGGTGCGGAACGCGATCCGCCATGGGAAGGCGTCGGACGTCGTCGTGGGGTCGTCGGCCGACGCGGGGCGACTGATCGTTCGTGTCCGCGACCAGGGGCGGGGCTTTGATCCGGACGACGTCCCCGACGACCGATTCGGGATCCGTTCGATGCGGGGCCGCGCGGAACTTCTGGGCGGCACCCTCACGATCGACTCGCGTCCCGGCGGCCCCACCGAAGTCCGCGTCGAGATCCCGATCGATGGCGTGTGACACGGCGGACGATCGACGTCCCGAAGATCGGCCGTGCGCCGCCGCCGGTCGCTTAGGGATCGAGCAGATCGAGTTCGTCGACCAAGGCATCGAGTTCTCGGTCGCGATCGGGCGGTGAAGTCGATCCCGGGATCGATTCGTCCCTGTGCGAAATCGGGGAGCCATCCGTTCGGTTTCGGGTCGGGTCCGCAGGCGATGGGACGGACTCGACCGATTCGACCGATTCGAATCGCGTCGAACCGCTGGTGGGATTGCTGGGGGGCGGGGCCGTGGTCGGCTTTCCGTTTCCGATTCCCCCCAGGGTGAACGTCCGCGTTTGTCTCGACTCGAGTAGCCGTTTGACGGCATCACACACGGGCGCGGCGTCGTCGAACCCGCGAAGGTCGAACGCGTAGATCCGTCGGGTCGGTGGAGAGACCGGCGCGGGGTCTTGGTCGTCGCGGTGCGGGGCGCGGGCGCCGTCCAGGCCAAGGCGATGCCAATCGGCGAGGATTCCGTCGGGCGGTTGCCAGTCCAACACCACGAGATCTCCCCGCAGCGACTCGAGCGTCAACCGGTCGGTCGAACCGGTCGCCAAATCGGCGAGCCGTCCGACGAGGGTCAGATCGATCCCTGGCCGGCCGATCAGCTCGCCGATGACCGATTCGCCGAGCGATTGCCAACGACTCCCCCCCGGGGGAGAGTGGATCATGATCACGGGGAGTCGTACGGCCATGGCGGGCAGTTCAGGCTGAGAACGAGGATTCAGGGGTGCAAGATTCAGGGGTGCAAGATTCAGGGGGGGGCGAGCGAGGCATGTCGATTTGGGCAGCGAGTCTCTCGGCGGCGACGTCGTACAGGTCGAACCAAAACTCCCGCAGGTCATGGACCGTTGCCGGGTCACGAGAAACGACCGAGGCGCGGACCGCGTCGGCCACCGCGTCGGTCGAATCCGCGAGGAGTGCATCGGTGAGGCGGCAGACCAGGCCCGGATGCAGCCGAGTTCGGAACAGCGTCGTCACCCCGTGAACGTCACGGTGGCTCGTCACTAGCAACGCGAGTCGACGACGGCCCGCGAGCCGACACACCGCCCGGGCCCCGAGCCACCCCAATTGCTCGACCCCGTCGACCACGACAATGCCGTGTGGGGTGACCGCACTGGATCGCTCGAGGACGCGGTGCAGAAGTTTCCGGCGGTGGCGGAGACGGACGATCCGAGAGGCTTGGGGCGGAGGTGCGTGCAGGGCCACCAGTTCGGCGGTCGCGAACGCTTCGCCAAGCATCGGCATCAGGGTCATCAAAAGCGTCGACTTCCCCGTTCCGTGTGGACCGACGATCGCCCCCCGAGGCGTCATGGTCAGCCGGCGTACGATTTGTTCGGCTTCGTTACCGGCGTCCGATTCAAATTGATAGGGGATCACCCCAGGCCGCACGAAACGGGTGCAGAACGGGTTCGAGCGATTCACGTTACGGCTGCAGGGCGGAGGGCAGGTCGTCGCTCGGAAGCCTTGGCGGATGAACCGCCTCCGCGTCGGCCGGGATTTCCTCCGCGTCGGCCGGGATTTCCCCCGCGTCGGCCGGGATTTCCCCCGCGTCGGCCGGGATTTCACGCGTCGGTTCCGCCGGCATGTCGCCCACCCAAAAACGTGGGCGGGCGGTCGCGTCGTAAGCGACCAGATGGAACGGCTGCTCCGCGACAATACTTCGCCCGTCATCCATAAAAAGCCGCAGTCGGATACACCAGCGGATGCGGACCAGTCGCCCGTGATAACTGAGTGGTGTCGGAGGCAATCGGCACTCGATTCGCTGCCGCTGGCCGAACGCGTGCTGCCGCTGGCCGAACGCGTGCTGTTGTTCGCCGAACGCGTGCTGTTGTTCGCCGGGGCTTTCTTCTCCCCTCCGGACCTCGGCGTTTCTCAGTTGATCTCCCGAGAAGCGTTCGAAATAGTGCACGTGGAGGTCTTCGTCACCCTTCCCCTCGGTGTACCACATCACCGAGACCTCGACGCCTTCGATCCGTTCCACCGGGACGCGACGAACCCGCCACGTCGCACGCAACACGCCCCCCGCCTCATAGCGACCGTCTTCGCGGTCGATCGAGACGTTCACCGCGGGCTTCGCCTCGGGGGCAAGCCGGGCGGATGAACGACGACGGGGAAACTTCGGCAAAACGATGGCCAAGGGCGAGACTCTCCGGAGACGACAATTTTCCAGCGGATCGCGTTGTGGGCCCCGACGAACGAATGCATCACGTTGTCAGGGAGCTGGAAGCGTAATTGTTGCTCCCAAGGGCTTCTCGGGTCAACGCGTACATTGGCATCTTGATGGATCGTGAGCCGGCACGCCTCCCCACGTTCGACGCGGACGTCCGTCCCTTGGCGGAAAAACGTCTCTTCTTCACAAACCAGAAAAATCCGAAGACGGCGGAGCTTGAGCCTTCCCATTTGGGCAACGAACAGCCGGTAATGGCCCCCGGGCAACAGCGGGTGGTCGCTAATCTCGACGATCGTGGGGCCGACCCCGGCGAATTGCCGGAGCCGGTTGACGAAGAATCGGAACGACCAAACGCCGACCCAAGCGAACGGGACGAGCAACCCGGTCAAGATCCAGCGGGGGCGTGCGGTCCAGAATCCCGAGACGACGACTGCCAACAGGACGAACCAGACGGCGTTCCAGAGCAGTGTCAGCACCGCCGGCCCCGTCAGCCTGTCGGCAGGGGGGTTAGCCGGGGCGAGGCGATAGGTGAGCCGTTCGCCGGGGCTGTCTGTCAACGCCCGGCCTCGTGGTACGTTCGGCAACGTCTGGGTTTCGTCCGCCGTCACTCCGACCAGTTCCCGCGAGCGGACCCGCGTGGCGATTGCTGACCGTCGTTCGCTGCTGGCGCCGATCCGACCGAGCCGGAGCACCAGCCCCGCGGTACCGCTCAAGATCGCCGCGACCGAAAGCGTGCCGAACACCCAACTCGCCAACCCGATCGACAGGTCTTCCGCGGAAACGTCGGGGGCCCGATCGGGGGCGAGCCGCTCGAAGACGACCAACGACAACCCGAACACGCCGATCAGGAACAAACAGACAAAAAAGAAAGCCTCGCCGACGACCCCCCGTGACGCGTGCCCGGAAATCCGCTGACCGCGTTTCTTACTCCAAGGTCGAAACGGCCAAGGTTTGGTGGGGCGGGGCACAGGATTCTTGGGAGGGGCGTCATTCTTGAATGGGGCGTCCGGGGTTACCGCGGCAAAATGACGAGATTATCGCGGCGGGCGAACGACATCCTTCACCAACCCCATCTTCTCCCATAGCCGAATCATCATCCAAGAAAAGTCGATCTCCCACCAGCGATGGCCATGTCGGGCTGAACGTTGGTGGGCGTGATGGTTGTTGTGCCAACCCTCGCCGAACGCCAGCAAGGCGACCCACCAATTGTTCCGGCTGTTGTCGCGGGTCTCGTAGTTCCGATAGCCCCACACGTGGGTTACCGAGTTCACCGCCCAGGTGATGTGCAGGGTCGCGATCGTGCGGAGCACGACCCCCCAGATCATCCAGCTATACATGATTCGGATCGCGCCCGACCACGTCCCGGTGGCGAACCATCCGAACGCGAATCCGGCGGCCATGATCACCGCGGCGTGGACCAGATACACGACCAACCATCCCATCCGACGCTCCATCCCGAGATAAAACGGGTCACGGAGCAGGTCGCGGGCGTACCGTTCGAAGCGATTGAGCGTTTCGTGGTTCCGGTTCCGCACCAACACCCACCCGAAGTGCGACCACCAGAAACTCGCCATCGGCGTGTGGGGATCGGGTTGTCGGTCGCTGTGTTGATGATGCATGCGGTGAATCGCGACCCAACGCGCCGGCGAGTCTTGCAGCGTGCACATGCCGCACAGCGCGAGCCCATGCTCCATCCAGCGTGGGCAACTGAAACCGCGGTGGGTCAGCAGTCGGTGATAGCCGATCGTGACCCCGAACATATTGCAGATCACATACGTCACCACCCCGACCACGACGCCCGACCAACTAAAGAAGTACGGAACGAAGGCGAGCAATGCGAGCAGGTGGACGATCCCGAGCGAGATCGCGTACGGCCAGTAGATCCGAATCGGCTGGGCCTCGTCCGGGAACGGGATCGAGCCGACCCGAAGCGTCTCCGTGGTCCCGAGCGTCTCCGTGGTCCCGGCGTCCCCTTCGGCGGACAGACCTCGGTCGGACGCGAGACCGGAATGGACGTCCGAGGGTTGCTTGGCAGCAGGTAGCGAACTCACGCGAATCCTCGGGGGTCCGTGTACTCGGAGGTCAATGTTGACGTGGTCGGATGCGGGAGGGTGATCCGATGCGGATCGCTTCAAGGCGGAGGACACGGGACTCGAACCCGCAACCCCTTACGGGGCACCTCAGTTCCAGTGAGGCCGCTAGCCAATTCGCTTATCCTCCGGTGGGCCGCTCGCGAAGCCGCAGAGGCCAACGATTCCTATTCTTCTCGCCACCGCCGCGTGACGCAATGCCAACCTGCGGAGCATCCGTCTGGAGCACGGGACCCGTCCTCGTCGAGTAGGCTGCCCGGCGAGTAAGGCGTGTCCCTCTTCCCGACTCCCTCTTCCCGACTCCCTCTTCCCGACCGCGCGCCGCGCCGGGGTCAATCCGCCAGTTTCGCGCCGGCGATCAGTTTTAAGAACTCTTCGTTGCTTTCGAAGCGGCCGAGCTGCTTGACGAGCTGCTCCATCGCGTCGCACGGGTGCATGCTGCTGAGGGTTCGTCGCAGCATCGTCACCGTCTCGAGCGTCTCCGGGTCGTGCAACAGTTCTTCACGGCGCGTCCCACTCTGGGAGATATCGATGGCGGGCCACACCCGTCGTTCGGCGAGCCGGCGATCGAGGACCAATTCCATGTTCCCGGTCCCCTTGAACTCCTGGAAGATCGCCTCGTCCATTCGGCTGTTCGTGTCGACCAACGCCGTTCCGACGATCGTCAGGGAGCCCCCTTCTTGGAACGCCCGCGCGGTGGCGAACAGTTTCTTCGGGATGTCCATCGCTTTGACGTCGAGACCGCCCGACATCGTCGCTCGGCCACGGCCGCTGGAGCCGACCCATTTGTTGAACGCCCGCGCGAGCCGGGTGATCGAATCGAGCATGAGGAACACGTCTTGGCCCATTTCGGCGAGCCGTCGGGCCCGGTCGATCACGAGCTGGCTCAAGCGGACGTGGCTGTCGACGTCCATATCGAGACTGCTCGCGACCACCTCGCCGCCGATCACGTTGCGCCGCATATCCGTCACTTCTTCGGGCCGCTCGTCGATCAACAGCACGATCAGACGCAGCTCCGGGTGATTCGTGGCGACGCCGGTGGCGATGTGCTGAAGGGTTACCGTCTTGCCGCTACGGGGCGGCGAGACGATCAGCGCCCGTTGGCCCTTGCCCAGCGGCGCTAGCAGATCGATCACGCGGTTCGTAAGCGGTTCACGACCGCACTCCAGCCGCAACCATTGTTCGGGGTTGATCGGCGTCAGCGAATCGAAATTCTTGACGTTGAGATAATCATCCGGAGGCATCCCGTCGACATCGGTGATCTCACGGACCCGCGGCCCCTGTTGGCGACGGGCCTGTTGGACCGTGCCCTTGATGTAGACCCCTTGGCGGAGCCCGAACCGCTCGATCATCGTCCCGGGTACGAACGGGTCGGTCCGTTCCCGCGAATAATTATTGTCGCGACTTCGCAAGAACCCGTACCCGTTGGGGTGCAGTTCCAGGATCCCCTCGCCGTCTTCCAGCGGGGCGTCGTTCACGACTTCCGGCTCGACCGAGCCGCCCGCGTTCGGGCCGCCGCCGCGTTGGGACTGGCCCCCGCCGCCGCCCCCACCGCGTCGCCGTCGCCGGGGCTTCCCGTTCGACACGTGAGGTCCTGAACCGCTACCGGGGGAAGCACCGTGGCTCCGCGTTGACCGTTTCTTTTTCGCCATTTGTCATCCAGAGACGCTGGGAAGCGTTGACCGAGCTCGTGTGCACGACACGTCGACGGGAATCAGACCGGTTCGTCGGCCCGTTCGCCTCCGTGCGTCGTCACATGCCCGGATGATGATCCCGAGGAAGGTTTCCAAACACGGACGCCGTTGCCCGAACCGAAACCGACCGTCGTAACGTCACCATCCGCCGGCAAGCTGTCAGCGAGAATCAGAAAGTTACCGCAACTTCTAGGTAAGAAAACGAACGATCAACGAGAGACTGCGGTGTCAACTCCCGATGACGCTCCAAAATCAACTCAATCCGATGAGTGACTCATTTCGCAAACCGTCTGGCTGTTCGCCCCGCTCGACTGTGAGACCGACTCTGGTCCGTTCGACAAACGGATCCAGGAACGGAATCTTCAGGCAAGTCCGGTTTCGGCCGGTAGTGTGACGACTTAGCCCGCTCCGTCAGCCCGCTCCGCGGCAAATGTGCCACGGTTTCCCGACACAGTCCGACCGCGCCGAATCCTCTACGCTCACGTCTTCCCTGGAACACTTTCCCCGGAACACTCCACTCTCTGCTGAGCCTTGCCCCCCACGGATCGTTACCGCTCCAGACTTGTTACCGCTCAGGACGTTCAAATCCCGACTTCGCTCAACAACACGCTTTGGCTCAACAACAAGCTTTGGCGGGTCGACCTTTTTCCAATGGGCCCAAAACAGCTCGCGAAGACGTCTCGCATCGCGCCCCACCCGACGACTTATCCGAGGGGCCGCCAATTATCCATGGGGCCGACAACCGACTCTCGGTTATCCCGATGGTATCCTCTCCCGATGGTATCCCGCCGGGCGATTACGCTGACGGGCTAATGTCCTAATACCCTGACGGGCTAAAATTCTGGTGCCCTGCCAGGCTAATGTCTTGGCGGATGAACCGCACTTACTCAGCTCATCAGCTCTGCTGAGCCAGCCCGCTTCACCTGGGGCAATCGCCTCGGTAAGAAGCGTTTTACCAAGCAGAACGGCCTTTTCGCAACCTCACACGAACTACCGAGTCGCCCCGGCCCCATGCCGGTGGTCGAATCTGCCGTGCGATGAACCGCCTTTTCCAAAACCAGACTCGATTTTCTTCGTCAAGGCAAGGCCTCGAGCGAAACATCCGAGCCGATGGCAGCGAGGGAAGTCAAGCGTTGACCTCGAGGAAACAATTCTTCCTAGGGTGCTTCACTATAACGCCGTGATTCGGCATGTCAAGTTCGCAGCACGAGGGTCCC